>CAYXPI010000085.1:0-15494 GCA_964467005.1 uncultured Limibaculum sp. | reverse complement strand
GGGTTCACGCCGATGATCTCGGCGGCGATGTCCATGTCGCGGATCGCCATCCAGGCGCGCCCGGTGCGCCCGCGCACGAGGTTGCGCGCCGCCCAGCCGAAGACGAAAAGGAAGGAGAGACCCACGAGATACGTCGCCCAGGGCGGCGCGTTGGCCCCGGTGACCGGCGTGCCCAGCAGGGTCGTCTCGGGCGCCGTGATCTGGCCCGTGGCCGAGAAATTGTAGGCCCACTCCCATTTGTTGAAGAGCCAGACCAGGAAGAACTGCGCGGCGAGCGTGGCGACGGCGAGGTAGAAGCCCTTGATCCGCAAGGAGGGCAGCCCGAAGAGGAGCCCGACCAGCGCGGCGCAGAGCCCGCCGAGAAGGGTGGAGGAGATGATGTCCAGGGGCGGAAGATCGAGGAGCACCACCTGCGCGCCCGTCGCGTCCTCCCATGTGATGTCGAGCCCGGTCATGAACTTGTAGGCGCCGTAGGCCCCCACCGCCATGAACCCGCCGGTGCCGAGCGAGACCTGACCGCAATAGCCGGTGAGGATGTTGAGCCCGATCGCCGCCAGCGCGTAGCAGAAAAAGGGGAGGAAGATCGCCTTCTCCCAGTAGTCGTCGATCAGAAACGGCACGACCAGGAACGCCACGAGCACGATCGCCCAGAACCGCCAGAGATCGAAGCGAATGGGGAAGGTCGCGTGGTCAGCGGCGTAGGATGTCTTGAACTCCCCGGCCTCACGGTAGAACATTAGGAGCCTCCCGGCGCTGGGGGGTGAGGGGGAAAGGAGCCGGCCATGGCGGTGGCGGACGAGATCGAGAAGCTGAAGCGCCAGCACGCGGAGGGCACGCTCACCGATGCGGAGTTCGCCGCGGCCAAGGCGAAGCTCCTGGCGGCGCGGGACGAGAGCGGTGGGCGCGGCGTTTCGCGCGCGCTCTGGGCGCTGGTGATCGTGGTTCTTGTGGCCGCGGCGGCGGCGGTCTTCCTCCTCGGCGAGGCCGGGCAGCAGCTCAAGATCATCGCCGGCGCGGCCGCTCTCTGCGCCGGGCTCTTGGGCAGCGTGTTGGCGGGGCTCGAGGACATTGGGATCCTCGCCATCGGCGCGCTCGCGCTCGGGGCCGTGGCCATCGCGCTGGTGGCCTTCGCGGTGGTGGCGCCGTGGGTGCTGCTGGTCGCGCTGCCGGTCTTGGCCATCGGCGCTCTCTGGGCCTGGATGGGCGACGTCATCGGGGGCTAGCCTCCCAATCGGCCGCGCCTGCGTGGCCACCATCGATCTGGGGCCCGGCGCGCTCCATCACGCGTGAGGGCGTGGCCCTGCCCGCCCCGGTTGCGCCGAGCGGCGCGGCCCAGAATGCGGTCGCGGGGCCGAGATCGTCGGTCTGGCAGTCGATCACGAGGACGCCGATGCGGGAGCGGTGGGTCATGCGCTCCCCTCGTCGGAGGCCGCGGGCACCACGCAGAAGCGGTGGCCGGTGGGCGCCTCCATCACCACCCAGTCCTCCACCAGGCGGAGTTGCCTGGCGCCGAGCGCCTCGAGCCGGGCAACCTCGGCCGCCACATCCTCCGCCTCGATGTCGAGATGGACGCGCGGGGGATGGTCCACCGCCTGGACCTCCACCGTCAGCTCGCCGAAACGCCCCAGCCGCACGAACCGCGGGCCCCCGGGCGCCACCGGCATCGCGAGCGCGTCGGACCAGAAGCGCGCCGCGCCCTCCAGGTCCTCCGTCTGGCAGTCGATGCTGATGCCGCCCAAACGTGAGCGCTGCGCCATGGTTCAGACCCTCTCGATGATCTTTTCGCCGAAGAGGCCCTGGGGGCGGAACAGGAGGAAGAGAAGCGCCAGAACATAGGCGAACCAGTTCTCCGTCGCCCCGCCCAGGAAGGGGAACCCGATGTAGAACTCGAAGAGCTTCTCGCCGACCCCAATAATCAGCCCGCCCACGATGGCGCCAGGGATCGAGGTGAACCCACCCAGCATGAGCACCGGCAGCGCCTTCAAGGCGATGAGCGAGAGCGAGAACTGCACCCCCGATTTCGCCCCCCACATGATGCCCGCCACCAGCGCCACGATCCCGGCCACCGACCAGACGATCCACCAGATCGTGGTGAGCGAGATGCCGACCGAGAGCGCGGCCTGATGGTCGTCGGCCACCGCGCGCAAGGCCCGGCCCATCTTGGTGTATTGGCTGAAGAGGGTGAGCGCGGTCACCAGCAGCACCGCCACCACCGCGGCCGAGATCTCGAGCTTGGAGATGAACATCCCCGTCGAATCCGCGATGAGATCCGAGGGCGCGTTGTCCGGCAGGCCGATGTCGAGGCGCTTTACATCCGCGCCCCACATGAGGTCTCCCACCCCTTCGAGCACGAAGGCGAGCCCGATCGTCGCCATGAAGAGGATGATCCCCTCCTGGTTCACGAGGTTCTTGAGAACGAGCGTCACAACCGCCCAAGCGAGCCCGATCATCACGGCGAGAGTGGCGAGAATGGCCGCGGCGTCCGGCAGCCCGGCCTCGGACCAATAGTGGATGTCCAATCCCCAGATCGCGTTGATGAGATGGGCGAAGGGCACCTGGCCTGTCTGAAAGCCCACGAGTGTGAGCGCTGCGAAGAGCGCCAGCACCCCTTGCGCGAAGTTGAAGATGCCCGAGGCCTTGAAGATCAGCACAAAGCCCAGCGCCACCAGCGAGTACATCACGCCGGCGAGGAGGCCGGAGATCACCACCTCCCAGAAGAAGACGTCCGTCATGAGGCCGGAGCCGATCCCCCAGGCCACCACCACGACGGCGAGGAGCATGAGCGCCTTCGGCCAGGGCCCGAGCGCGTTCACCCAGCCGAGGAGGCGTGAGGCCCCGGAAGGCGCGGTCGCGTCAGTCATGGGGCACCCCCAGATAGGCGTCGATCACGTCCTGGTTGCGGCGGATCTCGTCGGGCACGCCGTCGCCGATCTTGCGGCCGTAATCGAGCACCACCACCCGGTCCGCGAGGTCCATCACCACGCCCATATCGTGCTCGATGAGGACGATGGTGGTGCCGAACTCGTCGTTCACATCGAGGATGAAGCGGCACATGTCCTCTTTCTCCTCCACGTTCATGCCGGCCATCGGCTCGTCGAGGAGCAGGAGCTTCGGCTCGGCGGCGAGCGCCCGGCCGAGCTCCACCCGCTTTTGCAGGCCGTAGGGCAGGCGGCCCACCGGGGTCTTGCGGATGTGCTGGATCTCGAGGAAGTCGATGATCTTCTCCACCGCCTCGCGATGCCGGATCTCCTCGGCCTCCGCGGGGCCCGCCCAGATCGCCTGCCAGAGGAGCCCGCGGCGCATCTTGGTGAGGCGCCCGGTCATGATGTTGTCGAGCGTCGTCATGCCCTTGAAGAGCGCGATGTTCTGGAAGGTCCGCGCGATCCCCTGGCGCGCGATCTGATGCGGGCGCATCCGCCGGCGCACCTGCCCGCGGAAGCGAATGCGCCCCTCCTGCGGGTGATAAAACCCGTTGATCACGTTCAGCATCGAGGATTTTCCCGCGCCGTTGGGCCCGATGATCGCGCGGATCTCGCCCTCGCGGATGTCGAAGGACACGCCCTTGATCGCGGTGACGCCGCCGAAGCGCAGCGTGATGTCCTCCACCGCCATCACCACCTCGCCGATCTTGCGGGGCGCGATGCCGTGCTTGGCCTCGGCTTCGGCGTAGACGGTGTCGTCCTGCGCGACTTCTGCGACCGGATGGCTCATGCGGCGCGCTCCGCCGGGGCGACGGGGAAGGTCTCGGCGTCGCGGATCTCGAGGGTGGCGGCGATCTTGCCCTTGCGCCCGGCCTCGTAGGGCACTTCGGTGGAGGTGGCGATCTCCGCGGCCCCGGAATACAGGGCCTCGTCCAGGTCGTCGAACTTTTCGGCGATGAATTTACGGCGGACCTTGCGGGTGCGGGTGAGCTCGCCGTCATCCGCGTCGAGCTCCTTGTGGAGCACCAGGAACCGCGCGATCTGACAATGCGCCAGCATCGGGTCCGCGGCCAACGCTTGGTTGGTCTCGCGCACATGGTCCTCCATCATCGCGAGCACGCGCGGGTGCTGCGAGAGCTCCTGGTAGGAGGCGTAGGCGATGTTGTTGCGCTCGGCCCAGTTGCCGACCGCCGAGAGGTCGATGTTGAGCATCGCCATGCAGCGCTCCCGCCCATGGCCGAACACGACGGCCTCGAGGATGTTGGGGAAGAATTTAAGCTTGTTCTCGAGGTATTTGGGCGCAAAGAGCCGCCCGTCGGCCAGGGCGCCCACATCCTTCGCCCGGTCGAGGATCCGGAGCTGGCCCGTCCGCTCGTCGATGAAGCCCGCATCGCCGGTGGCCACCCAGCCTTCCGCGTCCTTCGTCTCCGAGGTGCCGATGGGGTTCTTGTAATACTCCACGAAGACCCCGGGGGAGCGATAGAAGATCTCGCCGCCCTCGCTGATCCGGAGCTCGACGCCCGGCGTCGGCACGCCCACGGTCTCTGGGTCCACCGCATCCGCCGGGTGCTGGGTGATGAAGACGCTCGCCTCCGTCTGCCCGTAGAGCTGCTTCATCGGCACGCCGAGCGAGCGGTAGAAGGCGAAGAGATCGGGCCCGATCGCCTCGCCCGCGGTGTAGGCCACGCGCACCCGGGTCATGCCGAGCACGTTCTTCAAGGGCCCGTAGACGAAGAATTCGCCGAGCCGGGTCATAAGCTTGTCCCGTCCCGTGATCTCGGCGCCCGATCTGCGCTTCTCCTCCATGGCCTTGGCGTGGGCCATGAAGCGGCGGTAGAGCCAGCGCTTGACCCAGCCCGCATCCTCCATCCGGATCGTCACCATGGTGAGGAGGCTCTCGAAGATCCGCGGCGGCGCGAAGAAATAGGTGGGCCCGAGCTCCCGGAGATCGGCGTGCATCGTGTCCGCGCTCTCGGGGCAGGCGACGCAAAATCCCACCACATAGGCCTGGCCCATGGAGAAGATGAAGTCGCCCACCCAGGCAAGCGGGAGATAGGCGAGCATGGAATCGGTCTCGACCAGCCCGTCGAACTCGGCCGCGGCGCGCGCCGTCTTGAGGATGTTGTCGTGGGAGAGCACCACGCCCTTCGGCTTGCCCGTGGTGCCCGAGGTGTAGAGCATCACGCAGGTGTCCGAGCCCCGCATCCGCGCGATGCGCGCATCCATCGCCGGGCCCTGCTCCACCTCCGCCGCGCGGCCGAGCTTCTGAACCTGCGTGTAGTCGTGCAGCGTGGAGTGGTCGTAGTTTCGAAGGCCGCGGGGGTCCTCATAGATCATATGGGCGATGCCGGCCAGCCGGTCGGTCACCGAGAGGACCTTGTCCACCTGCTCCTGATCCTCGGCCAGGATGAAGCGCGCCTCCGCATGGTCGAGGATGAAGGCCATCTCCTCGGCCACGCTGTCCTGATAGACGGGCACGGGCACGCCGCCGGCCATCTGGCAGGCCACCATCGACCAGTAGAGCCGGGGCCGGTTGGTGCCGATCACCGCCATGCGGTCTCCGGGCTGCATGCCGAGCGTCACGAGCCCAAGCGCCAGCGCGCGCACCTCGTCGTGCACCTCCGCCCAGCTCCAGCTCTGCCAGATGCCGTACTCTTTCTCCCGGCTCGCGGGGCGCGTGCCGATCCGCTTGGCGTTGGCAATGAGGAGTGCGGGAAAGGTCTCCGCCCCCGTGGCCTCGGTGGCCCCCATGCTGATCCTCCCTTGGCGTCCACCGCTCTCCCGGCGCGGATCGCCCGGGGCATCGCGTCGCCCCCTTGTGGATAGGACCGAATGGCACCGCTCGGGTCAAGGGAAAAGAGTGAACAAGCGTTCACCTGGAGGCCGGCGCATGCGAAAGCGCCCGCGCAAGCAGCGCGGGCGTCGGTCTCACAGGGCGTTGGCCGTGGCGCGGATCAGGCCTCGATCGTCTTGGGCGCGGGGCCCGTGGTAATCGAGATCGTCCGGGGCTTCAGCGCCTCGGGCACTTCGCGGACGAGCTCGATGTGGAGAAGCCCGTTCTCGAGCTGCGCGCCCGACACCTTCACATGGTCCGCAAGCTGGAAGCGGCGCTCGAAGCCGCGCTCGGCGATGCCGCGGTGGAGATAGACGGGCCGGCTCTCGCTCTTGGTCTCCCGCTTGGCGGCGGTGACGGTGAGCGTGCCCTCCTTGACCTCGATGCCGAGCTCCGCCTCGGAGAAGCCTGCCACCGCGAGGGTGATCCGGTAGGCGTCGTCGCCCAGCTTCTCGATGTTGTAGGGCGGGTAGGTCGGCGCGCTCACATCGTGGCTCATGATCTGGTCGAGCATCGAGGCGAGCCGGTCGAAGCCGACGGTCGAGCGGTAGAGGGGGGTGAGATCGACATTGCGCATCAGGATTATCCTCCGGTTCGAAGCGATAGTCGCGAACGATCCCCCGTTGACGGGCGGATCTCTCAGTCTGCGGCGCCGGGATCGGCCATCCGCAGCGCAGGATATGGACAGAGGGGGAACGCCCTTCAAGGGGCGGGGGGCTCACTCGAGCGCGGCGAGGACCCGGGCGATGGCGTCCCGGTCGATCAGCACGGCCCAGGCGATGGGCTGGGTCTTGTTCGCGCTCATGGCGGAGATGACGCCGACGAGCCGCCGCTCCCCGTCGAGCTCGCCGAAGAGCGGCGAGCCGGAGGCGCCGAAGGTCACGTCGCAGCCCAGCGCCAGCACGCTGCCGCGCGCGCCCTTAAGGTCGCAGCCCTCTTGGCGGGTGAGGGCGTGCGCCCGGTCCCGACGGTAGCTGATGAGCGTGAGCGGCCCCCGCACCAGCCGCGAGGGGCCAATGCCGAAGGGCTCCGCCACCTCCGCCGGGATGGGCAGGCGCAGGCGGATGAGCGCGATGTCCGTCCCGATGCGCTCGAGATCCACCGCGCTGCCATAGCGGTAGCTCGGATGGATGGCGATGCTCTTGGCCCGGCTGTGCGCGGCCTCCACCCCCATGCGCCAGCCCGCGGCGAAATGCACGTTGCCCGGCGAGTAGAGACGGCCCGTCCGCTCGGAGATCACGCAATGGGCGGCGGTCAGCACCAGATCCTCGGCGATGAGGGTGCCGGTGCACATTCCGCGCTCGCCGAAGGTCGCGATGTTGACCCGGCCCACCGCCTTCCACGCCGCGTGCTCGTCCGCGGTCAGCATCCGGCGGAGCTCGAAGAGCTCGAGCGGCGAGTTCGCCGCCGCGGGGCCGAGGCCCGCCAGCGCGAGCAGCGCGACGGCCGCCGCCCGCATCCGCCACAGTCCCCGCACGCCTCGCCGCATCGCCCGCTCCGCTCGCCGCCGCCGTCTGCGCCAGGGTTATAGGGCGGCAGCGGGGGCAGCGCGAGGCGCGGAGGTGGCGCTTTCGCGGCGTCCGGCGATCACGTTGTCGAGCGCCTCGGGCTGGGGCCCGCCGGTCGCCCAGTCGAGAAGCTGCACGGTGTGCACCACCGGCACCTCGGCCGCCGCGCCGATCTGCATGATGCAGCCGATGTTGCCCGCGGCGATCACCTCGGGCCGGGTGCGCGCGAGATTGGCCACCTTCCGGTCCCGCAGCTCCTTGGCGATCTCGGGCTGGAGGAGGTTGTAGGTGCCCGCCGAGCCGCAGCAGAGATGGCCCTCCACCGGCTCCACCACCTCGAACCCCGCCGCGCGGAGGAGCGCCTTGGGCGCGCCGGTTACCTTCTGCCCGTGCTGGAGCGAACAGGCCGCGTGGTAGGCGACGCGCAGGGGCAGCGCACGGGTCGCCTGGCCGAGGCCGATGCGGTCCAAAAACTCCGAGATGTCGTAGGTGATTGCCGACACCGCCGCGGCCTCGGCCGCCAGCGGCTCCTCGCGCATCATATAGCCGTAGTCCTTCACCGTGGTGCCGCAGCCCGAGGTGTTGATGATCACGGCGTCCAGCCCCTCGCCCGCGATCTCCCGGTGCCAGGCGGTGATGTTGCGCGCGGCCGTCTGATGGCTCTCCGCGGTCTTGCCCATATGGTGCACGAGCGCGCCGCAACAGCCGATCCCCTTCGCGATCACCACGTCGTAGCCGAGGCGGGTGAGGAGGCGGATGGTGGCGGCGTTGATCTCCGGCTCCAGCGCACGCTGGGCGCAGCCGGTCATCAGCGCGAGGCGGCCCTTCCGCGCGCCCTCGGCCGCGTGCACCTGAGGATCGTCGTGGCGCATGGGCGGGTGAATGCGTGGGGGGGCCAGCTCGATCATCGCACCGAGCTTGCCCGGAATGAGCTTACGAAAGGGTTTCGCGAGCATCGCCCCCGCCATCGCGAAGCGGAAGCGCGTGGGGTAGGGGAGGATGAGCCGCAGCATCCAGCGGAGCGCCCGGTCGGCGAAAGGCCGGCGATAGGTCTCTTCGATATACTCCCGCGCATGGTCCACGAGGTGCATGTAATGCACGCCCGAGGGGCAGGTCGTCATGCAGGCGAGGCAGGAGAGGCAGCGGTCGATGTGCTTCACCGTGTTGGCGTCCGCCGGGCGGCCCTCCTCCAGCATCCCCTTGATGAGGTAGATGCGCCCCCGGGGGCTGTCGAGTTCGTCGCCCAGCACGGCGTAAGAGGGGCAGGTGGCGGTGCAGAAGCCGCAATGGACGCATTTCCTCAGGATCTCGTTCGAGCGCGCCATGGCGCTGTCGCGGAGCTGCTCGTCGGTGAACTTGGTCTGCATCGGGGCGGCCTCCGCGTGAAGGGGGATCAGGCGACCGGGGTCGCCGGCGTCTTGGCGGTGAGCGGGTGGTAGAGATCCTCGAGCCCCGCCTCGTCGAAGAGGAGCCAAGCCGGCCCGGTGATCCCTTCGTCCGAGAGGGTGCGGCGCATCACGGCGATGGCGCGGTCGATGTCGAGAAGGGCCAAGTCGACGTAGACGTGGTCGATGCCCGAGGCGCGGCCGATCACGCCGCCCACGCCCGCGGCCATCAGCTTGTCCTCGAGCCGGGTGCCGAAGGTCGCGATCTCCGCCACCTCGGCAAATCGGTGAGCGCCCGTGCGCTCGATCTTGAGGCCGCAGAAGGCTTCTCCGAACCGGGAGAAGCGAAGCCCCGTGATGCGCACGCCCGCGAGGCGGGCCGCGGTGAGCGCCGGGTAGCGGCTCTGATAGGTCATGGCGTCGCGCCGGCGCACCCGCTCCCCGCCGATCGGGCGGAGGCGGAAGGTTACGCAGTCCTCCACGCGCATCGGGCTCTCGGCAAAGGGAGCCTCCGGCCGTTCGGCCTCAAAGCCCTCGATGATCGAGAGGGCCGAGGCGCGGAAGCTCTCGAGCCAGAGATCGGGCTTCGGCCGGGCGCGCGGGCGGAGCGCGATGGTTTGGGTGAAGCTCCGGCTCTCCCGGAGCCGGCCGTTGCAGGTGCCGAGCCAGTCCTGGTCCGCCCGTTCGCCGAGGAGGACGGAGAAGATCACCCCGGCCTGGTCCGAGATGAACTCCC
This sequence comes from uncultured Limibaculum sp., assembly GCA_964467005.1. Taxonomy (GTDB): domain Bacteria; phylum Pseudomonadota; class Alphaproteobacteria; order Rhodobacterales; family Rhodobacteraceae; genus Thermohalobaculum. The sequence continues at coordinate 6,111 of CAYXPI010000085.1, read as the reverse complement.
GGTCGCCCTCGCCATGGGCCACGAGGTCCACCAGCCGGTGGGCGCCGCGTCGGGCGACGAGATCGTCGATTTCGATGGCGTCGGCCCGGCTCCGGTCGAGGATCGCGCGCACCGCCTCCGGCACCCGGGCCACCGGCCAGCGCACGTCGCGCATCGCCCAGCCCTTGATCTCCGGCGCGCGCGAGACGATGGCCCGGGTGAGCGGGCGGCGACTGTGGAAGAGCTCCGGGGTGACCACGAGGATGAGCTCGCCCTCCGTCCCCACCTCGAAATCCGCCACCACCCCGTGGCGGAGCGGGCCGAGGGCGGCGCGGATCTCCTGGTCGACATTCATGTTGGGCAAAAGCCCCTTGAAAAAGCGTTCGACCCTTGGCGCGAGCTCCACGAAGCGTTGCCAGAAATCGTCGATCGCAATCTGATCCCCGCGCGGCAAGCGCGCCGCCCAAAAATCGTAGGCGTCGGCCATTTACGCACTCATGCGACCAGGGTTGAGGATCCCGTGCGGGTCGAAAGCCGCGCGGAGCCCCGCCGCGATCCGCGCGAGGGCGGGGGCACTCGGGTCGAGCCCGGCGGCGGCAAGGCGGATGGGTTCGGCGGCGCGCACGAGCTGGGCCTGGCCCTCGACGCCGCGCGCCGCGGCGCGCACGGTCTCGGCCATCGCGTCCGCACCCTCGGGCACGAGGAGCCAGACGAGCCCCCCGCCGAGGTCGTAGAAAGCCGCCTCGGCGCCAGCGACCCGGAGCGTCGCGACCGTGGCCGCCGCCCGGACAGGGGGCAGCGTGAGCCGCCAAACGGCGCCGGCCCGGCCCGCGAAGGGCCGGGCATCGCGCACCCGCTCCCACAGCGCCGCGTGATCCGCCCCCTCGAGCCGCCGAGCGGGGCCGAACCGGGCCAGCGCCGCCTCCAGCCGCTCGGCGCGGTAACCCGCCTGCTCGGCCATGCCCTCGAGCCGGATGAGCGTGGCGGCCCCGCCCTCGGCGAGCCCGGCGGGCAGATGCGCGGCCCCGGTCACGCCGAAGGGGGTGGCAAGGGCGGCGGAGAGGGCGGCGACGCCGTCCGCCTCCGAGAGCCCGTCGAGCGCCAGGGTGAGCTCCCGCTCCGGACGACCGCCCACCTTGAGGCAGATCTCAGAGAGGACGCCAAGCGTGCCATGGCTGCCGCAGAGAAGCTTTACGAGGTCGTAGCCGGTGACGTTTTTCATGACGCGCCCGCCGTTCTTCACCACCTTGCCGCGGCCGTCGACGAAGCGGAGGCCGAGGAGCGCGTCGCGGCAGCCGCCCGCCTGCACCTTCCGAGGGCCCGCCACCCCCGCGGCCACCACGCCGCCGAGGGTGGGGGCGCCCTCCGTGCCGAGAAGCGCCCGGTGATCCATCGGCTCGAAGGCGAGGCGCTGGTTCTCCGCCGTGAGGGCCGCCTCGATCTCCGCCAGCGGCGTGCCGGCGCGGGCCACGAGGGTGAGCGCGCCCGGCTCATAGCGGGTGATGCCGGTGAGGGCGGCGAGGCTCAGCGTCTCGGCCGCTTGCACCGGGCGGCCGAGGCCGGCCCGGGTGCCCCCGCCCCGGATCTCGAGCGGGCGACGGTCGGCCGCAGCGGTGGCGACCGCCTCCGCAAGCTCCTCTTCGGTGGCGGGCGTCGCCATCCGCCCCTCAGCCCCCGCGCCGCGAGGACGACACCTCGAGCGGGAACACCTTGGCCGGGTTGAGCCGCCAGGTGGGGTCGAACACGTCTTTCACCCTCATCTGCGCCTCGAGATCCTCGGCGCCGAACTGGTGGGTCATGAGATCCCGCTTCTCGATCCCCACCCCATGCTCGCCGGTGAGGCAGCCGCCATGCTCGACGCAGATCTTGAGGAGCTCGGCCCCCAGCTTCTCGGCGGTCTCGAGCTGGCCGGGCGCGTTGGCGTCGAAGATGATGAGGGGGTGCATGTTCCCGTCGCCCGCATGGAACACGTTGGCGACCTTGAGGCCGAACTGCTCCGCCGTCTCGGCCGTGCGCTTCAGAACCGCCGGCAGCTCCGAGACCGGCACGGTGCCGTCGAGGCAGATGTAGTCCCCGATCGCGCCGATGGCACCGAAGGCCGATTTGCGGCCGAGCCAGATGGCGGCCGACTCCTCGGCGGACTGGCTCTCGCGCATCACAAGCGGGGTGTGCCCCTCGGCGATGCCCTTGATGCGGGCGAGCTGCTCGTCGATCTCCGCCGGCGCACCCTCGACCTCGACGATCAGAAGCGCCTCCACATCCAAGGGATAGCCGGCCTTGGCGTGCGCCTCGGTCACGTGGATCGCGGGCTTGTCCATGTATTCGATGGCAACGGGCAGGACGCCGGACTTGATGATGTCGGCCACGCAGGCCCCCGCGGTCTCCGCGCTGTCGAAGCCCATGAGCACGGGGCGTGCGCCCTCGGGCGCCGGCAGGATCCGCAGCCAGGCCTCGGTCACCATGCCGAGCTGACCCTCCGAGCCGCAGACGACGCCGAGAAGGTCGTAGCCCTCCGGCTCGCCGGTCGGCCCGCCGATCTCGATCACCTCGCCCTCGGCGGTGACGAGCGTGACCCCGAGGAGGTGGTTGGCCGTCACCCCGTACTTCAGGCAATGCGCCCCGCCCGAATTCATCGCGATGTTGCCGGCGATGGCGCAGGCGAGCTGAGAGGACGGGTCCGGCGCGTAGAAATAGCCGAGGCCCTGCACCGCCTGGGTGACGGCGAGATTGGTGATCCCGCTCTCCACCTTGATCGCGCGGAGCTCGGTGTCGATCTCCAGCACCCGGTTGAGCCGCGCGACGCCGATCACCACGCTGTCGGGCGTGGGCAGCGCGCCGCCGGCCAGCGAGGTGCCGGCGCCTCTGGGCACCACGGGCGCACCGTGACGGGCGCAGATGGCCATCGCCTCGGCCACCTCCGCCGTGGTCTTCGGCAGCACCACGGCCATGGGCGGGCAGGTGTAGGCGGTGAGGCCGTCGCACTCGTAGGCCCGGAGCTCCTCGGCGCTCGCGATCACGCGGTCGGCGCCGAGGCCGGCGGTGAGATCGGCGATCACCGCGTCGCGGCGGGCCAGAAGGGTCTCGTCGGGGGCGGGCATGTCCATCGGCGCGTCCTCCTCTGCCGGGGCCGCATCGGCCCGGACTCGACCCTATAACCTAGGTCAAGCGGCGTAAACGTGGCGGTTCTGCGACGATGCGGCCCCCGGGCCGCGCCCCGCGCCTAGAGTGGAAGGCCCCTGGCCTGCGCCCAGGCCCGAAGAGCCGGGCGCGCCGAGCCCGCGCCTCCGGCCTCCGCCCCGGCCAGAACATCGAGGACATCGCCCAAATCAATGGCCCGCAGGAGCCGCTTGACCGGGCCGATGGAGGCCGGGCGCATCGACAGCTCGCGAAAACCGATGGCCGCGAGAGCCGCGGCCTCGACGGGCCGGCCCGCCGCTTCGCCGCAAAAGGAGAGGGCCGTGCCCGTGGCCTCGCAGCGCGCGACGATCTGCCGGAGAAAGGCGAGGAATGCGAGCGAGAGCGTGTCGTAGCGCTTGCGCACCAGCTCGTTCTCCCGGTCGGCCGCGAAGAAGAACTGCATGAGATCGTTGCCGCCCACCGAGACGAAATCCGCCGTCTCGAAGAGCGCGTCCGACGCGAAGGCGAGGGCGGGCACCTCGAGCATGAGCCCGACCCGCAGCCGCTCCGGCCGGGGGTAGCCGAGACCGGCCAAGCGCTCGATCTCCGCCAGGAGGTAGCGTCGGCACTCGAAAAACTCCTCGGCCTCGGCCACAAGCGGGAACATCACCGAGAGCGGCCGCCCCCGCGCGCCGCGGATAAGCGCCTGGAGCTGCATCCGGAAGAGCCGAGGCCGGTCGAGCCCGAGCCGGATCGCGCGCCAGCCGAGGGCGGGGTTGGGCTCCTCGCGCCGCTTGAGATAGGGCAAGATCTTGTCCGATCCGATGTCGAGCGTGCGAAACACGACATCCCGGCCTTGCGCGCTGTCGAGCACCCGGGCGTAGAGCCGGGCCTGCGCCTCCCGCCCCGGCAGGCTGCCCCGGATCATGAACTGAAGCTCGGTGCGGAAGAGCCCCACGCCCTCCGCGCCCGAGACGAGGAGAGAGGGCAGATCCGCCAGGAGCCCCGCATTCATCTTCAGCGCCACCGTCGTGCCGTCCTGAGTGGTGGCGGGCTTCTGGGTGAGACCGCGATAGACGGCGCGTGCCTCCTCGCCGAGGGCCACCTTCTCGCGGAAGGCGTCGAGCACCGAGCGCTCGGGGCGCAGGTGGACGCGCCCCCCGTCGCCGTCCACCACGATGGGGTCCCGGGGGTTGGCGTCGCGGGTCACCCGATCCGCCTGGATCACGAGCGGGATCGCGAGCGCCCGCGCCACGATGGCGGCGTGGGAGGAGAGGGCGCCCTCCTCCAGCACCAGCGCCTTGATCCGCCCCTTGTGCTCGAGCACATCCGCCGGGCCGATGTTGCGCGCGACCAGGATCGCGTTCTCGGGCAGAGGCGCGTCGTCCTGCGCGCCCACCAGATAGCGCAGCAGGCGGTTCGCGAGATCGTCGAGATCCTGCAGCCGCTCCCGGAGATAGGGCTCCGAGACGCGCTCCATCCGCGCTCGCACGGCGGACTGCACCTTCTCCACCGCGACCTCGGCGGCGAGGCCTGAGTCGATCGCCTGATCGAGCCGGCGCATCCAGCCCTTGTCGTTCGCGAACATCCGGTAGGTTTCGAGGATGTCGCGGGACTCGCCCTGGTGCCCCAGCGTGTCGGCGTCGATCATCCGGTCGAGATCGTCCCGCAGCGCCTCGATCGCGTTGGCCAGCCGCGCGCGCTCGGTCTCCACGTCCTCCGACACCGGGTTGAACATCACGAGGCGCGGCTCGTGGAGATGCACGACGCCGAGGGCCACCCCCTCCGCCGCGCCTTCGCCCTCGACGAGGACAGGGCCCGAGCGCCGCCCGGCCTGCGCCACGATCCCGTCCGAGCCGAGAAAGGCGCCCGACTCGGCCATCTCGGCGATCACCATCGCCACGACCTCGAGCGCCTCCACCTCGTCGTCGGTGTAGCGCCGGGGCGCCCGGTTCTGCACGACGAGGACGCCCATCACCTCGCCGAGGCGCTGGATCGGCACGCCGACGAAGGAGCGGTAGATCTCCTCCCCGGTCTCGGGCAGGTAGCGGAAACCGGGGGCGGACTGGGCGTCGTCGGTGGCGAAGGGCGCGGCCCTCTCAGCGATCCGGCCGACGAGCCCCTGGCCCACGCGGAGCCGCGCGGTGTGCACCGCGTCCGGTTTGAGCCCCTCCGTTGCGCAGAGCTCGAGTGTCCGTTCGTCGCGCTTCAAGTAGATCGAGCAGACCTCGGCCACCATGTTCGATGCGACCAGGCGCACCACCTGGTCGAGCCGCTGCTGGCCGTCGCCCGGGCCCGCCATCACATTGCGCAGCGCCCGCAACAGGGCCCGCGATCCGCCGGAGCCGCTCGGCATCCCTCACTCCCCGCCGGGCCGGTGCGCCCCGGCTCAGACCGCCTCCAACCCGAACGCCTCGTGGAGCGCCCGCACCGCCAGCTCGACATACCAGCGGTCGATCAGCACGCTCACCTTGATCTCGGATGTCGTGATGACCTTGATGTTGATGCTCTCGTCGGCCAGCGCGGCAAACATCTTCTGCGCCACGCCGGCGTTCGAGCGCATCCCGATGCCGACGACCGAGACCTTGGCCACGTCATCGTCGACGATGAGGTCCTCGTAGCCGATGCTCTCCTTCGCCCCCTCGAGCGCGGCGCGGGCGCGGGCCACCTCCGCGAGCGCGACGGAGAAGGTCATGTCCGTCGTCCCGTCCTCCCCGCCCGTCCGGTCGGTGCCGATGTTCTGCACGATCATATCCACGTTCACGCCCTGCTGGGCGAGCGGCCCGAAGATCTTGGCGGCCACCCCGGGCTGGTCTTTGACCTTCACGAGGGTGAGCTTCGCCTCGTCGCGGCTGAAGGCCACGCCCGAGACCACGTTCTGTTCCATGATGTCCTCCTCGTCGCAGACGAGCGTGCCGGGCAAATCCTCGAAGCTCGACCGCACCATGAGCCGAACCTTGTAGCGCATGGCAAGCTCGACGGACCGGGTCTGCAGCACCTTGGCGCCGAGGGAGG
>CAYXPI010000084.1:0-15674 GCA_964467005.1 uncultured Limibaculum sp. | reverse complement strand
GCCGGCCAGCGCTTCTCGTCGATCCCCTCGGCGGCGAAGAGCTGCTTGATCAGGCGGATCTGGTCGTCGGTGTCGAGGATCGTGAAGTTCGATTTGAGGTCGACGAGCTCGGCGTGGCGGCGGAGGATCTTGACCGAGATCGCGTGGAAGGTGCCGAGCCAGGGCAGCCCCTCCATCGGGCCGCCGAGGAGGGCGGCGCACCGGCCCTTCATCTCGCGCGCGGCCTTGTTGGTGAAGGTGACGGCGAGGATTTGGGAGGGCCAGGCCCGTCGCTCGTGGATAAGATGCGCAAGGCGCGTGGTCAGCACGCGGGTCTTGCCCGTGCCGGCCCCGGCGTGCACCAGCTCCGGCCCGTCGAGCGCGCGCACGGCCTCCGCCTGCGCGGGGTTGAGACCCGCGAAATAGGGCGGCGTCGGCGCGGCCTGGGCCGAGAGCGACCGGGGCGATTGGGGCGCGTGATCGTTCATAACCGGACTGTAGCGCGCCGAGAGCCCTAGGGAAAGGGGAGTTCTCACCTTGTTCCACTATTTCTAGGGGTGATCGCGGGGGCGTTGCCTCGGCCGGCCCCTCGCCATACCTATGGGCGAGACCCTGGAGGAGACACCGATGTTCGGATTTCTGACCCGCGCCGCCCCAGCCATGCCCACCGCCGAGACCGCGCTGCCCGGGCGGGCGGAGCCGATCCCGACGGCGGAGACGCATTTCATCCACGGCCGGCCGCTCAAGGGCCCGCATCCCGAGGGCATGGAGACGGCGATGTTCGCCATGGGCTGCTTCTGGGGCGTGGAGCGGATGTTCTGGACCCGGCCGGGCGTCTGGGTCACGGCCGTGGGCTATGCCGCGGGGATCACGCCGAACCCGACCTATCGGGAGGTGTGCTCGGGCCAGACCGGCCACACCGAGGTGGTGCAGGTGGTGTTCGACCCCGCCAAGATCTCGTACAGCGACCTCCTCAAGGTGTTCTGGGAGGGGCACGACCCCACGCAGGGCATGCGCCAGGGCAACGATGTGGGCACGCAGTACCGCTCCGGGATCTACACCTATTCGTCCGAGCAGGCCGCGGCGGCCGAGGCCTCGAAGCTCGCCTTCGCGCCGCGCCTGGCCGCGGCGGGCTTCGGCGGGATCACGACCGAGATCCTGCCGGCGCCCGAGTTCTACTACGCCGAGGACTACCACCAGCAGTACCTCGCCAAGAACCCGGGCGGGTATTGCGGCGTGGGCGGCACCGGCGTGACCTGCCCGGCCGGCGTGGTGGCCGAGACCTGACCTACTGGGTGAGGAGGGGGGTGAAGCGCTCCAGCGCCTCGCCCTCCTCGATGAGCTCGAGGAACACGCGCACCTCGTCGAGCCCGCTCACATTCGTGCAGTCGAGCCGGGACCAGGGCTCGCTGATGTCGCCCCCCTGCGCGGCGATGGCGTTGAGAATGCCTTCGTCCGCCGGGCTCGCGGGGTTGAGATAGCCGCAGAACATCATGGCCGGCCGGGGCAGGAACCAGTCCACCGGCGCGACCACCTCCGCCTCGTAGGTGCCGGCCTCCGTGAGCCCGCCGGCGACGGCGGCCTGGCAGTTCACCATAAGGCTCCGGTGCCGGCGGCGCTCAGCCGCGGGGTCGGAGAGGCAGCTCTCCGGGGCGGCGGGATCGCAGGTCGCGCTCGCCCCCGAGGGCGCGGTGACCGTTTGCCCGGCCATGGCGGCGGCATAGCCGCGGGGGCGAACGAGGCTGCCGGTGCTCGCGCGGGGGCTCGCATGCACAGCGTCGGTGCTCGCCGCGGCGTTCACGATGGGCTCGCCGGTGCGCGCGCGGGGCGGATCGCCCGGGTCGTAGACGGCGGCGTAGGTCATCGAGACGTCCGCGAGGCTCGTCCCGTCCTCCGCCGCGAGGCACGCCGCGTTGGCGCGAGCCCAGCGGTAATAGCCGTACCATGTCGTGACGGCGTTCGGCACGCTCGCCGCGGCGAGGCAGGCCGTGCCGCCGCCACCGAACGGGTCGTCCCCGCCAAAGATGCTGTCGCCGAAGGGGTTCTCCCCGCCGAACGGGGTCTCGGCCCCGCCGGTCTCTCCCGCCTCCGGATCGTAAAGGCCGGTGAACATGTTCTCGATGTCCACCCGGTCGGCCCCCGCGGTGTCGCTCAGAAACTCCACCCCGCATTCGCCCGAGGCGAGCTTGCCGAGCGCGAGCTTCTGCGAGTTGAGGTGGCAGGCATGGAAGCCCCAGTCGTACCCCTCGTCGAAATTGGCGTTGAGGGTCGTGCCGGGCGCGGGGAGCCCGGTGTAGCCCTGCTCCTGGTAGTCGAGGAAATCGTAGTAGATCGACCGACCCTCGGGGTTGGTGAGGCCCTGATAGCTCGCCGCGGGGTCCCCGGTGTCGAAGCGCATGTCCTCCCAGGCGGTGCCAACCTCGAGATCCGGCTCGAGAAAGGACCCCGCCGGGCGGCCGGACACGCGGGCGGCGGGGTCGTAGCTGACGCCAGGCTCGAAAGGATAGTTCGGCAGGTCGAAGGCCGCGTTGAGCGCGGCCACCACGGTCGCGCCCGCGGCCGGGCGCACCTCCACCGTCTCCTGGAAGCACATGCGCTGCGGCCTCTGGGCCATAAGGCAGGCGGGGCGGGCCACCTCCGCCGGCACGCCGGGGAAGGCGGCGGCGAGGCCCGCGGGCGTGCAGGCGGGGCTCTCGGTCACCGGGTCGACGAGCTCGAAGATCTGGTTGCGGACCTCCCAGGCGAAGGGCGTGGCGCTCGTCGCGCCGGGGCCGGGCGTGCCCGCGGCGTTGGCGAAGGCCATGAGGGTGCGGCCCTCCAGATTGTCCGCATCCCGCTCGGCCTCGTAGGTGGGGCTCCGGCCCTCCCAGGGGTTGCACATGACGAGGGTCGAGGCGTCGACGCAGATCTCGCGGCGCAGCGTGGCGACGGCGATCGTGTTGATCACCGCCGCGCTGGGGCCCGCCTGCGGCACCAGGCCGAGCACCTGGCCGAAGCCGACGGCAAGCTGGTACATCGCCCCGGCAAAGCTCGAGAGGGTGACGGCGTCGATCTCGGCAGCGACGAACCGGGCTTGGGCGCTCAGGGTTTCGAGGGCCGCGGCCTGGGCCGGGTCGGCCGCCGCCGCGCAAAGATCGGTGGACCCGTCCGCGCGGAGGAGGAAGGCGCTGTTGTGGCTGATGTCGGGCTGCGTGTCGGCGCCGCGGCCGGGCGCCACCCCCTCGAACCGGTCGTAGAAGTAGAGCCGGCGGATGCGGAAGCGGTGGCCGCTCGACTCGACGTCGCGGATCAGCGCGCCGCCGTTGCCCGCGAGCCCGGTCTGCACCCGGCAGGCGCGGGCCAGCGCATCGCCCTCGCCATCGAGCTCGGCGGCCGCGCTCTGGGCGACCTGGTCGGCGAAGGACTGCATCTTGGAGTGGATCTGGTAGACCCGGCCCGAGTCGATCACCATGCCGGTCGTGCCGAAGAGGAGGATCGAGAGGATGAGGATCTGGATCGTCATCGTCCCCCGCTCCTCGCGAAGGAAGGCCGAGAGGGCTGGCGCGCGGCGCGTGGCTCGTGTCATCTCGCATCCCCGGTCGTGGTTCACCCGGGGGGAGCGTCGCAGGCGCGCGTTACCAAATTCTTGATCCGGCGGGGGCCCCATGAGCACCTACACGGCGATCACCACACTCCCCGGCCGTGCGGCGGCAGAGGCGTTGGGCGAGGCGCTCGACCGGCTGGAGACGGTGCCCACGGGGGTCGGCGTCTTCGAGCTCGAGGACGGCAGCGGGCTCTGGGAGGTGGGCGCGTATTTCGATGGCGTGCCGGACCGGGCGGGCCTCGAGCTCCTGGCCGCGGCCTTCGGCGCGCGCCCCTTCGCGGTCAGCCGGCTCGACGACCGGGACTGGGTGGCCCAGGTGCGCCGCGAACTCCACCCCGTGGCCGCGGGCCGCTTCGTCGTCCATGGCGGGCACGACGCCCACCGAGTGCCGGCCCAGGCCATCGGGCTCCGGATCGAGGCGGCGATGGCCTTCGGCACCGGGCACCACGCCACGACCAGGGGCTGCCTGCTGCTGCTCGACCGGATCGCCCGGCGCGGGCTGAAGGCGCGCCGAGTGGCCGATATCGGCTGTGGCACGGGCATCCTCGCCATGGCGGCTGTGAAGCTTTGGCATGTCCCTGCCGTGGCGGGAGACATCGACCCGGTGGCCGTCGCCACCGCGCGGGCGAATGCCCGGGCCAACCGGCTCGCGCCGCCTCTCCTCGCCGTGCGGGCGGCCGGCTTCCGCGCGGCCGCGCTCGGCCGAACGGCGCCCTACGATCTCGTCTTCGCCAACATTCTGGCCGGGCCCCTCAAGGCGCTGGCGCCGGAGGTGGCGCGTCATCTCACCCCCTCCGGCATCGCGGTCCTGTCCGGCCTCCTCTCCCCACAGGCGGCGGGGGTCCGGGCTGTTTATCGTGGGCACGGATTGCGGGAGGTCGGCCGCGTCGAACTCGACGGCTGGACGAGCCTCGCCCTCTCGCGCGGAGCGCACGCCCTCGGCACCGTGACCGAGGGCGGCTGATCGCGCCGCGTCAGAGCAGGCGGTCGCTCAGGATCCGGTCGACATCGCCCGGGGTGAGCCCGATGTCGTCGAGCTGCTCGCGGGAAAGCCGGCGCAGCTCCTCCCCCGTCCGCCGGGCGCGGTTCCAGCGGATCACCGCATCGCGCGCGTCGTAGACGGCGGCGACGATCCGGTGCAGCGTGATGGCGCCAAAGGGCAGGGCGCGGGTCGTGGTCTCGGTCATGGCACAGGTCCTTTGCAAGCGCGGTCTGCGCGCCAATCGGGGACGGAAAACCGCCGAGCGGCATGCGCGGCGGTGCGGGGTCTCGCGGGGTGCCCGGCCGCGGCCGGGCGAGAGGTCGTCGCGCTCAGGGACGGAGAAGATGCATGTCGGCCAGGGTAAGGCCGAGATCCTCGCGCTGGTCTGGCGATTTGGCGACCAGGGTTGCGACGCCGCGACGCGCGGCGATCCAGGTGGAGATACGGGCGATGGCGGTGTCGAACAGCGTGGTCATGGCGAGCTCTTCAGCAGCAGGTGAACGTGTCTTGGTGGCAACGGCGGCGCCGTCTGCCCAGCCAAATGGCGCCTCGAAGCCGCAAGTTCAATTGCCGTAACTGCATGCCACGCATGCACTTTCTGCAAGTGGGTCGCATTGGCCACAGAGCGTCGCAACGGTGGTGGCCAATGTCGGTTTTGAGAGATCCCGACGGGCCTGCGCTTGGTTTTCGTTCTCGCTTCGTGCTAACGGTTCACATCGGCTTAACGGAGACGCTGCGAGCATGCGCGTGATCGGCATCGACCCCGGCCTCAGGCAGACCGGATGGGGCGTGGTGGAGGCCCGGGGCGGGCGGCTCCGGGCGCTCGGATCGGGCGCCTGCCGCTCGGGCGAGGGCAGCCTGGCGGAGCGGCTGGCGCGGCTCTACACCGCCCTCGAGGCGGTTCTGGCCGCCCACGCGCCGGAGGCCGCGGCGGTGGAGCAGACCTTCGTGAACCGGGACCCGGCGGCGACGCTCAAGCTCGGCCAGGCGCGGGCCGTGGCGCTCCTCGTGCCGGCGCGCGCTGGCCTCTCGGTCGCCGAATACGCACCGAACGCGGTCAAGAAGGCGGTGGTGGGCGTCGGCCATGCGGACAAGGCGCAGGTCGCGCATATGGTGCGCCGGCTCCTCCCCGGGGCCCTGCCCGAGAGCGCCGACGCGGCGGACGCGCTGGCCATCGCCCTCTGCCACGCCTGGACCGCCGAGGCCGCGGCGCGGCGCTCCCTGCGCGCGGGCTCGGCATGATCGGCAAGATCTCGGGCCGGGTGGATTATGTGGCCGCCGACCATGCACTCATCGATGTGGGCGGCGTGGGGTATGTGGTGCATTGCGCGCCGGGCACGCTCGCCCGCTTGCCGGAGCCGGGGGGCGCGGCAGCCCTTTACACCGAGCTTCTCGTCCGCGAAGACCTCCTGCAACTCGTCGGCTTCCTCACGGTGGCGGAGCGGGAGTGGCACCGGCTTCTCACCTCGGTGCAGGGGGTGGGGGCCAAGGCCGCGCTCTCGATCCTCGACGCGCTGGGGCCCGAGGGGGTGAGCCGGGCGCTGGCATTCGGCGACGCCACCGCAGTGCGGGCGGCCCCTGGGGTCGGCCCCAAGCTCGCCCAGCGGATCGTGAACGAACTCGCCGACAAGGCGCCGGGTGTGATGGCGCTCGGAGCCCAGGCGGTGCGCCCGCCCGTACCCACCGGCCAGGAGACGCCGGCCGCCGCGTCCGACGCGCTCTCCGCCCTCGTCAATCTGGGCTACGACCGGGGCGTGGCCGCCCGCGCGGTCGCCGAGGCCGGGGAGGACGGGTTGGCCGAGGCCTCCGAGCTCATTCGCGGGGCCCTCCGCCGCCTCGCGCCCGAGGTGTGAGCGTGACCGGGCCTGATCCCATCCTCCGCCCCGAGCCGCAGCCGGACGACGCCGCCGAGCCCGCGCTCCGCCCCCGCCGGCTCGACGAGTTCGTGGGGCAGAGGGAGGCGCGCGCCAATCTCGCCGTCTTCGTGGAAGCCGCGCGCCGCCGGTCCGAGGCGATGGACCATCTCCTATTCTACGGCCCCCCAGGCCTCGGCAAGACCACGCTCGCTCAGATCGTGGCGCGCGAGCTCGGCGTGGGCTTTCGCATGACCTCGGGCCCGGTGATAGCCAAGCCCGGGGACCTCGCCGCCGTCCTTACCAATCTCGAGGCCCGGGACGTCCTCTTCATCGACGAGATCCACCGCCTCTCGCCGGTGGTCGAGGAGATCCTCTACCCGGCGATGGAGGATTTCGAGCTCGACCTTGTGATCGGCGAAGGGCCGGCCGCGCGCACGGTGCGGATCGGGCTCCAGCCCTTCACGCTGGTGGGGGCGACGACGCGGCTCGGGCTCCTGACCACGCCGCTTCGGGACCGGTTCGGCATCCCCGTCCGCCTCGACTTCTATGATAAGGACGAGCTCGCGCAGATCGTTGCCCGCGCGGCCGGGCTCATGGGCCTTTCGGCCGACCCGGACGGGGTGGCCGAGATCGCCGCCCGCGCGCGCGGCACCCCGCGGATCGCGGGACGGCTCCTCCGCCGGGTGGCGGATTTCGCGCTCGTCGAGGCGGAGGGGCGCGTGAGCCAGGCGCTGGCCGCCCGGGCGCTCGCGCGGCTCGGGGTCGACGCCCTCGGCCTCGACGGGGCGGACCGGCGTTACCTCGCCCTCATTGCGGAGCATTATGGCGGCGGCCCGGTGGGGATCGAGACGCTCTCGGCCGCCCTCTCCGAGGCGCGCGACGCCCTCGAGGAGGTGGTGGAACCCTATCTCCTCCAGATCGGTCTCATCCAGCGCACCCCGCGGGGCCGGTTCCTCACCCCGGGCGCCTGGCGGCATCTCGGCCTCGCCCCGCCAGCGGGTCTGGCCCAGCCCACGCTCTTCGAGGAGTGAGCCACGCGACCCCGGCCGAGCGGCAGGCTCCGCGCCCCTCTCCGCCGGCGATTGACATCGCACCGCACCTCCGTCACCCAGCGGCCCATGGCAGAGGACACATCCGAGAGCGGGCCGGAGCCCGCCGCGCGCCTGCGCGCGCTCTTCACCCGCTCCGATGGCGGCTATCGTTTTGCGCGCTGGGGCCGGCCTCTGGCGCCCGCGATCCTCGGCACGGAGCCCGAGGGCGAGGCGCTCCTCCTCGAGGCCCTCCGCGCGGCCTCCGGCGTCACCGGGCGCGGCCTCGTGGGCGAGGACCCGGAGCTCCAGGCCAACTGGCTGCTGATCCTGGTCGACACCTGGCCGCGCTTGAAGGAGGTGCCGGGGCTTGAGCGCCTCGTGCCGGATCTCGAGAAGCTCGTGGGCCTGCTGGGCGCGGCCGGGGCCAACCAATACCGCATCTTCGATTTCGACGGGGCCGGGGAGATCCGCCTCTGCATCACGCTCCTGCGCCTCGATTCCGACCTGCAACGGCTGCCGCCCCGGGCCTTCGCGCTCTCCCAAGCGGTGATGGGGCTGCTCCTGTGGTCGGACCAGGCGTTTCTGGATGAGAGCCCGGTGGCGGCCCTCGAGGACGGGCGGGCGATCATCCTACCCGAGTTCGCGGCGCTCCTCCGCGCGGCCTACGCGCCCGACCTGCCGGGTGCCGCGACCGACCCGGCCCATGCCGACGCCCTCGCGGCCCGGATCGACCCCGCCTGATGCACCGCCTCGCGCTCCGCGTCTACTACGAGGACACCGACCTCGCGGGCGTCGTCTACTACGCCAACTACCTCAAATTCCTCGAGCGCGGGCGGACCGAGGCGCTCCGCGATCTCGGCATCGACCAGACGCGGCTGAAGGCGGAGGCGGGGCTCGTCTTTGTCGTCACCCGGGTCGAGATCGACTACCGTGCGCCGGCCCGGTTCGATGATCTCCTGACGGTCGAGACCCGGGCGCTCCGCCGCACCCAGGCACGGGTCTGGATGGGCCAGCGCGTCCTCCGCGACGACGCCATTCTCACCGAGGCCACCGTGGCGCTCGCCTGCCTCGACGCGACCGGCCGGCCCCAGCGTCTGCCCGCCCGCCTCGCGGCCGCACTGGACCGGATGCTCCCGGAGGAGTAAAACATCGGGACGAGCAGACGGCCCTGTCGACGGATCATCGCCCCCGCAAGAGGGGCGCGGCGCGGCCCACCTGGCCCCGGCATGGCGGTCGAGGAGATGAGGCGATGAACACTCTCGAAGCGGGCGCCCTGGCGGCGCTGGCCGCCGCGCAGGCGGCGGACGTGACGGCTCTGGCGCCGGCGCGGGCCGAGGCGGTGGATTTCTCCGTCTGGGCCATGTTCGCGCGGGCGACGCTGGTGGTGCAGGCGGTGATGCTCCTCCTCCTCTTTGCCTCGGTCTGGTCTTGGGCGATCATTGTGGCGCGCTGGGTGGCGCTCAAGCGCGTGGCCCGGCAAACCGCGGCCTTCGAGGCGAGCTTCTGGTCCGGTCGCTCGCTCGACGAGCTGCACGACCGGGTGGTGGACAAGGCGCGCACTCCGATCGAGCGGGTCTTTGCCGCGGGAATGCGGGAGTGGCGGCGCTCCTTCGCGCCCACGGGCGCCATCTTGCCCGGCACCCAGGCGCGGGTCGACCGGGCGATGGCCGTGACGATCGGGCGGGAGGAGGCGCAGGTGCGGGGCGGCCTCTCCTCGCTTGCCACGGTGGGCTCGGTCTCGCCCTTCATCGGCCTCTTCGCAACCGTCTGGGGCATCAAGCACAGCTTCGAGTCCATCGCAATCGCGCAGAACACCAATCTCGCGGTCGTCGCACCGGGCATCGCCGAAGCGCTTCTGGCCACCGCCCTGGGCCTCCTCGCCGCGATCCCTGCGACGGTGGCCTACAACCGCCTCGGCGCTGAAGCTGAGGCCGCGACCCGCGCGCTCGAGGCCTTTGCCGACGAGTTCTCAACCCTTCTGGCGCGTGAGGCGGACCGGGCGAGCCTGCCGGGCCCCGCCCCCGTGGCCGCGGGCATGCGCTGATGGCCGCCATCCGCCGGCAGCGGAGCGCGCACCGCCCGATGTCGGAGATCAACGTCACGCCCTTCGTGGATGTGATGCTGGTGCTGCTCATCATCTTCATGGTCGCAGCCCCCCTCCTCACCGTGGGCGTGGCGGTGGACCTGCCGGAGACCAACGCGCCGGCCTTGCCCTCGGACCAGGAGGAGCCCCTCTCGGTCACGCTCGACGCCGCGGGCGCGATCCAGATCCAGGACCAGCCGGTGACCTGGGAGGCGCTCGGCGCCCGCCTCACCGCGATCCGGGCCGCGCGAGAGGACGACCGCATCTTCCTCCGCGCCGACCGGACGGTGCCCTACGGGCGCGTCGCCACCGCCATCGCCGAGATCAACCGCGCGGGCTTCGGGCGGATCGCCTTCGTGCACGACCAGGCGGAGCCCTTAGGCGGAGCGCCCGAGTGAGACGGGCCCGGGGAGCGCCGACGCCGCCGGCCTCGCCGGAGCGGATCGGGGTCCTGGCCTCCGCGGCGCTCCATGGCGGGTTGGTGCTTGCCGCGTTGCTGGCGCCCCTCTTCTCGTCGCCGCGCAAGGTCGTCGCGATCTCGACGGCGGAGGCGACGGTGATCGACGCGGCGAGCTTTGCCGCCCTCACCGCCGCGGCGCCGGAGCCGGTCTCGGATGCGCCGGAGGCTCCGGGCGGGGGTCCTGGTGTCGATCGCGCGCCGGATGCGCCACAGCCCGAGCCAGAGCCCGAGCCGGAACCTGAGGAGGCGAGCCCCGCGGCAGCGCCCGAGCCGGAGGCCCGGCCGGAGCTGCCCGTCTCAGCCACGCCGCCGCCGCCCACGCCTGTGCCGTCCGAGCCCGTGCGCCCCTCGATCGCCGAGGTGCCGGTGCCGGACGCGCCGCCCACGCCGGCGCCCATGCCCCAGAGCCCGCCCTCCACCGAGCCCGTGCAGCCGCTGGCCTCCCGCCCGGTGCCCGTGCCCGGCTCGCGGCCCGAGCGCCCGCCCGATCCCGAGCCCGAGCCGGCGGAGGCCCCGCCGCCCGAGCCGCCCGAGCCGGTCGACGCGCCCACGCCCGAGGCCGAGATCGCCCAAGAACCCGACGCGCCGGAGGGCCCGGCCCCACGGGAGGCGCGGCTGCCGGTCGCCCGGCCTGCCGAGATCGCGGCCGCGGCGGAGGCCTCACGGGAGACCCGCGCGCCCGATCCCGAGCCGGCCGCCGAGGCTCAGCCCGAGCCCGAGACGCCCGAGCCCACGGCCCCGGCGGCCCAGCCCGGCGGCCCCTCGCGCTTTGCCCGACAGATGACCCGCGGCGAGGTCGACGGTCTCCGCCTCGGCATCAAGACCTACTTCACCTATGCCGGCAACCGCTCGGATCGGAGCCTCGAGGTGACGCTGGAAATCGCGCTCGACCCGGCGGGGCGCATCGTCTCGGGCCCTGAGCTCGTCTCTGGCCGCGGCGCCCCGGGGGCGCAGCGGGCGCTCTTCCAGGCCGGCCGCCGCGCGCTTCTCCGCGCTCAAAGCGCCGGGGAGTTCGCAAAGCTCCCCCGCGCCAAATACGACATCTGGCAACGCATCCGGGTGATCTTCACGCCCGACGAGAATGTGGGACTCTGACCATGCAGCCTCTTGCCCGCCTCGGCCTTCTCCTCCTCGCGCTTCTGTCTCCGGGCGCGCTCGCCCAGGAGACCGGCGGCCCCCTCACCCTCCGCATCGAGGGGGCGGAGTTCGAGCCGTTGCCCATCGCCGTCCTCCCTTTCGGCGCCGCGGACGGCCAGGCGGGGGACGCGGCGGATATCTCCACGGTCGTCGAGGCCAATCTCGAGCGCTCGGGGCTCTTCCGCCTCATCTCCCCCGCGGCCTTCATCGACCAGAGCGTGCCCTTCGACCGCGTGCCGACCTATGCCAACTGGCGCACGATCGGCGCCCAGGCTCTGGTGACCGGCCAGGTGCTGCGCGCGGCCGACGGGCGGGTGCAGGTGCAGTTCCGCGTCTTCGATGTTCTTGCGGAGACGCAGATCGCGGGGCTCCAGCTCCTCGGCGATCCCGCGACCAAGCGGCGGATCGGGCACAAGGTGGCGGACCGGGTCTACGAGGTGCTGACGGGGGAGGGGCCCTATTTCGACAGCCGCATCGCCTTCGTCGACGAGACGGGGCCGAAGGGCGACCGTCGGAAACGCATCGCGGTGATGGACCAGGACGGGGCCAATCTCAGCTACCTGCCCGGGGCGGACGGGCTGGTGCTCACTCCGCGGCTCTCGCCGGACACGGGCCGCGTCCTCTACATCTCCTACGAGCGCGGGGCGCCGGAAATCCTGATCCAGGACATCGCGACCGGAGCGCGGGACCGGCTGGGAGACTTCCCGGGCATGAGCTTTGCGCCCCGCTTTTCGCCCAATGGCGACGAGGTCGCGCTTTCGCTCGCGCTCGAGGGCAACACGGATGTCTACGTGCTCCGATTGGCCGACCGGCGCCTCCGGCGGCTCACCCGCAATCCGGGGATCGACACGGCGCCGTCCTTCTCGCCTGACGGCCGGGAGATCGTCTTCGAGTCCGACCGGGGCGGCAGCCAGCAGCTTTACATCATGCCCGCCCTCGGGGGTGCTGCGCGGCGCATCTCCTTCGGCCAGGGCCGCTACGGCACGCCGGTCTGGTCTCCGCGGGGCGACCTCATCGCCTTCACCAAGATCCAGGGCGGGCGCTTCACCATCGGGGTCATGCGCACCGACGGCTCTGAGGAGCGGCTTCTGGCCGAGGGGTTCCTGGTCGAGGGGCCGTCCTTCGCGCCCAACGGCCGGGTGCTGGCCTTCATGCAAGAGAGCCCGGGAACCGGCGGGCGCTCGCGGATCATGACGATCGACGTCACCGGCCGGAACTTGCGGGCCTTGCCGACGCCCAATGCCGCCTCGGACCCGTCCTGGTCCGCGATCCTGCCGTAAAGGTGCCTTGCGGGCGGGGCCCAAGAGGCCGATACTCCGCCCCGAGGGGCCGACGAGAGAAACGACCCGAAAGGCAGGCAAGACCATGGCGATCGAGTTCAAGCGATATCTGGCGGCGGGGGCCTTCGCGCTTCTCGCGGCCTGTGCCTCCGATCCGGAGGCGCCGGCGCCCGGCACGGGCACCGGAGCGGGCGACCCTCAGGCGGGCGCCGGCGGGGTGGGCGACATCCGGTCGGTCGAGTATTTCAACGTGGTCGTGGGCGACCGGGTGTTCTTCGAGACCGACCGGTTCGATCTCGACGCGGTGGCCCAGGCCACGCTCCGCCGGCAGGCCGACTGGCTCGCCCAGAACCCCACCGCCACGGTGGCGATCGAGGGCCATGCGGACGAGCGCGGCACCCGGGAGTACAACCTCGCCCTCGGCGCCCGGCGCGCGAACGCGGTGCAGAGCTTCCTGGTCTCAAACGGCGTGGCGGCGACCCGGCTCCGCACCGTGAGCTTCGGCAAGGAGCGGCCGGTGGCGCTGGGGTCCGACCCCGCGTCCTGGGCGCAGAACCGGCGGAGCGTGAGCGTGGTCGCCAAGGGCGCCGGAAGCTGACCGGCGGAGGGAGCGGGCCATGAGGGCACATCTCGTCGCGGCCGCGCTGGCCCTGGCGCTCGCGGGGCCCGCGGTCGCCCAGTCCTGGACCGGGAGCGGCGACACGGTCGCCGATCTCCAGTACCGGCTGAGCATCCTCGATGCCGAGATGGCGGACATCCGCGCGCGCCTCCAGGGCCTCGGCGGCGGCACCTCGTCGGCGCCGGCCCCCGGCGGGGGCGGGGGCGCCGCCATGGTTCGGCTCGACCGGCTGGAGGCGGAGCTCCGCCGCCTCACCGGCCTCGTCGAGGAGATGGAGTTCCGCCAGCGTCAGATCGCCGAGGACGCGACCCGCCGCTTCGGCGACATCGAGTTCCGCTTGACCGAGCTCGAGGGCGGCGATGTGGCCGCGCTCGCGCCGGCCGCCCCCCTTGGCGGACAGACGGCGCCGGCGAGCCGTCCCGCGCCTGTGGATGTCGATCCGCCCGCGGTCACCCCGCGCCGGCCCGCCGCGTCGGGCCCCGACGCCGAACTCGACGTGGCGATCGCCGACATCCAGCAGGGGCGGTTCGACCAGGGGGAGCGCCGCCTCCGCCAGGCGCTCGACGCCGATCCTCAGGGCCCGCGGGCGCCGGAGGCTCGGTTCTGGCTTGGGCGGAGCCACTTCGTCCGCGGCGATTTCGCCGAGGCCGCGCGCAACCATCTGGCCGGGTACAATCTCGACCGCCGGGGCCCGATGGCGTCGCGCAACCTTCTCCAGCTCGGCGTGACGCTTGGGCGCCTCGGCCAGCTCTCCGAGGCCTGCCTGACCCTGCGCGAGGTGCGGGTGCAGTTCCCGGGCGAGCGCGACCTCATCAATGCCGCGGATGCGGAGCGCGACGCCCTCGCCTGCGCGCCCTGATCCTGGGGCGACGCCGGCGGAGACGCTGGCCGCCGCCCTCGCGCGCCTGGCGCCGGAGGGGCCTCTGGGGATTGCCCTCTCGGGCGGGGGGGACTCGACGGCGCTCCTCCTCCTCACGGCGGACTGGGCGCGCGCGCAGGGCCGCTCCATCGCAGCCGCGACCATCGACCACGGCCTCCGCCCCGGATCCCGCGCCGAGGCGGACGCCGCCGGGCGCTTGGCGGCAAGCGTCGGTGTGGCGCATGAGATCCTGACCTGGGAGGGCGCGCCCGAGGGCAACCTCCAGGCCGCGGCCCGGGCGGCGCGCATCCGTCTTCTCGGCGCTTGGGCGGCGCGGCGGGGGCTCGCGGCGGTGCTGACGGGGCACACGCGGGACGATCAGGCGGAGACCGTGCTCCTCCGCCTCGCCCGTGGCTCGGGGGTCGACGGGCTCTCGGGCATCCCGGAGGTTCAGATGTTGGGCGGCACGCGCGTCCTTCGCCCCCTCCTCGCGGTGCCGCGCGCGGCGCTCCGAGATTGGCTGACGGCGCGCAGGGTGGCGTGGATCGAGGACCCCTCGAACGACGACCCCCGTTTCGACCGGGTGCGCGCGCGCCGGGCGTTGGAGGAGCTCGGCGGCCTCGGGATCACGGCGGGCGGGCTGGCGGCAACCGCCATGCGGCTGGCCGCCCAGCGTCGCGTGCTGGAAGCGGCAGCCGACGCGCTGGCGGCGCGCGCGGTCCGCTGGGGAGCGCTCGGCGAGGTCTGGATCGACCGCGCGGCCTTGGGCGAGGCCGAGGCCGACACGGCGCTCCGGGTGCTCGCGGCGGCGGTGCTCGAGATCGGCGGTGGAGAGCATCGGCCCCGTCAGGAGGCGCTCGCGCGGGCGCTGGCCGACCTCCTCGACGCCAGGGCGGGCAGCCTCGGCGGGGTTCTCTACGAGGCCGCGGGGGACGACGCGCTCCTCTCTCGCGAACCGGCGCGGTCCGAGGGCCCGGTTCCGGCGCGGGACGGCGCGGTGTGGGACGGACGCTGGCATCTCCACCTGGCCGGCCCATGGCCGCGGTGCACGCTCGGCGCGCTGGGGGAGGGCGGCCTCTCCACCCTCTCCCGAGCGGACGCCTGGGCACCCCTGGCCGACTGGGCCGCGGCCCCGCGCCGCGTGCGCCTCGCCGCGCCCGCCATCTGGGGAGAGGGCGGCCTCCTCGCGGTCCCCCTGGCCGGGTACCGGCACGGCACGCTGCCGCCCGGCGCCACGGCGCGCACCGCGCGTCGCCCCCAGGCCGGGCCGTTCGGTCGCAAGGCTTGCCCTTAACTTGTGAATGCCCCAGCATATGTTATCCGAGGATGTTCGGCAGCCCCGCTCGCGGGGGCCGTGCCAGATTTTTGGAGGCTTCTCTTGGGCAACGCGAAGAACCTGGCCTTTTGGGCCATCCTGATCCTTCTCCTCGTCACGCTGTTCAGCGTGTTCCAGGACGGGTCCGGCTCGGGCAACGGCCGCTCCGTTACCTTTTCCGACTTCCTGACGGCGGTCGAGACCGGCCAAGTCCAGAAGGTGACGATCGACGGCGAGAAGATCACCTACAGCACCGCGACGGGGGACCGCTTCACCACCATCCAACCGCCGGACACGGATGTGACGCAGGATCTGCGCGCCAACGGTGTGGAGTTCGAGGCGGTGCCCCAGGAGCAGGGCGGCTTCCTCTCCACCCTCGGCTTCTGGCTGCCGATGCTGATCATCTTCGGCATCTGGATCTACTTCCTCAATCGGATGCAGTCCGGCGGGCGCGGCGCCATGGGCTTCGGCAAGTCGAAGGCCAAGCTGC
>CAYXPI010000083.1:0-15728 GCA_964467005.1 uncultured Limibaculum sp. | reverse complement strand
CCCACTTCCCCTTCACCGAGCCCTCGGCGGAGGTCGACATCCGCTGCTCCTGGGAGGGCGGCGCGCTCAAGCTCGGCGAGGGCGACGACTGGCTCGAGATCCTGGGCTCCGGCATGATCCACCCCAAGGTGCTCGCGGCGGCGAAGATCGATCCGAACCGCTATCAGGGTTTCGCCTTCGGCATGGGGATCGACCGCATCGCGATGCTGAAATACGGAATCCCCGACCTGCGCGCGTTCTTCGAGAGCGACCTGCGCTGGCTGCGGCATTACGGATTTGCGGCGCTCGACATCCCCACCCTCCACGCCGGCCTCTCGCGGTGAGCCGGGGCGCGGGCCGCCGCGGCGTCACAATCTCGCGCACCAGGGACTAGCCGCCCTCGTCCATCTTGTGCCAACCGGTGGCCCGGCGGACGGCCGCGATGTACCAGCGGTTTGGCAGGGCGCCGATGAGCCGGAGGATCGCCGCGAACTGCCAGGGAAACCGGATCTCGAAGCCCGGGCGCTTCAGCCCCGCGACAATCTTCGCCGCCGCCTCCTCTGGCTGCATCAACATCGGCATCTCGAACGCGTTGACGCTCGTCGCCTCGGTCTCGACGAAGCCCGGATTGATCACCGAGATCCGCACGCCGAGATCCACAAGATCCATCGCCAGCGCCTCGGCCATGGCGATGAGCCCCGCCTTGGTGGCGGAGTAGGCCGCCGCGTTCGGCAGCCCGCGATAGCCGGCGACCGAGGCGGTGAGGGCAACGCACCCGTCCCGGCGCGCGATCATGTGCTCGAGCACGGGCTGGAGGCCGTTGGCCACCCCGGTGAGATTGACGTCGAAGGTCTTGGCGGCCGCCTCTGCGTCGAAGCTCTGCGCGCGCATGGGGAGGTAGATCCCGGCGTTGAGGATCGCGAGGGCCAGCGGGCGCTCCGCGGTCATGCTGGCCACGGCCTCGGCCATCGCCGCGCGATCTGTCACGTCGCCCGGCAGGGGCACGATCCGCCCGGGGCCCCTGGTCTCCTCGGCGAGCGCGGCGAGGTCGTCGGCCCCCCGCGCGGTGGCGTAGACCGTCCAGCCCTCCGCCGCGAGCGCCAGCGTCACGGCGCGCCCGATCCCGCCGGATGCCCCGGTCACCCAGGCCACTCCGTCGGCCGGGCGCATCACCTTGGCGAAGACGCTCACGCCTGGCGCCAGAGAGCCGCGATCCGGCCGGACTGTTCGACCACCTCGTAGCGCGCGAGCTCGCCGCCGGCATCGAACTCCGAGCCGATCCACTCGTCCCGGGCGTCGTAGACGAGCCGGGTCTCCAGCGCGCCCGACACCGCATAGGCGCGGCCGCCGCCCTGGGCCCGGCGCACGCTCACATCGAGGAGGGCGCCCGTTTGGGTCGAGATCCAGGGCCGCCGCTCGAGAAAATCCGGCACGTAGTAGCTCGTGGTGGCCGCGTCGCCCGGTGCGGTGCCCGAGGCCGCGCTGCCGTCGATCTCCAGCGTGTCGCCCGTGCGGCGGATCGCGAGGCGGTGGCGGTCCCCATCGTCGTTCGCTCGGCTGTCGAGGCGCTGGAGCCGACCGCGCTCCCACACCTCCCGGTTGGTCAGCTCGTAGCGGTAGGCGGCGATGCCGAGGATGCGGACGACGATCTCGATGTCGATCTCGATCTCGAAGCCGCCGGGGATCGCGCGCGCGGTGAGCGCGTGGCGGCCGATGTCGGACCCGTTGCGCAGGATGCGGAAGACGCGGGTGGCGGGCGCGTCGGCCAAGGCAGGGGCCGGTCCGGTCACCAGGCTCGCGCCCAGGCCGGCGAGAACGGTCCGTCGGTGCATGTTATCCCTCCGAGTGAAATTTTCCCACTACTCGCCGAGATAGTTCAAGGCGCGGGAAAACATACCCGTGAACCGTAACGGACCCGAGAGCACCACGAGGCAGTAGCACACCTGGTTGCCCAGGATCTTGGGCGTATGGGTGTCGCGCTCGTCATGCACCGAGATGTCGCCGGCGCCGAGCACCGTGGCCCCGTCCTGCAATCCGCCGGTGAGGACGAGCGTCACCTCTTGCCCGCTGTGCGTGTGCTGGGGGATGCCGCATCCCGGCTTTGCGCGGAGGAGGCTCACCCTCTCCGATCCGAACCCGGGAAGTTCGTACTCCGCGATGCCTGGCAGCCGGAGTTTCCAGGGAATGTTGCCGAAATCGAGCCCGATCTCCTCGATCAGCCGGGCGGGCAGGGGGCCGGCGTCGAGCCGGGGGCCCTGCACGGTGGCCGAGATGTTGGTGTCGTCCAGCCGGTCGAGCACGGCGTCCAGCGCCCCCTCGCCCAAAGCCGCGGGCACGTCGTCGAGCAAGAGCGCGCCGCCCGCCGCCTCGAGATCGGCCACGAGATCCGCGCTCTGCGGGACCGCATCCAAATGGGTCGACATAAGGAGGGCAAGGGCCGGGGACAGCGCACCGCTGGCATACCCAACCAGAAGCTCCTCAGGCACCCGCGGGCGCTCCATGTTTGAACCATCCATACTCATGACCGGGTGTACGCTCCGCATGACACTTCGGATCACCTGACTCGCCGCCTAGGATATATTTTTTTTGGGGCATGGAGAAAAACCCTTTAGGCAACCTATCCGGCCGTGCGCTACATCCCGGGCCGAGAGCGCGGGGATCAAGGGGGGTGGCGTGCATCCGATCTTCTTCTACGGGTCGTTGCGGGACCTGGAGCTCACGGAGGTGGTGCTCGGGCGCCGCGTGCTGCCCGAGACGGTGGTGCCCGCGGTGGCGGAGGGGTATGCCACGCGCCGGGCCGAGGCCGAGGCCTATCCCATGCTCGTGCCCGAGCCCGGCGCCCGGGCCGAAGGCGTGCTCTTGCGCGGTCCGAGCGAGGCGGATCTCGACCGGCTCGCCTTTTTCGAGGAGGCGGAGTATGCGCTCGCGCCCATCGCCGTGACCGCCGGGGATGTGACGGAGACCGCCCAGTATTTCCGCCCGACGGGCAAGATGCCGAGCGTCGACGCGCTGTGGGATTTCGCGGCCTGGCAGGCGGAGGACCGGGCGATCGCGCTGGAAGCGGCGCGCGAGTACATGGCCTGGTACGGCCGGATGACGCCTGAGGAGATCGACCGGCGCTGGGGCGGCATCATGATCCGGGCGCGGCAGAGGGCGGCCGCGGCGGCGGCGCCGGGGCCTCGCCCGGGCGGGGTGCGGAGCGTGTTCGGCCGGCAGGATGTGGATGTGCAGCGCCGCGACCGGGCCTATATGAGCTTTCTCGCGGTGGAGGAGCTGCGGCTTCGACACAAGCGCTTCGACGGCGGCTGGTCCGAGCCGCTCGACCGCACGGCGGTGCTCTGGGGCGATGCGGTGACGCTGTTGCCCTACGACCCGGTGCGCGACCGGGTGCTCCTCATCGAGCAGTTCCGCCCTGCGGCGCTCGCCCGCGGCGATGCGTGCCCCTGGTGCATCGAGGTTGTGGCGGGCCGCGTCGACACCGACGAAAGCCCCGAGGACACGGCCCGCCGCGAGGCGCGGGAAGAGGCGGGCATCGGCATCGGGCGCCTTCGGGAGACCGGCCTCTACTACACCACGCCGGGGCTCGCTTCCGAGGCGATCCGTGGCTTTGTCGGCGAGGCGGAGCTGCCCCATGCCGGCGGGCTCCATGGCCTCGCGACCGAGGCCGAGGACATCCGCGCCTTCGTGCTCGGCGTCGACTCCGCCATGGCGGCGGTCTCGCGCGGGGAGGTGAACACGGGCCCGGCGCTGGTCGCCCTGCTCTGGCTCGCAGCCCATCGGGACGCGCTCCGGCGGGACTGGGCGGCCGGCTGACGGGGCTTGAGGCCGGCTTGCGAAGCGAATAGGTGTAACCGGCGATTATCCACACAGGAGCCGGGCTTGATGGCGATCTACAAAGACGTGCCCTCCGCGGTGGGTAACACGCCGCTCATCCGCCTCCGCAAGGCCTCCGAGATCACGGGCTGCGAGATCCTTGGCAAGGCGGAGTTCATGAACCCCGGCCAGTCGGTCAAGGACCGGGCGGCGCTCGGCATCATCCAGGACGCGGTGGCGCGCGGCGCGCTCCAGCCCGGCGGCACGATCGTGGAGGGGACGGCGGGCAACACCGGCATCGGCCTCACGGTGGTGGGGGCCGCCATGGGCTACAAGACCGTGATCGTGATCCCGGACACCCAGTCCGAGGAGAAGAAGGCCGCGCTCCGCCTCGCCGGCGCCACGCTGGTGGAGGTGCCGGCCGTGCCCTACCGGAACCCGAACAACTACGTAAAGTACTCCGCCCGCCTGGCCGAGGAGCTCGCGAGGACCGAGCCCAACGGCGCGGTCTGGGCCAACCAGTTCGACAATGTGGCGAACCGCGACGCGCATGTGGCCACCACGGGCCCCGAGATCTGGGAGCAGACCGAGGGCAAGGTCGACGGCTTCATCTGCTCGGTCGGCTCGGGCGGCACGCTGGCGGGCGTGGCCATGGCCCTGCGTGCGCGCAAGCCCGATGTGAAGATCGGCCATGCCGACCCGCTCGGCTCCGCGCTGTGGCACCACTACGCCCATGGGGAGCTGAAGGCGGAGGGAAACTCGATCTCGGAGGGCATCGGCCAGGGCCGCATCACGGCCAATCTCGAGGGGCTGGAGGTGGATTTCCCCTATCAGATCCCGGATGCGGAGGGCCTGCCCATCGTCTTCGATCTCCTGACGGAGGAGGGGCTCTGCATGGGGCTCTCGACCGGCATCAACGTCGCCGGGGCCATCCGCCTTGCGCGCGAGCTCGGGCCGGGGCACACCATCGTGACGATCCTTTGCGACTACGGCACACGGTATCAGAGCAAGGTGTTCAACCCCGCTTTCCTGGCCGAGCGGGGCCTGCCCACGCCGCACTGGCTGGAGCCCGCCCATGCGCGCGCCGTTCCGCAGGTGTTCGAGCCGGTGTGACGGCCTTTCCTCCCCGCGCGCGAGGGGCTATGCGTCGCGCATGATCCGGTGTCTCCTCATCCTTCTCGCGCTCGTGCCCCTCGTCGCTTGGGCCCAGGGCGAGGCCGAAAGCCTTCCGCAGCGGCTCGACCGGTGGGAAAGCGAGGCCAAAGCCATCGAGCGGCGGCTGGAGTTCGACCCGCCCCGCTCGGAGGAGATCGAACCGCTCCGCACGCAGATCGGCGACCAGCTGGAGCTCGTGCCCCAGACCCGCGCGGAGGTGGTGGCGGCCCTCGCGCCCCTGCGCGATCAGCGTGCGGCGCTGGGCGACCCGCCGCCAGCGGACGCCACCGGCGCCGCCGAGGCCCCGCAGATCGCCGACGAGCGCCGCAGGCTCGAGACGGAAATCGCCGCGCTCGAGACCTATGCCAAGCGCATCGACCAGGCGGAGGCCCGGGCCCGGGGCATCGAGACCAGTCTCGTCAATCTCAGCCGCGACCGGTTCCGAGAACAGCTCCGCGACCGCGGCCCGAGTCTCGCGCTCGAGCCCGAGACGTGGCCCCGCGCGCTCGCCGCCATCCAGCGCACGGCCTCAGGGATCGCGCTCGAGACCACCACGCGGATCGCCAACCTCACCCTCGATCTCGAGACCGTGGGCCGCTTCGCCCTCCCGCTCCTTCTCCTTCTGGGCGGCGTGGGGATCGGGCTCAAGCTCCGCACGCTGGCGCTCCGCTGGCTCCTCGCCCAGGTGACGGACGCGACCGGGCTCTCCCGCCGGGTGAGCGTCGGCGCCGGGGTCACGCTCGTGCGGCTCGTCCTCCCGGTTTGGGCGGTGGCGATGATCTTCACGGGCGTTTGGCTCACCGGGCTTCTCGGCGCGCGGGGCGGGCTCCTTCTCGAAGGGCTGGTCGACGCCGCCATCGTGATGATCGGCGCCTACGCGCTCGGGGCCGCCTATTACGCGCCCAACGCCCCGGCGCTCCGGCTCTCGACGCTCTCGAACTCGGAGGCCAGGGCCGCCCATCTCTGGCTCGTGGTGCTCGCCGGGATCGTGGGCCTCGACCGGGTGTTCATCCAGCAGTCGGACGGTCTCGGCATGGCGGTCGAGGGGCTCACGCTGATCAACAGCGGGCTTCTCGTGGCGGGGGGCGTCGCGCTCTGGCGGTTCTCGGGCTTCCTGCGCCGCCCGGCCGAGGCGCCGGAGACGCCCGCCCAGCCCCGGGAGGAGGAGGACCGAGATGAGGCGGTGGGGGCGGCGAGCGGGCGCGCGCTCCTCGGCGGGGCGCAGATCGTGGCCCGGCTCGCGGCCGTGGCGGCGCCGGCCCTCGCCATCCTCGGCTATTTCGCGGCGTCGCGCTACGCGTTCTACCCCCTTGTTTTCTCGGGGGCGCTCATCTGCTCGGGGCTCCTCCTCTTCCACATCGTGAAGGCCTTCGTCGACGGGCAGCCGACCAATGGCGAGGGCCGCCCGGGGCGGCTCCGCCTCCTGCCGATGCTTCTCGGCCTAGTCCTCACCTCGGGCGCGGTGCCGGTGCTCGCGCTCATCTGGGGGGCCGCGCTCTCGGATCTCGAGGTGATCTGGCGCCAGATCCTGGAGGGGTTCCGGATCGGCGACGTGGTGATCGTGCCGGCGGATTTCCTGCTGTTCCTGATCGTCCTCACGCTCGGCTGGGTGTTGACTGGACAGGCAAAGAAGGTGCTCAAGAGCAGCATCCTGCCGGTCACGGGGCTCGACACCGGGGGGCGCGACGCGGTGGCGGCGGGGGCGGGCTATCTCGGCCTCGTGGTGACGGTGCTGGTCGCGATCTCGGCCACGGGGGCGGACCTCTCCAACCTCGCCATCGTGGCGGGCGCCCTTTCCGTCGGCATCGGCTTCGGGCTTCAGAACATCGTCAACAATTTCGTCTCCGGCATCATCCTCCTCATCGAGCGGCCCATCAAGGCGGGGGACTGGATCGAGCTCCCCTCGGGCATGGGCTATGTGAAGACGGTGAATGTGCGCTCGACCGCGGTCGAGACCTTCGACCGGGCGACGCTGTTCGTCCCGAACTCCCAGCTGATCTCGGAGAACGTGATCAACTGGACGCACTCCAACCTCCACGGGCGGATCATCTGCAAGGTGGGGGTCGAGTATGGCAGCGATCCGCGGAAGGTGGAGCGTGTCCTGCTCGAGATCGCGCGGGCCCACCCGCTCATGCTGCGCCGGCCCGCGCCCTTTGTGCTCTTCCGCGGCTTCGGCGCGGACAGCCTCGATTTCGAGATCCGCGGGATCCTGCGCGATGTGAACTGGATCCTCAACGTGCAGTCCGACATCTATTTCGAGATCGCCAAGCGGTTCGCCGAGGAGGATATCGGCATCCCGTTCCGCCAGGCGGACATCTCGATCAAGAACGCCGACGAGATCGGGGCGGCGCTTCGCGGCGCCATCGAGGAGACCAAGCGGACCATGCCGCCGCCCGAAGGGCACGCGCGCGGCCCGCTCCACGAGGAGCCGGCGCGAGACCCGGACGCCGATGGCCCGGGCGACCGCTGAGCGCGCCTGGGCCGCGGCCGGACCCGCCGTGTCGGCAGGGTCCCGTGCGGGGCCCACCGGGCGCGGCCGCCCTTGCCCGACCTGAGGAGGACCCATGACCGACCCCCTGTTCCGCGACGACGCCTATCTCCACGAGACCCCCGCCCGCGTCACCGCCGAGACCCCGGAGGGCGGCGTGGTGCTCGACCGAACCGTGTTTTACGCCACCGGCGGGGGCCAGCCAGGGGATCGCGGGCGCCTCGTCTGGGAGGGGGGCGAGATGGCGGTGGCGACGGCGGTGAAGGGCGCCGGCGGCATCGTTCATGTCCCGGCCGAGGGGGCGGCGCGCCCGCCGGTGGGGGCCGAGGTGACCGCGGCGATCGACTGGGAGACCCGGCACCGGCATATGCGCTGCCACACCGCGCTCCATCTCCTCTCGGTGGTGATCCCGCTTCCCGTCACCGGCGGAGCGATCGGGGCGGAGAAGGGGCGGCTCGATTTCGACATGGCCGAGCCGCCAGAGGACAAGGCCGCGCTGGAGGCGCGGCTGGCGGAGCTCATCGCCGCCGACCATCCGGTCAGCGCCGAGTGGATCACGGAGGCCGAGCTCGCCGCCAATCCGGGGCTCGTGAAGACCATGGCGGTGAAGCCGCCCATGGGCCAGGGGCGGGTGCGGCTCGTACGGATCGGGGCGGGGGAGGTGCCGGTGGATCTCCAGCCCTGCGGCGGCACCCATGTGCGGAGCACCGGCGAGATCGGCGCCCTCTCCCTCGGCAAGATCGAGAAGAAGGGCAAGCAGAACCGCCGGGTCTCGATCCTCCTCGGCTGAGCCTCAGAAGGTGGCGCGGATCTCGAGCTTGCGGAGCTCGTCCCGCGCGGTCTGCACATAGGCGAAGTTGCCGCTCGCCCCGTGCGCGGCGAGGAAGCGCCGCCATGCCTCCATTGTTCCCTCCGCCCGGGCCGCGCGGAAAGCCGCGCCGATGTCCTCGGGGGGCGGCGCCGGGTCTTGGCCGCGCACGCTCTCCGGCTCGGGCAGGGGGGGCTGGGGCTCGAGATAGGGGAGCGGCTCCCTCGCCGGGGTCTCGGCCTCGGCGCTGGGCGCGACCGGCGCCGTCGTGGCCGTGACGGGCCGGGGCTCCGCCGGCTCGCGGCCCTCGATGAAGGCGAAATCGCCCAACAGCTCGTCGTAATAGGCCGGGGTCTGGCGGTGGGCGACGCTCGCGGCGAGCGTGTTGACCTTGCGGCGGAGCTCCACGGCGAGGCGCCGGATGTCGAGCCCGGGCTCCTCCATGAGCGGCAGGAGCTTGCGGGTGAAGACCGAGTTCCGGTCCGCGTCCTCGTCGTCCAGCCGGTCGAGCGCCGCCTGACCCGCGCCCGCGGAATAGATGATGAAGGTCCCCTGCGGCGGCTGCACCATGGCGAGGCCGCGGCTCCGCCCGCCCACGCTCCGGCCGTTGTTGATCTCGAACGGATTGTCGCGGCAGGCGTCGATCACCGCGATGGTGAGGCCCGAGCCCCGGGCGCGCACGGTGTCGAGCATGTCGGCCAGCGCGATGGCCTCGCTGCGGATCAGCATCTCGTCGCCCGGGCGCGCTTTGGGCGTGTCGACCGGCAGGAGATAGTTCTGCCCGTCGATCTCCACCCCGTGGCCTGCAAAGAAGACGAAGGCCGTGTCGCCGGGCTCGAGACTTTGGGCGAACCGGCCGACGACCTGGGCGGTCTGCCGTTCGGTCGCGTTGATCGTCTTGGTCACCTCGAAGCCGAGGCGGTGCAGGGTCTCGGCCACGGCATTGGCGTCGTTCACCGCCTTCATCAGGCGGGGCAGCTCGTGATAGGCGTCGTTGCCGATCACGAGGGCGCGGCGAATGTCGGCGGCGGCCGGAGCAGCGGCGAGGGCGAGGAGCGCCGCGAGCCCGACGAGGAAGCGTCTCAGCATGGCTGTCTCTCGGAGTGCGATCTCCCCTCCACTATAGCCGGAGGAGGGGCGGATGCGGCAAGGGCTTGTTGCATCCTGCACAGCCCGCGGAGGCGGCCCTCGGGCGCCGGGAGTTGACCGGCGGCGGCGCTTGCCCCTAAGCACTTGAGAGTTTGGGCAAGCGGAGTGCGCCATGACGGCAGCGGACCCGACCCTGTTGGTTTCGACGGAGTGGCTCGCCGAGCGGCTGGGGAGCCCGGACATTCGTGTGCTGGATGCGAGTTGGCACCTGCCGGAGACCAAGCGCGACGCGCGGGCGGAGTACGACGCCGGCCACATTCCCGGCGCCCGGTTCTTCGACATCGATCGGCATTCGGACCGGGCCAAGGGCGCGCCACACATGCTGCCGCCGGTGGAGCAGTTCGTCTCGGCCGTGCGCAAGCTCGGGATCGGCGACGGGCATCAGGTGGTGGTGTACGACCAGGCGGGGCTGTTCTCCGCCGCCCGGCTCTGGTGGATGTTTCGGGTGTTCGGCCATCCGGAGGTGGCGGTGCTCGACGGTGGCCTGCCGAAATGGGTGGCCGAGGGGCGCCCCGTGGAGGCGGATCCCCCGGTGATCCGCGAGCGGCATTTCACGGCCCGGCGCGACGCCTCCCTCGTGCGCGACGTGACGGAGGTCGCGGGGGCGGCCAAACTCGGCACCGAGCAGATCCTGGATGCGCGCTCGCCCGGGCGTTTCGCGGGCTTCGAGCCGGAGCCGCGGCCCGGCATGCGGGCGGGCCACATCCCGGGGGCCCGCAACCTCCACTACCGCGAGCTCCTGGCGGAGGACGGCACGATGAAGCCGCCGGAGGCGCTGACCCGGCTCTTCGAGGCCGCGGGGGTGGATCTCGGCCGGCCGGTGGTGACGAGCTGCGGCTCCGGCATCACGGCCTGCATCCTCAGCCTCGCGCTCCACCGCGTGGGACACGCGCGCAACGCGGTCTACGACGGGTCCTGGGCCGAGTGGGGCGCCTATCCGGACCTTGCGGTCGAGACCGGGGCGGCGCCGGAGCGGGGATGAGCGCGGAGGCCGAGAGCTACACCGTCACCTGGCTCGAGATGGCCGCGCCGCCCGCGGAGCCGCCGCGGCCCATGCCCCAGGGCCAGCGGCTCGCGCTTCTCGTGGCGGAGGACCCGCCGGCGGACTGGTTCCTCCATCTCTACCGCAGCGTGGGCGCGCCTTGGGCCTGGACGGACTGGCTGGAGCGGCCGGAGGAGGACGTGGCGGCCTTCGTGGGGCACCCCAAGGTGACGCTCCACACCCTCTTCGTCGAGGGCTGGCCCGGCGGCTTCTTCCTCCTCGACGCCCGGGCCGAGGGGGCGACGGATCTCGCCTATTTCGGGCTCGTCGAGCGCGCCCTCGGCCGCGGGCTCGGCGCCTGGCTCCTCGACACCGCCATCCGCACGGCCTGGGAGGTGCCGGGCACGGAGCGGCTCACGGTCAACACCTGCACGCTCGACCACCCCCGCGCCCTGCCGCTCTACCAGAAGATGGGCTTCCGCCCGGTGCGCCAGCGGAGCTATCCCCGCCGCCAGAGCTGAGGACGGGCTGCGAATCGGGCTCTGTTCGGTCTATTGTCAGTCTCATCCATCCACCAGGGAGGCCCCCTATGGACACTGCCGACACGCAGACGACCGAGTTTGTGCGCTTCTGGAACGAGGTGCTCGTTCCCAAATTCATTGCCTACAAGCATGTGCTGGTCGGCGGGCTCGGCCAGCACTCCGACGCGATCTTTCCCAAGCTCGAGGTAAACCCTGGCGAGCGCGTGCTCGACGCGGGCTGCGGCTTCGGCGACACGGCCTGCATGCTCGCCGAGCGCGTGGGCCCCGAGGGCTCGGTGCTCGGCATCGACTGCTGCGAGGCCTTCCTCGACTACGGGCGCCAGGAGGCGGCCGCGAAGGGGCTCACCAATGTCACCTTCCAGGCGGCGGACATCGAATCGCACCCCTTTACGCCGGAGTTCGACCTCATCTTCTCCCGCTTCGGCACCATGTTCTTCACCAACCCCGTGGCCGCGCTCAAGAACATGCGGGCGGCCCTCAAGCCCGGCGGGCGGATCACCCAGATCGTGTGGCGCGCGCGGGAGGACAACCACTGGGGCACGGTGCCGAAGGAGGTGCTGCTCCGCCATGTCCCGCCCCCGGGCGACAACGCGCAGACCTGTGGCCCCGGCCCGTTCTCGATGGCCGACGAGGAGCTCGTGCGCGGGCAGATGGCCGCGGCGGGCTTCACCGACATAGCGTTTGAGCGGGTGGACGCGCCCTTCCGCACCGGCAACGACCCGGACGACGCCATCGGCTTCCAGCTCGCCGTGGGCCCGGCCGGCGAGGTTTATCGCGAGGCCGGCGATCTCGCCAAGGCCAAGCATGAGGAGATCATCGCCGATCTCCGCGCGGCCTACGCCCCTTACGTGCAGGACGACGGGGTCTACATGCCCTCCTCCTCCTGGGTGATCACAGCGCGCAATCCTGCGTGAGTGGCGCCGCGCGCGGGCCTGCGATACACCCCTCTGGAAACCCGTCCGGAGGGCCCATGTTCGACCCCGCGCGCGCCTACACGTTCCACATCGAGCTGACGGACAAGTGCAACGCGGGCTGCCCGATGTGCCCGCGCACGGAGCATCTGAACCGCTGCCGCCCGGACCGGACGGTGGTGAAGAATGTCGAACTCGGCCTTGCGGATTTCCAAACCCATTTCGACGACGCCTTCGCCGCCCGCACGGCGGAGGTGATCTTCGGCGGCGCCTATGGCGACCCGCTGGCGGCGTCGGAGCTTCTCGAGGTCGTCGAGCACCTCACCGAGCGGGGGGTGCGCGTGGCGGTGGCCACCAACGGCTCCCTGCGCAAGCCCGACTGGTGGGCGCGGCTCGGCCGGGCGATGGCGCGCACGGGCTCCCGGCTCGAGCTCCATATCGACGGGCTGGAGGCGACGAACCCGCTCTACCGGGTCAACACCTCCTACGCCAAGATCATCGAGAACGCCCGGGCCTACATCGCCACCGGCGCGCGGGCGGAGTGGCACTTCATCATCTTCCGCCACAACGAGCACGAGATCGAGGAGGCGTTCCGGCGCTCCCGGGCGCTCGGCTTCGAGGCGTTCACGCTGATCGACACGGTGCGCTTCGGGCCCACCGGCCGCTTCGCGTATCAGATGCCCTCGGGCGAGGCCCGTGCGCTGGAGGCGCCCCGGCGGACGGCGGCGGATTTTGCGCTGGAGGGGGGCGAGATCGCGCTCGCCAGCCGGGCCGAGGCGGCGGAGGCCCGCACGCTCTCCCCCCATGCGGTGAACGGGATCGACTGCAAGTCCGCCGCGCGCAACAGCCCGTACATCTCGGCGCATGGGCAGGTCTCGGCCTGCTGCTGGGTCGCGGGATCGGGCGAGGAGGCGGCGTTCTTCGGCGGTCACGCGCTGGCGGCGGAGCGCTACAACCTCCGCCACCGGCGCCTCGCCGAGATCCTCCAGGACGAGCCCTTCGCCAGCCTTTATGCCGAGGCTTGGGCCGAGGACCGCCTCGCCACCTGCCGGCACAAATGCGGACGCATGCGCCGCAACCGGCGCAACGCCCTCTAGCGGCGGAGGAAGCCCTCCACCACGTCGTCGAGCACCGATCCGTCGCCGTCCTTGTCGAGCATCGCGAGGAGGGGGTTCATCTGTTGGGAGGCGCCGCCGCGCCCGCCGCCGAGGAGGCCGGCGACCATGCCCATCAGCCCGCCGCCCCGGCCCCCGCCGAGCAGCCCCTGGAGCGTGTCGTCCGGCATCTGGCGCTGCATGCCTCCCTGGAGCATCGCCGCGATCGCCGGCATGAGCTGGGTCACCGTCCCGCTGTCGACGCCGGTGCGCGTCGCCGCCTCCTCGGCCAGCCGGTCGCCCGCCTCGCGCGAGCCCAGCACCTCCTCCAGGAACCGGGCGCCCTGCTCCCGGCCCTCCGGCCGGGCCGCAGCCGCAGCGTCGTCGTAGAACCCCGCCTCCCGCTCGCCGAGAAGCGTCCGGGCGATCCGGTCCGCCTCGCCGCGCTCGGCGCGCTTCTTGGCGGCCACTCCGATGGCCGGGGCCAGGAGGCCCGCGATCTCCCCGGTCTTGACTTCGTCGAGCCCGAACTCCCGCGCGAGCTGCGCGAGGCCCTGGCCCCCTTGGGCGGCGTTCAGAAGCTGAAGCAAAGACATCGGTCCACTCTCCTCTGGCGGCGTCGGCGGGAGTGTGCCACATCCGTGCGGCGCCTTCCCCACGGTTTGGTGACGATTTGCCGCCAGAGCCAAGGACCCCGATGGATCTCCGCGCGATTCTCCTCGGTCTCGCCTTCGCGGCCATGTGGTCCTCCGCCTTCACCTCGGCGCGGATCATCGTGGCCGACGCGCCGCCGGTCACGGCGCTCGCCTTGCGGTTCCTCCTCTCGGGCGCCCTCGGCGTGGCGCTCGCCTGGGGCTTGGGGCAGACACTGCGCCTGACCGCGGCGCAATGGCGGGCGACCGTGGTGTTCGGCGTCTGCCAAAACGCGCTCTATCTCGGCCTCTATTTCGTGGCGATGCAGACGGTGGAGGCCTCGCTCGCCGCCATCGTCGCCTCCGCCCTGCCGCTTGCGGTGGCCATGGCGGGCTGGGCCTTCGGCGCCGAGCGGGTGGGCCGGCTGGGCGCGCTCGGGCTCGCGGGGGGGCTCGCCGGGGTGGTGCTGATCATGGGCAGCCGGCTCGGTGGGGGGGCGGACCCGATGGGCGTCGCGCTCTGCGTGCTCGGGGTGCTGGCCCTCACGGTGGCCACGCTCTCGGTCAAGGGCGCGTCCTCTGGCGGCAACCTCCTCATGATCGTGGGGCTCCAGATGCTTGTGGGCAGCGCCGCGCTCTGGCCCTTCGCCCTTTGGGAGGAGTGGCGCGTCACCTGGAGCTGGACGCTCGGCGCGGCCTTCGCCTACACCACCCTGGTGCCGGGGCTCGCGGCCACGCTCGTCTGGTTCGTCCTCGTCCGCCGGATCGGGGCGGTGCGCGCGGCGACCTTCCATTTCCTCAATCCGTTTTTCGGCGTCGCGATCGCGGCCCTCCTGCTCGGCGAGCGGCTGGGGCCCCTCGACCTTTTGGGCGCGGCCGTGATCGCGGGGGGCATCCTCGCCGTTCAGCTCTCGAAGATGGAGACGTCTGGGGCCGGCGGCCCGGCGGTCAGCGCCCGCTCAACGCGGCGATGATCTTGCGCGGCAGGGTGAGGTCGTCGAGCGCCGCACGGAGGTCCTCTTCGACGGCGGAGACGGGCGCGAAGAGGGAGCCGAGGGCCAACATGTCCCGCCGCCGGGGCAGTGCGAGGTAGAGGCCGTCGCCCTCCATGGCGCAGGCGAGATGCCCGCCGCCGCGCAGATGGCGCGCGACGAGGAGGAGCCCGTCGACGAACCGGTCGTCGAGATAGGCCCGCGCGGCCACGGGATCGTTGGTGTAGGTGGCGTAGACGGCCTCGAACTCCGGCCCCCCGACAGCGATCCGGGTGAGCCCGCGCCGGGCGCCGGGCAGGCGCTCGGCCAGCCGGTTGAGCGGCCAGCCCCGGTCCCGCGCAAAGAGGATCCGGGGTGCGGGGCCGTCGATTCGGATCCGGACGAGAAGGCCACGGAAGACGCGCCGGCTGCGGCTCGTCCGGCGGACGCGCCGGCGCCGGACGAGCGCCGCCTCGGCCATCGACCAGTGGATGCCCGCGTGGTGGCCGACCACACCGTCCTCGAGCCGCGCGCGGTGATGCCGCGGCACGAGCCCCAGCCGCTCGAAGGCGCCGGGGTCGATCCCGCTCTCCGCTTGGCCGGCATAGCGCATGTCGCCGAGAAAGCGGCAGAGGATGGGGAGAATGTCCGCGCCGAGGCGTGCCTGCCAGCGCCGCTCGCAATGGGCCTTCACGCCCCAGCTGCCGGCCCCGCCGACCACCGCACCCGCGACGCCGATCCCGGGCTCGGCCCAGCCGGCGACTGCGGCCCCGGCCCCGGTCAGACCGAGTCCGCCGGCGCCCACCATCCCGGCCAGCGCCCGGCGGCGGAGCCGCTGCCGTTCGCCCTCGCGCCGGGCGAGGAGGGGCGCGATCTCTCGCTCGACCACCTGTGCGAACCCCGCCTCATGCGGGGCCCGCTCGGTGAAGGAGAGCTCGGCCATGCGCGCCCCTCCGCAGGGATCACTCGGCCGTTTCGGCCTCCTCCTTGGAGATCTCCTTGCCCGTGGCCTGGTCGACGACCTTCATCGAGAGGCGCACCTTGCCCCGGTCGTCGAAGCCCATGAGCTTCACCTTGACCTCCTGGCCCTCCTTCACGAGGTCCTTCGGCACCGCGCCCCGCTCCCACGACATCTGGGAGACATGCACGAGCCCGTCGCGCTTGCCGAAGAAGTTCACGAAGGCGCCGAAATCCATGATCTTGA
>CAYXPI010000082.1:0-16101 GCA_964467005.1 uncultured Limibaculum sp. | reverse complement strand
TAGGTGTCGATCGAGCAGGTCTTGAAGTGAAAGCCCTTCTGCGCATAGCCGATCTTGCGGATGCATTCCCGCGCCACGCCGCAGATCTCCTCCGGCGTGACCGCCGCGTTCTCCGAGATCTTCACCTCTCCCATCATCACCACCTTGTTGGTGGTTGCCGCCGTCTCGATGGCGGTGCGCGCTTCCGGCTCGCGGGAGAGGATGTAGTCCACCACCGAGTCCGAGATCTGATCGCAGACCTTGTCCGGATGGCCCTCGGAGACCGACTCGGAGGTGAAAAGGTAGTTCTCGAGGCTCATAGGACCCGCTCCGCCATGTGCTGTGCCGCGACGGGTCTCTGGCACGGCCCCGCAAGGATGGTCAAGCGAGGCGCTCAGGCGCCGGTACGGGGGCGTCGGGGGAGAAGGAGCCAGAGGAGCGCAAGGACGGCGAGGGCCGGCGCGTCGCCCGTGCGGGCGTAGAGGGTGAGAGGACGCGGCGCGGGCAGGGTGGCGTCGATGGCGCCATGGGTGCCGAGGGGCAGGCTCTTGCGCACGCGGCCGCGGGCGTCGATCACGGCGGAGATCCCGGTGTTGGCCGCGCGGACCACCGGCAGGCCTTGCTCGATGGCGCGGATCCGGGCCTGCGCCAGGTGCTGCTGGGGGCCGGCGAAACGGCCGAACCAGGCGTCGTTGGTGAGGTGCAGGATCCATTCCGGGCGTGGCCCCGACGCCACCACCTCGTGGGCGAAAATCATCTCGTAACAGATCGAGGGCGCGAGTGGCGGCAGGCCCGGCAGCTCGAGCCGCCGCGGCCCGGGGCCAGGGGCGAAGCCGAGGCCGCCCATGCCGGCAATCGCGTCGAGGCCCAGGCGCTCGAGGAGCCAGCGCTGGGGCAGATACTCCCCCCATGGCACGAGGTGGTGCTTGTCGTAGCGCGCGAGGATTTCGCCCGAGGGGGCCACGGCCATGAGCGCGTTGGACCAGCGCCGCCGGCCGCCCACCGGCTCGTAGAAGAGGGCGCCCGTGAGGAGGGGTGCGCCCCGGGCCGAGGACGCCACGGCGGCCACCGCCTCCGGCTGATCCTGCGGCAGGAAGGTGAGCGCGGTCTCGGGCCAGATCACCGCGTCGGGCGGGCCGATCTCGCCGGGCGGCGCGGCGGAAAGCGTCATCAACCGGCGGAGATAGAGCTCCCGGTGCCCGGGCTCCCATTTGAGGTGCTGCTCGGCGTTGGGCTGGACGATGCGGAGCACCGTGCCCTCCGCGGCGGGCTCGGGCGCCACCAGCCGCCGCGCGCCGTCGGCCCAGAGAAGCCCCAGGACGGCCAGCGCGCCCCAGCTCGCCCAATGCCGGACACCGGCGACGAGGGGGATCGCGGCGAGCGCCAGGGTGAGGAGGGTCATCCCATGAGGCCCCGCCCAGCGCGCGGCCTGCATCACCGGCGTCTCGCCCCAGGCATAGCCGGGCAGCCCCCAGGGAAACCCGGTGAAGAAGGTGGCCCGGGCGAGCTCGGCCGTCGCGATCGCGGCGGCGAGGAGAAGCGCGCGGCTCCAGCCCGGCCGCCAGAGCCGCTTGGCGAGCCAGAACGCGCCCGCCCAGTACAGCGCCAAGGCCGCGGGCAGGAGCGTGACGGCGAAGGGCAGCGCCCAGGCCCAGCGTTCCGCGTCCACCAGAAAAGCATGGCCCATCCAGTGAAAGCCCGTGACCATCATGCCGAACCCTGCGGCCCAGCCGAGGCGTGCCGCCGCCCAGGGCGAGGGCGCTGCGTCGACAAGCCAGACGAGCGCCGGCACCGCGAGGAAGAGCGCCCAGGGCAGCGAGATCGGCGGCTGCCCGAGCGTGAGCCCCGCGCCCGCCACCAGCGCAAAGCCCCAGCGCAGCCATCCGGAGCGCGCCGAGAGCCACGCCGCCGGGGCGGCCGCTGCGGGTGCCGAGCCCATGGCGGCGGTGCGCTTACTCGGCCGCTTGGCGGGCCGAGCTCGGCGCGGGCACCGGGGCCGGGGTGGCGACCGGCGGTGCCGGCGTTGTCGCCGTCGCTCCTTGCACGGTGAGGCGCATGCGGCGGATCCGCCGGGGATCCGCGTCGATCACCTCGAACTCATGGCCGGCGGGGTGTGTGATCACCTCGCCCCGGGTCGGCACCCGGCCGGTGAGCATGAAGACGAGGCCGCCCAGCGTGTCGACCTCCTCCTCCCAGTCGTCGGGCAAAAGCTCCACCCCCTCCGCGTCGCAAAACTCGCGAATGTCGGCCCGCGCATTGACGATGTAGACGCCCGGGGCCTGGGCCCGCCACTGCGCGCTCTCGGCCGTGTCGTGCTCGTCCTCGATGTCGCCGACGATCTGCTCGACCAGGTCCTCGATGGTCACGAGCCCGTCGACCCCGCCGAACTCGTCGATCACCAGGGCCATATGCGTGCGGGTGGCCTGCATCCGTTGCATGAGCGCGGCAATCCGCATGGAGGGCGGAACGAAGAGCGCGGTCCGCAGATGATCTCGCACGCTGAACTTGGCGGCGCCCTGCGCGCAGCCCACACCGTAGGCGAGCGCAAGATCCTTGAGGTGCACAAAGCCCAAGGGGTCGTCGAGCGTGTCCTGGTAGACCGGCACGCGGGAAAACGAGCCTTTGGAGAGCGCGCCCATCACCTGATCGAGCGTCGCGTCGATTGGCACCGCCGCGATGTCGGCCCGAGGGGTCATCACGTCCTCCACGCGAAGATCGCGCATCCGACGGATGTTGGCCACCATGGCGCGCTCCGAGGGGCTCGACCCCTCGAAGGCGGGGCCGAGCGCGTCCGCGTCGTCCTCCGCCTCCGGATCGGCCGATGCGGGCCGGAGCCCGCCGCGGGCCCGCTTCAAGAGCGTCGCGATGAGGGAGGATTTGCGCATCTGCCCTCGGCGACCCGCCTCGGGGCGGCCCGACTCCGGCCGGCCTGGCTCGGCGCGACCCGTCTCGGTGCGATCGGTGCTCGGGCGCTCGGCCCGGGCGGTTTGGCCCGGGTCCCCGGCCTCGGGGCCCTCGTCGGAGGGCTCGGGACTGTGACTGGCGTCCATGCCTACTCTTTCGGGCGCCGATCGTCCGGCACCCCCTCTCCGTAAGGGTCCTGGATCCCGACCCGCGCGAGCGATGCGGTCTCCATCCCCTCCATCTCGCGCGCATCATGCTCCGTCTCGTGATCGAAACCAAGCAAATGCAAGCACCCATGCAAGATCAGGTGAAGGGTGTGTTCTTTCAAGGGAACGCCGCGGGCTTCGGCGTCGGATCGCACAACCTCGAGGCCGATCGCGATGTCGCCCAAGGGGGTGCGGGGCGCGGGCGCCTCGGGCAGCGCGGAGAAGGCCGGAAAGGAGAGCACGTCGGTCGCCGCGTCGCGGCCGCGAAAGCGCGCGTTGAGGCCGGCGATTCGCTCGGACGAGCCGGCGAGGACGGCCACCTGCCAGGCCCCCGGCTCCCGGCCCGCGGCCTCGAGGGCGAGGGTCACCGCGGTCTCCGCCACCGCCTCGATCTCCGGCAGCGCCACGGCCCAGCCGGGCTCCTCCAGCACCACCTCGACCAAGGGCTCCCCGCTCACCCCGCCGCCTCATAGGCCGTGATGATGCGCGCGACCAGCGGATGGCGCACCACATCCTCGGCCGAGAAGCGCACCATGCCGATGCCCTTCACCCCGTCGAGAATGGCGATCGCCTCCACGAGCCCGGAGCCCACGCCCCGCGGCAGGTCGACCTGGCTCGGATCCCCGGTCACGACCATCCGGCTCCCCTCGCCCAGGCGGGTGAGGAACATCTTCATCTGCATCGTCGTCGTGTTCTGCGCCTCGTCGAGCACCACGAAGGCGTTGGACAGCGTGCGCCCGCGCATGAAGGCCAAGGGGGCGACCTCGATCTTGCCCTCCTCCATCAGCTTGCCCACCTGCTTGCCCGGCAGCATGTCGTGCAGCGCGTCGTAGAGGGGGCGGAGATAGGGGTCGATCTTCTCCTTCATATCGCCGGGCAGGAAGCCGAGCCGCTCCCCGGCCTCCACCGCCGGGCGCGAGAGGATGATCTTCTCGACCCGCCCTTCGAGATACATCGACACCGCGGCGGCGACGGCTAGATAGGTCTTGCCCGTGCCGGCCGGGCCGATCCCGAAGACGAGCTCGCGGGCGAAAAGCGCCGAGGCGTAGGCCCGCTGGGCGCCCGAGCGGGGCTCGATCACGCGCTTGCGGGTGCGGATCTCGAGCCGGCCCTCCGGGAACATGTCGAGCTGGAGCGCAGGGTCGGGCGTCTCGGGCTCCGGCGCCTCGCCGCCCATGCGGATGGCAGCGGCCACATCGGCGGGCTCCACGCCGCGCCCCTGTTCGAGCCGGCGGTAGAGCCCGTCGAGTGCGCCCTTGGCGAGGGCCCGCGCCTCCGCCGCCCCGTGCACGGCGAGCTGGTTCCCCCGGCGCAGGATCATCACGTCGAAGCCGTCCTCGATGGCCGTGAGGTTGCGGTCGTACATTCCGCAGAGGTCGATGAGCAGCCGGTTGTCCGAAAACTCGAGAACGGTCTCCGCGCCGCCCTCCGTCTCCCGCGCCTCGGCGCCGGGAGCGGTCGTCGCACCGCCCGATGTCAGCCGCGCCAAAGGCTGCGTTCCTCCGGGGCTTTTGCGTCGCTCATGGGGCCGTGCCGCTCTGCCATCGCCATGCGCCGACCTTGTGCGAGCGCCCGGGGCGACGCAAGCGAAACTTCATTTGACGAGGGGGAGGAGCGCCTTGAAGGCCGGCGTGCCGGCGCGGCCCAGCCACTCGAACACGGCCATCTCCGCCGTGACGATCCCGGCGCCCGCAGCCTGGAGCCGGTCGAGGCATGCGCGCTCGCTCGCGAGGGACCGCGAGGCGGTGGCGTCGGTAACGACAAACACCTCCACCCCATCGGCCATCAGGCTCATCGCGGTCTGGAGCACGCAGATATGCGCCTCCATGCCCGCGATCACCGCCTGCCGGCGCCCGGTGGCGCGGAAGGCCTCGGCGAAGGCCGGCTCGTCGAAGCTGGAGAAATGCGTCTTCTCGACGATCCGCGCGCCGGCGGGCCGGGCGGCTTGGGCGATCTCCGGCACTGTGGGGCCGAGGCCCTGAGGATACTGCTCGGTGAGAAGCACGGGCACGCCCATCTCCGCCGCCGCGGTCAGGAGGAGCTTGGCGGCCTTGATCGTCTGCGCCGGGGCCTGCATGGCGGGCACCAGCCGCTCCTGCATGTCGATCACGATGAGGCAGGAGGTCTCGGCGCGAATGAGCATGGGGCGTGACCTTCCGTTATGTGGCATCTGGCATACCACATGCCTGACGAGCGACCAAGGCGGGTCAGGCCCGCCGCGCGGCGAGGGAGTTGGGCCCGGCGTCCACGATCTCCGCGGCCAGGATCCGGCCGGCCTCGTCCGGAGCCGCCGCGAGATGCACCGCCTGGAGATAGGGCGAGCGCCCGACCATCTGGCCCGCATGGCGCCCCGGCTTTTCGAGAAGGATCGGGAGCGTGCGCCCCACCTGCGCGGCGTTGAACGCCGCCTGCTGCTCGGCGAGGAGCGCTTGGAGCCGCTGGAGCCGCGCGGCCTTCACCTCCTCCGGCACCTGTTCGTCCGTGGCGGCGGGGGTGCCAGGCCGGGGCGAATACTTGAAAGAATAGGCCTGCGCGTAGCCGACCTCGCGCACGAGATCGAGCGTGGCGGCAAACTCCGCGTCGGTCTCGCCGGGAAAGCCCACGATGAAATCGCCGGAGAGCGCGATGTCCGGCCGCGCGGCGCGGATGCGCTCGACGAGGCGGACATACCCCTCGGCGCTGTGCTTGCGGTTCATCGCTGTCAGCACCCGGTCCGCCCCCGCCTGCACGGGAAGATGGAGATAGGGCATCAGCTCCGGCACCTCGGCATGGGCGGCGATCAGCGCCTCGTCCATATCGTTGGGGTGGGAGGTGGTGTAACGGAGCCGGTCAAGCCCCTCGATCTCCGCGAGCCGGCGGATGAGTGCGGCGAGGCCCCACTCGGCGCCATCCGGCCCCGCCCCATGATAGGCGTTC
The DNA here is from genome assembly GCA_964467005.1 of uncultured Limibaculum sp. GTDB lineage: Bacteria > Pseudomonadota > Alphaproteobacteria > Rhodobacterales > Rhodobacteraceae > Thermohalobaculum. The sequence goes on along the minus strand of CAYXPI010000082.1, from coordinate 10,096 downwards.
ACATTCTGGCCGAGGAGGGTGATCTCCACGGCGCCCTCGCTCACCATCCGCTCGGCCTCGGCCACCAGCCGGGCCACGGGGCGCGACACCTCCGCCCCCCGGGTGTAGGGCACCACGCAGAAGGCGCAGAACTTGTCGCAGCCCTCCTGCACCGTGAGGAACGCGGCGGGCGCGCGGCGGGCGCGGGCTCGCTCCGGCAAGTGGTCGAACTTGTCCTCCGCCGGAAACTCCGTGTCGACCTGGGGCGCCCCGGTCTCCCCCGCCGCCCGGGCGAGGGCGGGAAGGCGATGATAGGCCTGGGGGCCCACCACCACATCCACCGCGGGCGCGCGGGCGACGATCTCCTCGCCCTCGGCCTGGGCCACGCAGCCGGCCACGGCGATCTGGATGCCGGCGCGCGCGCGCTTGAGCGGCGCGAGGCGGCCGAGTTCAGAATAAACCTTCTCGGCCGCCTTCTCCCGGATGTGGCAGGTGTTGAGGACGATGAGGTCCGCGTCCTCCGCTGTCGCCGCCGAGCCGTAGCCTTCGGTCGCGAGCGCGCTGGCCATGCGCTCGCTGTCGTAGACATTCTTCTGGCAGCCATTGGTCTTGATGAAGACCTTGCGCGACATGGGCCCGCCTCCGCTTCGCCGGCCGCCGGTCCGGCCCGCCGTCCTCCTAGCCGGAGAGGAGGGCGCGGGGCAAGCCGCGGCGGCTCAGCCCTTGGGCTTGCGCCCGAGACCGATCTTCTTCGCCAAATCCTTGCGGGTCTTCGAGTAGTTGGGCGCCACCATCGGATAATCGTGCGGCAGGCCCCACTTGGCGCGATACTCTTCCGGCGTCATGTTGTAGGCGGTGCTGAGATGCCGCTTGAGCATCTTGAGCTTCTTGCCGTCCTCGAGGCAGATCAAGTAGTCGTCATGCACTGACTTTTTGATTGGCACTGCGGGCTTCTGCTCCTGCTCGGGCTCCGGCGGGGCGCCGTCGAGACCGGAAAGGGTGCGAAAGACCGTCTCGATCAGAAGCGGCAGGTCGGTGTTGGCCACCGCGTTGTTCGAGACGTGGGCCGCCACGATCTGAGATGTGAGCGACAGAAGCGCTCCGTGCTCGCTGTTGTGCTCCGTCATAGGTTCGTCTCCGGATTTCGCCTGTCCAAAGCTTTTCGGTCCATTGCCGCTCGAAGGCAGTGCGTCCATCTAAAAGCTCCAAGCCGATTTGTCTGCTGTACCATCAGGATATAGGCTATATGTGGTCTCACAAAGAAATTCAAACGGCAAATTGAGCGAGATTCTCGAGTTGCAACGAGAAGTTTAGACTCTTCTAGCCGGAAGCCGGGCCCCAGGGCCGAACCGGGCCTGAAATGCCGGCAAATGCGTCGGGGGCGAGGGCGCGGGCCAGCACCCTCTCGGCGTTCACTGGCTGGGGAAAGGCGAGGGCACGCGCCAAATCCCGGGAGAAGCCGAATCGCGCATAGTAGGGCCGGTCGCCGACCAAGAGCACCCGCGTCCAGCCCGCCGCGGCGGCCGCCTCCAGGGTCTCCCGGATGAGGACCGCGCCCAGCCCCTCGCCCTGGCGGATCGGGTGAACCGCGATGGGTCCGAGGAGAAGCGCCGGCGCCCCCTCCGCCCCAAGCCGCACGGGCCAGTACCGGATGCAGCCTACCAGGGCGTCGTACTCGTCCCGCGACACGCGGCCGAGCTCGTGCACGGGCGTCACCCCGCCACGGAGCTGGTAAGAGCTCAGAAGCTCCCGCCCGGGCGCAAAGGCGAGATCGAGGAGCGCTTCCACCTCCGGCCCGTCGGCCTCGGTCTCTCTCAGAATGCGGAGCATGCGGCGGCGGACTTTCCAAGACCCGGGGCGGCGGATATCAGGGGGCTCGCGTTAGCACAGGAGAGCGCCCATGTTCTATCGTCCGGCGGAAGGGCACGGGCTGCCCCACGATCCCTTCAAAGCGCTCGTCGTGCCGCGGCCCATCGGCTGGGTCTCGACGCAGGACGCGGACGGCCGGCGCAACCTCGCGCCCTACAGCTTCTTCAACGGCTGCGGCGACCGCCCGCCCCTGGTGATGTTCGCGCAAACCGGGCGAAAGAGCCGACCGGAGGCGGAGAAGGACAGCGTCGCGAACATCCGCGCGACCGGCGCCTTCGCCTGCAACCTCGTGGGCCGGGAGATGGCCGAGGCGATGAATGTAAGCTCCGGCAGCTATCCGGCGGGGGAGGACGAGTTCGCGCTCGCCGGCCTCACGGCCGCCCCCTGCAAGACGATCCCCGCGCCCCGAGTGGCGGAGGCGGCCGCGGTGCTCGAATGCCGTCTGGTGCGGATGCTCGACGATCTGCCGACGTGGGAGGCCCACACCCGCAACATCATGGTGATCGGCGAGGTCGTGGGCGTGCACATCGCCGATGGCGTGCTGATCGACGGACGGGTGGACGCGGAGGCGATCCGCCCCGTGGCGCGCATGGGGTACATGGATTACACCACCATCGAGCGGGTCTGGGAGATGCTGCGCCCCTGAGCGCAACTGGAAGGCAGGCCAATAGTGCAAAACCCCAGCGCCTCGGGATCACCGACCTGGCGGCGACCGAGGCGAGCCTCGCCGCGGCCCGAGACCGGGGCGAACATGTCGCGCGGTGTACGTCACGCCCGAGCCGGCGCCGGAGGCAGCCGTGGCCGCGCTCGCCGCACAGGACCCCTCGGCCGTCACCCTGTTCTTCTCAGAGATCGAAACGGCGCAGGGCCCGATCGACCTTACGCCGCTCGAGCGGATGCCGGCCCTCGCCCATTTCGGGGTGATCGGCGAGACGGGGGTGGAGAACGCGGAGGCGCTCGGCGCGCTCGGCGCCCCGCGCGGCGTCCGCATCGGCCTCACCAAGGCCCCGAACGACCTCCTGGCCCGGATTGCCGGAGAGGCGCTGATCTGGCTCAGCGTCGACGTCTTGGACCGGCCCAAACTCGATCTGGCCCCGCTCGACGGGTTCGCCGCGCTCCGCTGTTTAGCCTCGGGGCGCTTGCCTCGAACGCTGAGGCCCTCGGCACCCTCCCGGCGCTCGAGGCGCTTCGGGTGGCCCGGCTTTGCCATCTCGCCGACCTGGGCGATCTCGCGCGGTTTCCGCGCCTCGAGCGGCTCTTCGTCGAGGCGCAAGGATCGCTCGAACGGCTCCGTTTCGGCGCGCCGATGCAGCGGCTCGCCCATATCCGCGTCGACGAGTGCAAGCGGTTCACCGGCATCGACGGCCTCGAGACCTTGACGGCGCTCGAGAGCCTCGAGATCCGCCGCTGCGCGATCATGCCGGACAAGTCTGCCTGGAACACGGTGCCCCGGAGCGTGACCCATCAGCGACTCTTGGGCACGGGCTATCGCAAGGACACGGTCTGGGATGCCCAGATCGCGCGCCGGGGCTACCGGCTCGACGACATCTTCCCGATCGCGGAGCCCGGCGAACTCGACCATCGCGCCGACCCCATGCCCGTGCGCACGATCGCCGGCTTCTGAGGGCCCGCCGCGAGGCTTGGCGGCTCACGCAGCGGGCGCCATAGTCGCGCCCCAGATGCGAGAGGGAGGCGGTGCATGGGCGAGGCGATGATCGGGGTGATCGGCGGCAGCGGGCTCTACGCGCTCGACGGGTTGGAGGGCGCCGCTTGGCAGGCGGTCGAGACGCCGTGGGGCGCGCCCTCTGACGAGATCCTCACTGGCCGGCTCGGGAGTGTGGCGGTGGCGTTCCTGCCGCGCCATGGGCGTGGGCACCGCCTGCCGCCCACCGACATCCCCTACCGCGCCAACATCGACGCGCTGAAGCGCATCGGCGTGACCGACATCCTCTCCGTGTCCGCCTGCGGCTCGTTTCGCGAGGAGATGGCGCCGGGGCAGTTCGTGCTGGTGGACCAATTTATCGACCGGACGGTGAACCGTGAGAAGAGCTTCTTCGGCCCGGGGCTCGTGGCGCATGTCTCGATGGCCGAGCCCGTCTGCTCCCGCCTTCACGCCGCGCTCGCCCATGAGGCGATGCGGCTCGGCATACGCTACCACGCCCGCGGCACCTATCTCTGCATGGAGGGGCCGCAGTTCTCCACGCTCGCCGAGAGCCGGATGTATCGCGAGCACTGGGGCGCCGACGTGATCGGGATGACCAACATGCCCGAGGCCAAGCTCGCCCGCGAGGCCGAGATCTGCTACGCCACCGTCGCGATGGTGACGGACTACGACAGCTGGCACCACGAGCACGGGGAGGTGGACGTGCCCTCGATCCTCGCCACCATGCACGCCAATATCGGCCATGCGCGGGATCTCCTGGCCGCGGTGATCCCCACGCTCGGGCCGGAGCGGGCGCCGTGCCCGCAAGGCTGCGACCGGGCGCTGGAACATGCGATCATCACCGCTGAGGAGGCCCGCGACCCCGCCCTCGTGGCCAAGCTCGCCGCCGTGGCGGGGCGGGTGCTCTAGGCGCCCCGTCGCGCCGCCCTGCGATGGGCATGGTCCGAAGCGCCGCGCCGCGGCGACGGTGCCGCCCCGCTCCGCCATTCCGCGCGCCAATCTGGCGGAAGCCGTCTGCCTGCGCTACCCTTCCTCCGAGCCAAGGAGGTCCCCCATGCGCCTGTTCGCCGCCGTCCTCTCGCTGATCTTCGCGCCCGGAGCGGTGCTCGCCAGCACCTGTTTTGCCTTCGTCGAGGGCGTGCCCGGCATCCGCTACGCCCAGCTCGGGCCCGTCGGTCCCCTCGCCACCGCCGCCGAGGAGGTGACCATCCGGTATGTCGGTCACTCCACCTTTCGCATCGAGAGCCCCGAGGGCATCTCGGTCAACACCGACTATTTCGGCCTCGACGGCCCCGGCGGCGTGCCGGTGGCGGTGACCATGAACCGCGCGCACGAGACCCATTACACCGACTTTCCGAACCCCGAGATCCAGCATGTGCTGAAAGGTTGGGAGGCCAATGGCGTGAGCCCCGCGATCCACGATGTGGAGGTGGGTGACATGCGCATCCGCAACGTCACCACCGACATCCGCTCATGGGGCGAGCTCGGGCGCGACGGCAACTCGATCTTCGTCTTCGAGGTGGCGGGGATCTGCATCGGCCATCTCGGCCATCTCCACCATGTGCCGACGGAGCAGCAATACGCCTCGCTCGGGCGGATGGACGTGCTGATGGTCCCCGTCGACGGCTCCTTTACGATGGACATCGCCTCGATGACCGAGGTCGCCAAGCGGCTCAAATCCTCCATCGTGTTGCCGATGCACTATTTCGGCCGCTCCACGCTCGAGCGGTTCCTGGCCGGCATGGCGGAGGAGTTCGCTCTGGATCTCGATGGGGGGCCCGTCCTCACGGTCTCGCGCGAGACATTGCCCGCCCGGCCCACGGTGATGCTGCTGCCGCCGACACCGCGCTGAGGCCCGCGGTCCGCTTGGTTGACCGCAGGTCTGGGGCAATTCCGCAACAGTTATCCACAGCTTATCCACATTTTGTCCACTGGCCTTCCGAGTGCCGCGGTTTGTTCACAATTCACTCTATAGATGGAGGCGTAGCCCCTTGGTGGAGACGCCCGATGACCCTGCACACGGCCCGCCTCCTCTGTCCGCTCCGGCACCGGCGCGACTGGCGCCAGATGCATCTGAGCTATCTTTCCGAGGCCCTCTATGGCCCGGCGATGTCGCTCGCGCATTACAGCGGTCCGCGGCCTGCGGAGATCGACCTCGGCTGAGGCGCCGCGCCCGCAGCCATTGCCTTTGGAGACTCAACGGTTAGGATCGCGCGACACCCGCCGAGGACCGCGCGATGACCGACGCTTCCACCGCCGAGCCCCCGCTCGAAAGCTACATCCGCACGATCCCGGACTTTCCCGTCCCCGGCATCCAGTTTCGGGACGTCACCACCCTCTTCAACGACGCCCACGCCTTCCGCCGCACGGTCGAGGCGATTGTCGAACCCCAGCGGGCCCGCGGCATCGAGGCGATCGCGGCGATGGACGCGCGCGGCTTCATCCTGGGCGGGGCGGTGGCCTATGCGCTCACGCTGCCCTTCGTGCCGATCCGTAAGAAGGGCAAGCTCCCCGGCACCACGCTCAGGGAGGCCTACTCCCTCGAATACGGCGAGGCGGTGGTGGAGATCCACGAGGACGCCTTCGCCGCCGGCACGAAGGTTCTGCTCGTCGACGATCTCATCGCCACCGGCGGCACCGCGGTGGCCGGGGTCAAGCTGATCGAGCGGCTGGGGGGCGACCTCGTGGCCGCGAGCTTCGTCGTCGATCTCCCCGCCCTCGGCGGGCGGGACCGGCTGCGCGGCATGGGGATCGAGACCCACGTTCTCATGGAATTCGAGGGGGAGTGAGGTGAACGCGGCCGATGTCATCGCAGCGCGGCTCCACGCGGCCGGGGTGCGTCATGCCTTCGGCATTCCGGGCGGCGAGGTGCTGACCCTCATCGACGCGCTGGAGCGGGCCGGCATCCGCTTTCGCCTCGCCAAGCACGAAAACGCGGCCGGCTTCATGGCCGAGGGCGCTTGGCACGCCACGGGAGCGCCCGGCGTGCTCGTGGCGACCGTTGGGCCCGGGGTGGCCAACGCGTTCAACGTCGTCGCCAACGCGGAGCAGGACCGGGTCCCGCTCGTCGTCCTGTCGGGCATGGTCGATCCCGCCGAGCAGATGACCTACACGCACCAGGTGTTCGACCATCAGGCCGTGTTCGCCCGGGTCACCAAGGCAAGCTACCGGGCCGAGAGCGGGGCCATTGCGGTGACTGTGGACAAGGCGCTCCGCATTGCCATGGCCCCCCGCAAAGGCCCGGTGCATATCGACCTGCCGATCGCCGTCGCCGCGGCGGACGAACCCGCGCCCGCTGCCCCCGCCGCGCCGCCGCCCGGCGCGGTCGCGCCCGCCGAGGGGCCGGAGCTCGACCGGGCCCGCGCGCTCTTCGCCGCGAGCGAGCGGCCCGTGATCGTCGCGGGGCTCGATGTCCTCGAGGAGCCGGACGGCCCGGCCCGCCTCCTGGCCTTTGCCGAGCGCCATGCGATCCCCGTCGCCACCACCTACAAAGCCAAGGGCGCGATCCCGGAGGACCATCCCCTGAGCCTCGGCGGCCATGGCCTCAGCCCGAAGGCCGACGCGATCCTCATGCCGGTTTTCGGGCGCGCGGATCTCGTCATCGCGGCGGGCTACGACCCGATCGAGATGCGCACCGGCTGGCGCAACCCGTGGGACCCCGCCAGATGCGTGGAGTTCGCCCACGCGCCCAACACCCACGACATGCACCACGCCGCGCTCTCCTGGGTGTGCTCGGTGAGCGGAGGGCTCGCGGCGCTCGAGGCGGGGGCGGAGGCGAAACCGGGGTGGGCCCATGGCGAGCTCCGCGACCGCCTGCGCGGCGCCTTCGCCCCGCGCGACGAGTGGGGGCCGGACCGGGCGCTGGCCGAGCTTCTGGCCGAGCTCCCGCCCGAGGCCGTCGCGACCGTCGATTCGGGCGCGCACCGCATCCTGTTGAGCCAGCTCCCCTTCTGCGCTCGGCCGCGCGCGCTCCTCCAGTCCACCGGTCTCTGCACGATGGGCTGCGCGCTGCCGCTCGCCCTCGGCCACAAGCTTGCGGACCCCGAGCGCCCGGCGGTTGCGGTGATGGGGGATGCCTGCCTCGATATGGTGCTGGGCGAGCTCGGCACGGTGCGCGACAGCGGGCTGCCCATCGTGATCGTCGTGCTGGTCGACCGCTCGCTGGCCCTCATCGAGCTCAAGCAGCGGCGCATGGGGTTCCAGAACGCGGGGGTCGATTTCGATCGGACGGATTTCGCCGGCCTCGCGCGTCTCTATGGCGGGGAGGGGGTGACGGTGCGCGGCCCGGGCGAGGCGGGGCCGGCCCTTCGTGCGGCGCTGGCCGCCGCGCGGTTCACCCTCATCGAGATCGAGATCCCTCGGCGGGCCTATGACGGGCTCATCTAGGGCGGTCGTCCCTCTCGCCCTTGCCGCCACCCTCTGCGCGGCGGCCGCACCGTCGGCCGGGGCCGATCCCGCCTTCGGCCTCTGGCTCGTCGAGAACGAACGCGCGATCATCGAAATCGGGCCCTGCGGCGTGGAGGCCTGTGGGCGCATCGCCTGGATGAGCGAGCCGAGCGCGCCCGACGGCACGCCCAAGATCGACCTCTTCAACCCCGACCCGGCCCTGCGCGGCGCCCCGCTCTGCGGCCTTCTCCTCATGAACGGGCTCGACCGAATGGGGCCCGGCCGCTGGACCGGGGGCGAGATCTACGACAGCCGCGACGGCTCGGTCTGGAGCGTGGAGCTGACCGCGAAAGGCCCCCGAATCCTCGAGGTCCGAGGCTATATCGGCATCAGCCTTCTCGGGCGGTCGCAGACCTGGACCCGCACGGCCAACGCCCGGGGGGGCTGCGCGCTCTCGGAGGCCGCCCCCAGGGGCGCCGGCAGGGCCGACGGGGTCACGCCAGCAAAGTCGCCCGAAAATCGTTGACATTGGTGAGCGTCGGGCCGGTCACCACCTGATCCCCGAGCGCCTCGAAGAAGCGGTGGGCGTCGTTCTCCGCCAGCATCGCCCGCGGGTCCAGCCCCGCGGCGCGGGCGCGCGCCAGGGTGTCCGGCGTCACCAGGGCCCCGGCCACCTCCTCCGCGCCGTCCACTCCGTCGGTGTCGCAGGCGATGGCGTAAGCCGCCGCGCCGCCGAGCGCCAGCGCGTGGGCGAGGAGATACTCCACGTTCCGCCCGCCCCGGCCCTGGCCGCGCACGGTCACCGTCGTCTCGCCCCCGGACAGGAGAACGCAGGGGCGGGGCAGGGGCTGGCCGTGGCGGAGCACCTGATGTGCGACGCCCGCCAGGCAGGTCCCCACCTCCCGGGCCTCGCCCTCCAGGCTGTCGCCCAGGATGAGAGGCCCGACGCCCGCCGCGCGCGCCGCCTCCGCCGCCGCCTGGAGGGAGCGCTGGGGGGCGGCGACGATCCGCGTCTCGGCGCGGGCGAGGCGCGGGTCCTCCGGCGCCGGGCAGCCCTCGGAGGCGGCGAGATGCGCGGCCACGCCCGCCGGCGGCACGATGCCGTGCCGCGCGAGGATTGCGGCGGCGTCCGCGGGTCGCGAGCGCTCGCCCACCGTGGGCCCAGAGGCGATGACGCTCGGGTCGTCCCCCGGCACGTCGGAGATGAGGAGGGCGAGGAGCCGGGCGGGAAACGCCGCCGCCGCCAGCCGCCCGCCGGTGATTCGCGAGAGATGCTTGCGCACCACGTTCATCTCGCCGATGCTCGCGCCGGAAGCGAGGAGCGCGCGGTTCACCGCCTGGAGATCGGCGAGCGAGATCGCCTCCGCCGGCAAGGTGAGGAGCGCCGAGCCCCCGCCCGAGACGAGCGCGACGACGAGATCGTCCGCCGTGAGGTCCGACACGGCGGCCAGCACCCGCTCCGCCCCGGCGAGGCCCGCCGGGTCCGGCACGGGATGCGCGGCTTCGAGGATCGCCACCTGCGCGCAGGGCCGGGCGTGGCCGTAGCGGGTGACGACGACCCCCTCCAAGGGCCCGCCCCACGCCGCCTCCAGCGCTTCGGCCATCCGGGCCGAGGCTTTGCCCGCGCCCACCACCACCACCCGGCCGGGCGGACGCGCCGGCAGATGCGGGCCGATCACGCGCATCGGGTCCGCCGCCGCAACGGCCGTGTCGAAGAGATGGCGGAGAAAGGCGCGGGGGTCGGTCATCCATCCCCCATGCCACCGGGCGACCTAGCCGTCCACCCCCGGGCCGCCCAAGGCCCGGCAGCGCACCGAGGCGCCGTCGACCGTCAGCACCGCCTCCGACCCTTGCCCGACGAGCGACACCCGCTCGGTCGCGTAGCGAAAGCCCGAGGCCGCCGCGCGCTGGGGCAGGAGTATGTCCTGCGGCCCAAGATCGCGAACGGTCGCAATTCGGCTGATCGGGTTGAAGATCACGCTGATCGCCACCCCCTGGTCGCAGGCATAGGGCACCTCCTGCGGGCCCGAGTGCTCGTCCGACCCGCAGGCCGCGAGCCCGCCCAGGAGCGCCCAGCCGATCCGCCGCATGCCCCGCCTCCCCTCAGATGTCCAGGTTCTCGACCGAGAGCGCATTGTCCTGAATGAACTGGCGCCGCGGCTCGACGATGTCGCCCATGAGCTTGGTGAAGATCTCGTC
>CAYXPI010000081.1:0-16604 GCA_964467005.1 uncultured Limibaculum sp. | reverse complement strand
GCGGCACGTTCTTGCAGATGATCGGTTGGCGGAAGATCACGCCGCCCAGGATGTTGCGGATCGTGCCGTTGGGGCTGCGATACATGCGCTTCAGCCCAAACTCCTCCACCCGCGCCTCGTCCGGGGTGATGGTCGCGCATTTCACGCCGACGCCCACCTCCTTGATCTTGTTGGCCGCGTCCACAGTGATCTGGTCGTCGGTGCGGTCCCGCTCCTCAATGCCGAGATCGTAGTAGAGCAGGTCGATGTCCAGATAGGGCAGGATCAGCTTGTCCTTGATGAACTGCCAAATGATCCGGGTCATCTCGTCGCCGTCGAGCTCGACGACGGGGTTCTCCACTTTGATCTTCGACATGGAATGGTCTCCCAGGGTTGTTGTCATTCCGACCGGCGGCGACACTACCCACGGGCCGGAGGACCGGCAACGCGACGTTTTCTGCGATGCCCGGCGATGCAGCCCGGACACCAAGTCTTACACGATTGAGACATCCGCCCGGCGCCGAGCCGGCACTCATCCCTGCGACCCCAATCGATGCCGCTGATGAGAAGGATGATGACTATGGCGAAGAAGCTCGGCAACCAGACCTACCCCGACACGATCCCGACGATGATGTCCGACGGCAAGCTCGGCCCGGTGTTCCGCGCGTTCGTAAAGTCGAGATACGCCGACGAGAACACGGCGTTCCTCGACGCGAATTACGATCCAAAAAAGATGTACAACACCTTCATCAAATCGGGCGCGCCGCGGGAGATCAACATCGCGCACACCCTGCGCCACAAGGCCGAGCGGATCGGCGAGACCGCGGATTGGAAGCACCGGGATTGGAAAGGGATCATCCGGAACTGCGCAAACACCTGCGAGACGCTGCTCGACTCGAACTTCAAGCTCGCCTTCTGGTCCTCGAAGCCGTTTCTCGCGCACCACGCGGCGCGCGTGACGGCGAAGATGACGGGCGACCCGAAGAAGGCGGCCAAGCTCCTCGGCATCGGCGACGTGAAGACGCTGACGGACTTGATCTTCAACATCGCCGCGGGGTTCGACACGGAGGCCGCCAAACTCTCGGACAAGCTCGTGAAGGCCGAGAAGCTCAAGATGAAGTCGGCCGTCCTCATGCGGGAATTGAAGCGCGCGGGCCTGGCTTGAGCGCCCTTGCCTTCGCTTCGTGTCTGGCCGAGGACTGCGCGCATCCGACAGGAGGTGAGACCATGCGTGCGCGGAGGCGCCGGCTGACGATGGGGCTGTCGACGCTTCTCGGCCGCCCGCGGGGGTTCTTCAGCCCGTTCCGATATGCCGGGGCGGTGGAGCCCACCGCCTATCCCGAGCTCGAGGCGGTGTTTTGCGCGGCCGAGCCCCGGATGGCGGAGGTGCTCGACCGGATCGACGCGCTCGGCCCGAGGCTCGCGGCGTTTCGTGGCCCCGCGCCCGAGCCGCGCTGGGACCAAAGCTGGTTTCCCAGTCTCGACGGTGCGGCCGCCTCGGCGATTGTGGCCGAGGCCCGACCCCGGCGGATCCTCGAGGTGGGCTCCGGGCACTCCACCCGGTTTCTCGCCCGCGCGGCCCGGGATGCGGGCGGCGCCGAGATCAGCTGCATCGACCCCGCGCCCCGCGCCGCTCTCGCTGGACTGCCCGTCGCGTGGGAGCGGCGGCTCCTCTCCGCCGACGACCTCCCCGCCTTCGCCGCGCTCGTGCCCGGAGACATCGCCTTTTTCGACAGCTCGCACCTCCTCTGGCCGGGCTCGGATGTGGACCTTCAGCTCAACCGCATCCTGCCCATTCTCCGGCCCGGCGTGCTGGTGCACTTCCACGATGTCTTCCTGCCGGACCCCTATCCGGAGGTCTGGGCCTGGCGCGGCTACACCGAACAGCTCGGCCTCGGCGGATGGCTCGCGGGCGGGGGGATGGAGATCCTTTTCGCCTCCCATTACGCGCGCACACGGATGAACGCGGCGGCGCGCCCGGGCCTGGCCGCGCTGCCCCTCCTGCCCGGCGCGCTCGAGACCAGCCTCTGGCTTCGCCGGCGGGGGGCATGAATCTTTTGCGACTCGCCGCCTTTTGCCTTGAGCGTGCCCCAAACTGATGACACGATATCTTGGGGTCGAGGGAGGCAAGCCCACGACCTTTGGAAACCCTCGGTGGACCTAGGGTCCTCGCCGCCCAGGCCCACCACGAGAAGTGGGACCTGAGGCCATGACAGCCATCGAGCACGACCACGCCTATGCCGACATCCATCCCATCGACATGGTCGAGACCCTGGCCGAGCAATCCGCCTGGGAATTCGACCGGGTGGGCGAGAACCAGATCGCGATGGCGATCGAGGGGTGCTGGCGCACCTACTCGCTGACCCTCGCCTGGTCGAACGCCGACGACATGCTCCGCCTCGTCTCCACCTTCGAGCTCAAGCCCGATGCGGATCGCCTCGCCGAGTTCCACAACCTCCTCAACCGGATCAACGACCGGATCTGGGGCGGCTGCTTCTCCCATTGGGGGGACCAGGGGCTCCTCGCCTTCCGCTACGGGCTGACCCTCGCCGGCGACGCGGAAGCCACGCCGGAGCAGATCGAGGCGATGATCCACAACGCCCTCGGCCTCTCGGAGCGGTTCTACCCCTCGTTCCAGCTCGTCTGCTGGGGGGGCGAGTGCGCGGAGTCCGCCTGTGCGATGGGGATCGAGGCAGCCTTCGGCACCGCCTGAGCCCCGTTTCCCGGCCGCGCGCCCTTTGCTAGCCTCCGCCGGATCGGCGCGGAGGTGACCATGCAAAACGGCGAGATGGCGGCGGTGGGGCGAGTGCTCCTCCTCGGCTGCGGCAAGATGGGGGGCGCCATGCTCTCGGGCTGGCTCGAGGCCGGGCTTTCGCCTGCCGCGGCGACCGTGATCGACCCGGCGGAGACGCCGGAGATCGGGCGCTTCGCCGCCCGGGGCGTGGCGGTGAACCCGAAGGCGCCCGACCGCCCGGACGTCGCCGTGATCGCGGTGAAGCCGCAAACCATGGCGGCCGCCGCGCCGGCGCTCGCGGCCTATGGGGGCGGCGGAACCCTCTTTGTGTCCATCGCCGCGGGCACGCCTCTCGCGGCCTTCGAGGCGATGTTCGGCGCGACAAGCCCCATCGTGCGGGCCATGCCGAACACGCCCTCGGCCATCGGGCGCGGGATCACGGCCTATCTGGGCAACGCTGCGGCGACGGAGGGGCATCTCGAGATGGCGGAGCGGCTCCTCTCCGCCGTCGGCGCCACCGTCCGGCTCTCGGACGAGGCGGAGATGGACGCGGTCACGGGGGTGTCGGGCTCGGGCCCGGCCTATGTCTTTCACATGATCGAGGCGCTGGCGGAGGCGGGGGTGGCCGCGGGCCTCGACCCGAATCTCGCCATGCGCCTCGCGCGCGCGACCGTGACCGGGGCCGGCGCCCTCGCCGAGGCGTCGCCGGACGCCGCGAGCACGCTGCGGCAAAACGTCACGAGCCCCGGCGGGACGACCGCGGCCGGGCTCGGCGTGCTGATGCCCGAGCTCGGCGATCTCATGATCCGCACGGTGGCGGCAGCGGCGGCGCGGAGCCGCGAGCTCTCCGAGGGCTGACGCGCGCCGGCCGCGCGGTTCGGTCGCTGGACCAGATTTTTTGTGCGGCGCACAATTTCCCGCCTTGACACTTTGCTGCGCTGCATCCAAATGGCGGGCAGTCCCAACGCCACGCCCAAACCAGAGGAGCGCGCCCCGATGAGCAACCAAAACTTTCCCTTCGTGTTCGACGCCGAGAAGATGAAAGACATGTTCAAGATGCCCGAGTTCGACAAGATGTTCGACCAGGCCAAGATGCCCGGCATGGACATGCAGGCGATGATCGACGCGCATCAGAAAAACGTGGCGGCGCTGGTGGAGGCCAACAAGGCGGTCATGGCCGGTTACCAGGAGCTCTACAAGCGCCAGGTGGCGCTCGTGGAAGAGGGCCTGGCCAAGGCGAAAGACCAGATGATGGACATGCAGGCCCAGCCGATGTCCGCCGACGGCGCCCAGAAGCAGATGGAGACCCTCAAGGACGCGCTCGAGAAGGTCACGACCGACATCAAGGAGCTGACCGAGCTCGCGCAGCAGGCGAACATCGAGGCCTTCAACATCATCAAAGCCCGCTTCGAGGAGGCGATGGCCGACTTCAAAGTGCAGGCGGAGAAAGCGACGAGCTGAGCGCACGCCGCCCCATCGAGCAGAAGAGGAGGGTCGTCCGCCACGGCGGGCGGCCCTCGGCGCATGCGGAGAGGCCGGTGGCCGACGAGATCAGCTTCGACGACTTCCTCAAGATCGACATCCGGGCCGGGCGGGTGGTGGATGTCCAGCCCTTCCCCGAGGCGCGCAAGCCCGCCCTCAAGCTCTGGATCGATTTCGGGCCGGAGATCGGCGTGAAGACGAGCTCCGCCCAGATCACCGAACGCTACAGCGCCGAGGCCCTGACGGGGCGCCTCGTCATGGCGGTGGTCAACTTTCCCCCCCGCCAGATCGGCCCTTTCCGCTCGGAGGTGCTGACGCTCGGCTTCTCCGACCCGGCCGGCGCCGTCGTCCTCGCCGATCCGGGGCCGAACATCGCGCCCGGCGCGCGGCTTCACTGAGGGCAGGGCCTCTGCGTGACTTCACCGGGCGCATCGGCCATACTGCCCTCGGGGGAAGTTGACGGGGTGGCAGGATGACCGACGGGACCGCGGACCCAAAATTCTGGGATCTCCAGCAGTACAAGTCCGACACCACCACCGCCGTGCTCGACGACCGGCCGACGCGCAAGCTCCGCCTGCGCTTCGACGGCAACGCGGCGGTCCTCTTCTGGACCGCGCTCCGCGCCGTCGTGCTCACCATCCTCACGCTCGGGATCTACCGCTTCTGGATGATCACGCGGCTCCGCCGATTCTATTGGGGCGCCATCCGGATCGAGGGCGACCCGCTCGAATACACCGGACGCGGGATCGAGAAGCTCCTGGGCTTTCTCCTCGCGCTCATGGTGCTCGCGGTCTATCTCGGCGCGATCAATCTCGGGCTCACCTTCGTCGGGCTCTCCATCGCGTCCGACGACCCCGTCGTCCTCCAGGCAACCCTCCAGCTCTCGATCCTGGCCACCCTGCCCTTCATCTACTACGCGATCTACCGCAGCCAGCGCTACATGCTCGCGCGCACCCGCTGGCGCGGCATCCGCTTCGGCCTCGGGCCCGGCGCCTGGGGCTATGTGTGGCGCGGGATGCTGCTGGCGCTTCTCACCGGGATCACGCTCGGCCTCGCCTATCCCTATCAGCAGTACAAGCTCGCGAAATACGTGACCGACCGAGCCTATTTCGGCGATCAGCGCTTCGAGCAAGGCGGGAGCTGGACCGAGCTCTTCGCGCAATGGGTGTGGATCTACATCATCCTGGCCTTTGGCGGCCTCATCGTCTGGGGGATCGTGGACCACGCGCAAACCGGCGGCGCGGGCTTCCTCGCGAGCTTGCTCCTCGTCATACTGATCGGCGCGTTCATCATCGCGGTCTATCGCTATCAGATCGCGGCCTTCAAGATCCTGTGGAACGGCCGAAGCCTCGGCCGCGCCCGCTTCGAGAACGACCTCTCGCCCGGGCGCGTTCTCAGCATCTATATGGGTGGGGGCGTGGCCGTCACCCTGTGCACCGGCGTGATCGGCACGCTTCTCGTCCTCCTCGCGGTGGCGGTGGGCGGGCAACTCGTCGATCTCCAGGCGATCAAGACGCTCGGCCCAGAGGACGGGACGCTGACCCCAGAGCAGCTCCGCGCGGCTTGGCCCGCCTTTGCGCTCGGCGCCGTCACCTATCTCCTGATCCTCGGCCTCGCCTTCGCCTTCACCCAGATCTTCGTCAACATCCGGGTGATGCGCACCCAGGTGGAGGGGATGCTGGTGGTCGACCCCGACGCCCTGGCCGAAGCGCAGCAGCGCGGGCAGGATCGGGCGGCCGAGGCCGGAGGCTTTGCCGATGCGCTCGGCGTCGATCTCGGCGCGGGCGTCTGACCGCCGCATGACCGCCCTCGAAAAATACGCGCGTCTCGAGGCCGCGGCCCGGTACTTCGACGGCCGCTCGGGCCGGCCGCGCGAGGTGATGGTGAGCTTCGGGGAGCGCAGCCTCGTGATCCTCGGTTTCGACGACGCCGCCGTGGCGCACTGGCCGCTCGCCACGTTGAAGGCCGTGAGCGACCGGGGGGACGCCACTCTCCAGGTCGCGCCGGATCTCGAGAGCGAGGAGCGGCTCGTCACGCAGGACCGGGAGATGATCCGCGCCATCGAGGCGGTGTGCCCCGGCCTCCGCCACCGCCCGGCGGACCGGACGGGCATCCGGCGCGCCGCCCTCTGGTCCGGCGCCGCCTTCGGCGCGGTGCTGCTTCTGGTGTTCGTCATCCTGCCGGGGCTGGCGGAGCGGCTGGCCCCCCTCATCCCGCCGGAGCAGGAGCGCCAACTCGGCAACGCCGTGGTGATCCAGATGAGCGAGCTCTTGGGCTTCCGCAGCGACGGGGTGGGGTTCTGCCGCGCCGAGGCGGGGGAGGCCGCGCTCGCCCAAATGGCCGCCCGGCTCGATGCGGTGGTGGACCTCCCTGCCGAGCTTGCGGTCGCGGTGATGGACCACAACATGACCAACGCCTTCGCCGCGCCCGGCGGCCGGGTCGTTCTGTTCCGCGGGCTGATCGAGGGGGCCGAAAGCCCGGAGGAGGTGGCCGGCGTCCTCGCGCACGAGCTGGGGCATGTGCTCCACCGCGATCCCACGGTGGTGCTCCTGCGCTCGGCGGGCACGGCGGGGATCCTCGGCATGATGGTGGGCGATGTCTTCGGCGCGACGATCGTCGTCGCCGGGTCCGAGGCGCTCTTGAACGCCCGCTACCGCCGGGAGGTGGAGGCTCGGGCCGACCGCGTGGCCATCGAGATGCTGGAACGGGCCGGGCTGCCATCGCTCCCGTTCGCGGCCTTCTTCCGCCGCCTCGCCGAGCAGTACGGGGGCGACCCCGGCGTGCTCGGCTATCTCGCCTCCCACCCCGCGCTCGACAGCCGTGTTCGCGCCGCGACCGAGGGCGACACAGTGGGGTCCGAGCGCTACGACCCTGCGCTCGACGACGCCGCCTGGCTCCAGCTCCGCGAGATTTGCGCCGCCACGGCCCCTCGGCCCGGCCCCGGCTTCAGCGAGTGAGCGCGTAGGGCGTCTCGGGCCCGGCGGGGCCCGCGGGCGCGACCCTGCCGAGATCGGCGAGCCAGAGCAGCGTCGCGAAGAGGTTGCGCGTCGCCGCCGGGTGCAGGGAGGCCGGCGTGTCGCGGTAGATCATAGGCGTCAGGACGGTGGCCGAGGCGGGCCCCTCCGCGAGGGCCGCGCAGACCGCCCGCGCCCGCGCCTCCCGGTGCGCGATCTGCCGGGCGAGGAGGGCGGCGGGGTCGGTCACCTCCGGCCCGTGACCGGGCAGGTAGAGCCGGTCGTCCCGGGCCTTGAGCCGCGCCAGCGTCTCCATAAAGGCGGTCATATCCCCCTCCGGCGGCGAGACCAGGGTGCTCGACCAGCCCATAACGGTGTCGCCCGTGAACAGGGTGCCGGCGGCGGGCCCGGCCTCGAGCGCGAAGGCGAGATGGTTGGAAAGATGCCCCGGCGTGTGGAGCGCCCTCAGCGTGCCCGCGTCGGTCGCGATCTCCGCTCCTTCCGCAAGCGTCCGGTCGGGCGCGAAGCTTGGATCCGCCCCTTCGCCGCCGCCCGCCAGGCCCTCGGCCGCGAGCGCCCGCATCGCCGGGCGCATCCCCGCGCCGTGCGGCCCGAAGGCGAGAACCGGGGCGCCGGTCGCCCGCGCCAGCTCGCCCGCGCCGGCGCTGTGGTCGCGGTGGCTGTGGGTGACGAGGATCGCCACCGGCCGCGCATCCGCGAGCGCGCGCAGGATGGCCTCCCGGTGCGCCGCAATCGCCGGCCCCGGGTCGATCACCGCGGCCCGCCCGCGGCCAACGAGGTAGGTCTGCGTGCCCGTCGCCGTCATCGGCCCCGGGTTGGGCGCCGTCAGCCGCCGCACCCCCGGCGCCACCTCCGCCGCCGATGTCATCTTGCCCGCCTCCTCCCGATCGCTCACCTTCGGCCCCATGGCAAATCCCTCCGCGCTCATCAAACGCTATCTGCCCAAGAGCCTCTTCTGGCGCGCGGTGCTGATCCTGGTGATCCCCATCGTCGCGCTTCAGCTCGTGGTCGCCTCGGTGTTCGTGCGCCGCCATTACGACGCGGTGACGGAGCAGATGGCCCGCTCGGTCGCGCGGGAGCTCCTCGCGACCCTCGAGGCGGTGGAGACAGCTGTGGCCGACCCCGCCCTCGATCCCAACGCCAAGCTCGACCTCATCACCCGGCCCCTGGATGTCGACATGCACTTCGCGCCCGGCGCGCGGCTGTCCCTCGTCGAGCAGCGCAGCGTCTTCGACGTGACCGCGAGCGTGATCGCCGGAAGCCTGCGCCGGCATATCGGCCTGCCGATGCGGCTCGACTTCGTGAGCGTGCGCAAAACCGTGGTGGTCCACATCCAGACCGGCGACGGGGTGCTGAAGGCCGCCGTGCCGCGGAGCCGGATGAACCCGGCCAACCCCCATCTCCTGCTCGTCTGGATGACGACGACGGCGCTCGGGCTCACCATCGTCGCGGTCATCTTCCTTCGCAACCAGATCCGCCCGATCGACGAGCTGGCCCGCGCGGCCACCGATTTCGGCCGGGGGCGGGCCGCCGGCTTCCGCCCGAGGGGGGCCGAGGAGGTGCGCCGCGCCGGCCACGCCTTTCTCGACATGCGCCGCCGGATCGAGCGCCAGATCGGCCATCGGACCCTTCTCCTCTCGGGCGTGAGCCACGATCTGCGCACACCACTCACCCGGATGAAGCTGGCGCTGGCCGTGGCCGACCCGACGCCGGAGATCGACGAACTCGCCCGCAATGTCGGCGAGATGGAGCGCATGATCGAGAGCTTCCTCGATTTTGTGCGCGGAGAGGGCGAGAGCGCCGTGACGGAGGTGGACCCGATCGGCCTGGCCGACGAGGTGGCGCGGGACGCCCCCCCGGCGGGCCCGGCGCCCGAGCGGCTCGACCAGGTGGAGCACGGCGCCGAGGGCCACCTGCCGCTCCGCCGCGACGCGATCAAGCGCTGCCTCATGAACCTCGTCGACAACGCGGGACGCTTCGGCACACGGGTGCGCCTCACGGTGCGGCTGGCGCGGCGGAGCGCGGAATTCGTGGTGGAGGACGACGGCCCCGGCATCCCGGAGCATCGGCGCGAGGACATGCTGCGGCCCTTCACCCGGCTCGACGCGAGCCGCAACCAGGATCGCGGCTCGGGCGTCGGCCTCGGCCTCGCCATCGCGAGCGACATCGCCCGGCGGCATGGCGGCGCTTTGGCCCTCGATGCGAGCCCCGATCTCGGCGGACTGAGGGCGACCGTGCACCTCCCACGCTGAGCGGGGCTCGGGCCCACACGGCTTTCCTCGAATCGCGCGATGCAGCATAGAGGGGTGGTGTGAAACTTGCTGGAGGGTGGGAGGACGGGATGGCGGACAGCGCAGGAGCGGAGGAGACGGGCAGCCGGCCCCCGGCGGGCGGCATGGCGGCCTTCTTTCACGCGCTCGCCCGGTCGTCGGTCCTCCACGCCGCCGCGCCGGAGGAGGCCCGGGCCACCCCGGGCGGGCGCCGCCTCGTGATCCTGCGCGCGGTGTTGCGCCGGCTTGCGGCGCGGCTGTCGCTCCGCTCCGAGGGCGCGGCGACAGGACCTGCCCCGCGGCTCCTCCTGCCGCCGCCCGAGCCGCCGGTCGCCGGGCTCCCGGCCCTCCGCCGGGCCGCCATGGAGCCCGCGCCCCGCGGCCTCGCGCGCCCCCTCGGCCAGCGTTATCTTCTGTGGGAGCTCGCGGCGCGGGCCCGTCGCTGGGGCGCCTGGGTGCGGGAGCGGGCGGCGACCGTGGCGGCCGAAATCCGGCGGCGGAACGCGCGCGTCGACGCGGACGCGCACACCGAGGAGATGTTCAGCCGTCGGGAGCGGCGCGCGCTCTCGGGCGGCGGACGCCGATGGGTCGACGGCGCGCTCGGTGCCGGCCTCGCCCTCCTCCTCGTGGCGGCCCTCGCCTGGGAGTGGGAGACGCCGGCGCCCGACGATGCCGTCCTCGCCTCGGCCGAGCGCGCCGCGCCCCCGTCGCCGTCGGAACCTCCGCTGGCCGTCCCTCCGGCGAACGTCGCCGGTTCCGAGCGCACGGAGCCCAGCGCGCCCGTGCCGGCTCCTCCGCCCTCGACCGCCGAGGCGACGCCCGCACCCGCCCGAGCCACCGCCGCAACCGTGCCGCGGCTCGCGCAGCTTGCCCGGATCCAAGGCGCCCCCGAGAGCGGCGACACCGCCGCGGCGTCGCCGGCCCGCGCGGCCCGTCCGACGCGCGCGCGCCCCTCCGCAGGCGACACCGGAGCCGAGATACGGGCCGAGACACGGGCCGAGATACGGGCCGAGACACGGGCCGAGATGCGAGCCGAAACTCCGGCAGCCGTGATCCCCGCGGCTCAGCCGCTCCGCCCGCCGCAGCTCGCGGCCGTTCCCGAGGTTCGCCTGCGGATCGCGTTTCTCGGCGCCGCGCAGGGCCGGGCCGCCGAGGTGCCCGAGGGGCTGCGCACCGCGCTCATGCGGTGGCAGGCGGCCGAGGGCCTGCCGGTGACCGGGTATCTCGACGGGATGACGGTCGCGCGGCTGGATCTCCCGGATCTCTCGGAGGTGCGCCCGGAGCGGCCCCGCCGCGCGGCCCGCCGGCCAGACCCCGTGCAGAGCGCCCCCCCGTCGGAGCGCCGGACGGCCGATGGCTGCCGCCTCGACGGCGCCGGCCGCGTCCTCCCCCATCAAGGTCTCCGATGCGAGGTCCGCCGCCTCGGCGCCGCCGTCTCCCGCGCCCGCACGCCGGATGAAGCCGCCCGCTCCCGCGCGCTCGCCAGCGCCGCGGGCGCGGATCGCTGAGCCGAGCTCAGAGCACGTAGCGGCTCACATCGACGGAGCGCGCGAGATCGCCCACCGCGGTCTCGACCATCTGTGCGTCGACCGTCACGGCCTCGCCGGAGCGGTCGGGCGCGGTGTAGGAGAGCTCCTCGAACACCTTCTCCATCACCGTGTAGAGCCGGCGCGCGCCGATGTTCTCGACCTGGGCGTTCACCTCCGCCGCGATGCGCGCGATGGCGGCCACCCCGCTCTCCTCGAAGCGGATCTCCACCCCCTCAGTGCCGAGGAGGGCCGTGTATTGCCGGGTGAGCGCGTTGTCCGGCTCCGTGAGGATCGCACGGAAATCCGCTTCCGAGAGGGCGGCGAGCTCGACGCGGATGGGCAAGCGCCCCTGAAGCTCCGGCAGGAGATCGGACGGTTTGGCCACGTGGAAGGCGCCCGAGGCGATGAAGAGCACATGGTCCGTTCGCACCGCGCCGTGCTTGGTGCCCACGGTGGTCCCCTCGATCAGCGGCAGGAGGTCCCGCTGCACGCCCTCGCGCGAGACATCCGCCCCCTTCGCGTCGGCGCGCGCACAGACTTTATCGATCTCGTCGAGGAAGACGATGCCGTTCTCCTCAACCGAGGCGATGGCGCTCCGCACAATCTCCTCCTGGTCGATGAGCTTGTCCGCCTCCTCGGCGATCAGCACGTCGTAGCTCTCGGAGACGGTCATTTTCCGCCGGCGCGTGCGGCCCGAAAATGCCTTGCCGAAGAGATCGCCCAGCGTCGCGAGCCCCGCCTGGCCCTGCATCCCCGGCAGATCGAGCATGGGCATCTGGGGCGCGGCCTCGGCCACGTCGATCTCGATCTCCCGCCCGTCGAGCTCGCCCGCCCGGAGCTTGCGGCGGAAGGCGGCGCGCGTGCTGTCGCCCGCGCGGTCGCCCACCAGGGCGTCGATCACCCGCTCCTCCGCCGCGCCGCGGGCCTGGGCCTCGAGCTCGCGCCGCCGCCTGGCCCGGATCATGACGATCGCCTGCTCCACGAGGTCGCGCACGATCTGCTCCACATCCCGGCCGACATAGCCGACCTCGGTGAACTTCGTGGCCTCGACCTTGAGAAAGGGCGCCTCCGCAAGCTTCGCGAGGCGCCGGGAGATCTCGGTCTTGCCGACCCCCGTCGGCCCGATCATGAGGATGTTCTTGGGCGCCACCTCGTCGCGAAGCTCGGCCGGGAGCTGGAGACGGCGCCAGCGGTTGCGGAGCGCCACGGCGACGGCGCGCTTCGCCGGGCCTTGGCCGATGATGTAGCGGTCGAGCTCGGAGACGATCTCGCGCGGGGTGAGCTGGGTCATGGCGTCTCGCTGGTCTGCCTGGAATAGAAGGCAGATAAGCCTTGCCCGGGAACTCCGGAAGGGCGCGCATCAGCCGGGCCCGCACCCCGGTCCAGGCCGCGCCGAGGAGGGTGATCGCCGTGCCGAGGAGGACGAGCGCCACGGGCAGGGCGATCTCGGAGCGGGCCTCCTCGAAGGCAAGCGCGAGGACGAGACCGAGAAAGGCCGCCGCCGAGAGAAGGAAGGACCGCGGGTCGATCACCAACGCGACGAGGACCATGAGCGCGGTCACCCCCGTCACCGCCGCCAGTGTGTCGGCCTGCCAGAGCGTCAGCGCCAGGGCGTTCACGATGGCCGGCGCGGCGAGGAGGTGCATCCAGACCCCGCGATCGGGAGAACCGGCGCACCCGGTGCGGGTCCGCCAGGTCGAAGGCCATCGCGACCGCGAAGGCGGCGAGCCCGAAGCCGAGGGTGGCCAGCGCGATCGGCGGCGACCCGGAGAGGTCGAAGACCCGCGCCCGATCGGCCCAGACGAGCCAAAGACCGACCAGCCCGTCGCCCGCCCCGGTCAACAAGAGCGCCGTCGGCAGCAGCAGGAGCGCCGAGACAAACAGCGCGAATGGCAGCTTGAAGCGCAGGTGGAGGGCGAAGGCCGCGAGCGCGCCGCAGCCGGAGACGAGGGCGGCCGGGACGCCGGGCGCGGCCGGGTGCGCCGGCGGCGGCACCGCAGCCTGCGCGCCCCAGAGGACGGACAGCCAGAACGCCGCCAGCATCGCAAAGAGCGCCGTGCCGGCGGCCAGCACGATCGAGGGCAGGACCATGCGCCGCATCCTGGTGAAGGACTCCGCGCCAAGCCAGCAAAGGACGAGGCCCGCGATCGCCGTGGCCGAGATCGAGTTGCCCGGCAAGGCGACGATCGGGATGCCCCCCGCGATCGGCAGCACGGGGATCGCGGCCACGGCGGCGCGCAGATCCTCGGGCGAGATCGGGACGGTCATGCGCCGTCGCGAGGGGCAGGCGCGGAGTCGCGTCTGAGACCGAGGCGCGTGAGGAGGGAGCGCCGTGGGGATGCGCGGCGGCGGGCGCGCTCGGCGGCCCAGCGTTCGAGCGTCTCCTCCGTCGCGTAGGGCCAGTAGCGCCAGAACCAGCCGTCGCCGTCGAGCGGCGGGCGGATCCCGCCCGGGCCGCGGGTCCAGTCGAGCTTGCGCGAGAGGCGGTGGAGCGGGAGCCAGACCAGGAGGTCGAAGAGCAGCACCGCGATGAGGAGGTTCGTCCAATCGGAGAAGTCGAGGGTCACGCCCATGCGTTCGGTGATGGCGAGAACGAGCGGTTTCACCATGGCGAAATGCATGGCGAAGAGGACGGCGATCCGGTTGATCCGGAGCGCCCAAGCCCAGGCGACGAGCCAGGCCGCCGCGAGGAGCAGGAGGTCGAGCGGCCCGGGCGCCAGCATTAGGATCCGCCCCGCCACCAGCGCGAGCACCCCGCCGCCCACGAGATGGAGCGGCCGCGCCGCCGCCAGCCCGAAATTGTCGCCCGCAAGATCGAGCTTGCGCGCGTAGATGGTGCCCGCCGCGGCGAGGAGGCCGAAGAGCGCCACCGCCCGCGGGTCGCTCATCAGCGCCGCGACGATGCCGCGCGGGCTGAACCCCTCGAGCTGGCGGATGCGCTGCATGTCCGCGCCGTAGAGGCTGAGGAAGATGCCCACCAGCATGAAGGTGATGATGGGCGAGACGAGCCCCGGCAGCCGAAAGCGCAGGAGAAACGGGATCATCCCGAGGCTCGCGGTGCCCGAGACGATGGCCACCCGGGTGAGATGCGGCCCCTCCCGAAGCTCGGGCGTGGAGAGCGCGAAGGCGAAGCCGAGAGAGAGCGGCCCGAGCACGCCGAGCGCGCTGGCCGGCCAGATGAGATGGCGCCGGCCCGCGACGATCTCCGCGCCCCACCAGGAGAGCGCGAAGAGCGCCATGAGCGAGAGCGTGGGCCAGCCCACATCGTCCGCCCGCTCGGGACCCATGAGCGCAAAGATCCCGCCCATGATCACGATCCACGCGAAGACGAGGCCGAGGGCAAAGATCGCCTCGAAGCCCGCGTTTTTGAGCGGCCGACCGGAGGGGTCGATCTCGAACTGATGCGTTCTCATGGCTCGATCACCTCCACCGTCGCGTGCCCGTTGGTGTAGACGCAGATGCCCGCCGCGATGTCGAGGGCCCGGCGTGCGATGCGCTCGGCCTCCCAATCCGTCTCGAGCAGCCCGCGTGCGGCGGCAAGCGCGTAGGAACCGCCCGACCCGATGGCCGCCACCCCGTCGTCGGGCTCAAGAACGTCACCGGCCCCGGTGACG
Organism: uncultured Limibaculum sp.; assembly: GCA_964467005.1. Taxonomy (GTDB): domain Bacteria; phylum Pseudomonadota; class Alphaproteobacteria; order Rhodobacterales; family Rhodobacteraceae; genus Thermohalobaculum. The sequence goes on along the minus strand of CAYXPI010000081.1, from coordinate 2,021 downwards.
ACGAGGAGCGCCGTGCCGTCCGACGCGATCAGCATCGCCTCGAGCTTCTGGAGGTACTTGTCCGTCCGCCAGTCCTTCGCAAGGTCGACCGCCGCGCGCAAGAGCTGGCCGGGGGCCGCCTCCAGCTTGGCCTCCAACCGCTCGAGAAGGGTGAAGGCGTCCGCCGTCGCCCCGGCGAAGCCCACGACGACCGCGTGGCCCCCCGCCTCGATCCGGCGCACCTTGCGCGCTGTGCCCTTCACGATGGTCTTGTCGAGGCTCACCTGGCCGTCGCCGGCGAGCGCGACGCGCCCGTCCCGCTTGACCCCGACGATCGTCGTCCCGTGCCAGCCGGGCCCGCCGCGCGGCTCATCCATATCGCTCTCCCTCACCCCTTCCGGGATATATCCGCCGTGTGCAAAAAGACCAAACGCTCCGCCGACCCGGCGCCTTTACCGGGCTCGGCGGCTGTGGCATTTCGCGTGCGCCTTCCGCATTGTGGGTGTCCGTTCATCCGGCCCGCGATTGGAGAGACCCATGGCGTGCTTTTGTCACATCCCGGCCACCACGCAGCTGCCGAGCTATGCCAAGATGCGGCTCCAGTTCACGCCGCCCACCATTCCGTTGCAGATGAAGCTCGGGCTCGCCCTCGGCCTCGGCAGTTCCACGCGCCTCGATATGAGCATGGCCGCCTGGATGGGCTCAGTCAGCCTGCCCAATATCATGCTGACCCCGGGACCCCTCCTCCAGATGAACCTCGCGCTCGGCATGTTCGATCTCTTCGACCTGCCGAAGCTCCAAGCCCAGCTCCAGATGGCGAGCGACAGCTTCTACACCAATGTGTGGCCGAAGATCGCCTTCCTGGCGAAGATCAACTTCATGCCGATCCTGCAGCTCGCGGCGATCGCGCGGCTTCAGCTCGCGCTCGACAAGATCGGCGTGAACCTCGCGGCGGGGTATCCGGCGCCGAGCTCGGCCTCGATGAACCTGCGCTTCGCGCTGACGCCGCCGCAGGTGCATATGGGGCAGATGCTGCTGGCGCTGCCCATCGCGCTCAAATTCCAGGCGGCCCTCGGCGGGTTCGGCGCCATGACCTCGTATTTCAACGCGATGGCCGGGCTCAAGATGCCGACCCTCGGGCTTGGCCTCTCCTTTCCGCTCATTCTCCGGCTCGCCCTCGTGCTCGAAGCGATCATGACGATCCAGGCCGCCTTCGGCATCGACGCGCTCTCCTCCTCCGGGCTCAGCCAGATCGCGGCCACGCTCAAGCTCTATCTCGGCCTGCCGCTGCCCTCGCCGCTGCCGCCGCTCGACCTCGCGATGAAGCTGCCGGACCTGCCCTCGCTCCCCGACCTCCAGGCGGCGGCCGGCAGCGCGCCCTCGAGCTTCGCGCTCCAGATGCCCGCGATCCCGATCATGGTCGCGATCAACGCCATGGTGGCGCTCAACGCCACACTCAACCTGCCGCTCAATGCCTGCTCGGGCGGCGCCTGCCCCTTCGGCGCCTGAGCGCGCCGAAGCCCCATACGAACGGAGAATGCGATGAAGGACATCCTCGAACAGCTCGAAGCGCGGCGCGCCGAAGCCCGGGCCGGCGGCGGCCCCCGCCGGGTGGAGGCCCAGCACGCGAAGGGCAAGCTGACCGCGCGGGAGCGGATCGACGTTCTGCTCGATCCCGGCAGCTTCGAGGAGTACGACATGTTCGTCGCCCATCGCTGCGCCGAGTTCGGGATGGCGGGCACCCAGATGCCGGGCGACGGGGTGATCACCGGCTGGGGCACGATCAACGGCCGCCAAATCTATGTCTTCGCGCAGGACTTCACGGTGTTCGGCGGCTCGGTGTCGGAGACCCACGCCGCCAAGATCTGCAAGATCATGGACATGGCGGTGAAGAACGGCGCGCCTGTGATCGGCCTCAACGACTCAGGCGGCGCGCGGATCCAGGAGGGCGTCGCCTCGCTCGCCGCCTATGGCGAGGTCTTCCAGCGCAACATCCTGGCGTCGGGTGTCATTCCACAGATCTCCGTCATCATGGGCCCCTG
>CAYXPI010000080.1:0-16637 GCA_964467005.1 uncultured Limibaculum sp. | reverse complement strand
ATGTCCGGGTTCTCGGCGAGCGCCAGGGTGGGCGGACCTTCCGCCCCCTTCTTGATCTTCGAGCCCGAGGCCGAGACCACCCGCCAGTCCGCCACCGCCGCGGCGAAGACCGCCGCGTCGGCGGGCAGCGCGCCCTCGACCGCCGCCAGCATCTCGGCCGCGGTCTCGACCCGGTGGAGCTCCACCCCCTCCGGCAAGGGCGCGCTCGCGGGGCCGGTGACGAAGGCCACCTCCGCGCCGAGATCGCGCAGCGCCTCGGCGATCGCGGTGCCCTGGGCGCCGGAGGAGCGGTTGGCGATGTAGCGCACGGGGTCGATCGGCTCGTGGGTCGGGCCGGAGGTCACGACCACCCGGCGGCCGGCGAGGCGCCCGCCCGGGGAGGGAACCACCAGATGGCCCGGGACGCGAGCATCCGCTAGCCGCGCTTCGATGGCGGCGAGGACGGCCGCGGGCTCCGCCATCCGCCCCGGCCCGTGCTCGCCGCAGGCCATGTCGCCGTCGTCAGGGCCCACCACTGCCACGCCATCGGCTTCGAGAGTGCGGAGATTGCGCTGCGTCGCTGGGTGGAGCCACATGCGCAAGTTCATGGCAGGCGCGATCAGCGTCGGCGTGTCGGTGGCGAGAAGCACGGTCGTCGCAAGGTCGTTGGCGTGGCCCTGGGCCATGCGCGCCATCAGATCGGCGGTGGCCGGCGCCACCACCACGAGATCGGCCGCGCGGGAGAGCTCGATATGCCCCATCTCCGCCTCGTCGGTGAGGTCGAAGAGCTCACTGAACACCCGGCTCCCGGCGAGCGCCGCGACGCTGAGCGGGGTGACGAACTCCGCCGCCGCGCGGGTCATGACGGGGGTGACGGACCCGCCCGCCTTGGCCACAAGCCGAATGAGTTCCAGCGCTTTGTAGGCCGCGATGCCGCCGCCGATCACGAGGAGGATGCGCTGCCCGCCGATCACGCCACCGCCCCCTAATGCCCCACTTTCGAGATGTAAGCCTGCGGATACCCCGGTTGCTTACTGTATTTCAAAGTTGTCGAAGGCTGGCAAGCGGGGATCGGCGGCGCCTCACACCCCGGCCCAGAGCGTGAGGCCGAGCGCCGCGAGACCCGCGCCCAGCACCGCCCCCGCCAGCACCGCAGGCCAGCGCGGTCGGGGCGGCGGCGGCGGCGCCTCCGGCGGGCGACCTCGGCGGGTGCGCACCTCCTCGGCGAGCATCACCACCTCCTCGGCGATCCCCGGCAGCCTCGGGCCCAGACGGCGCAAAATCTCCACCGTCGCGCGCACGTCGCGCAGGATTTGGCCCGGGCCCATATTGTCGCGGATCCAGCTCTCGACGACGGGACGCGCGGCCTCCCACAGATTGGAATGGGGGTCGAGCGAGCGCGCCACCCCCTCCACCACCACCATGGTCCGCTGGAGGAGGATGAGCTCCACCCGGGTCTGCATCCCGAAGCGCTCCGTGGTCTCGAAGAGATAGGCGAGGAGCCGCGCCATGGAGATCTGGCTGACATCCTGGCCGAAGATGGGCTCCCCGATCGCCCGGAGCGCCTGGGCGAACTCCTCCACATCCCGGTCCGGCGGGACATAGCCCGCCTCGAAATGCACTTCCGCCACGCGCCGGTAGTTCCGAGTGAGGAACCCGTAGAGGATCTCGGCATAGTGGCGGCGGGTCACGGTGTCGAGCCGGCCCATGATCCCGTAGTCGAGGATCACCAGCGTCCCGTCCGGGCGAATGCGCAGATTCCCCTGATGCATGTCCGCGTGAAAGAAGCCGTCGCGGAGCGCGTGGCGGAGGAAGACCTGGATGACCCGGGCGGCGATCTCGCGACAGTCGATCCCGGCGGCCGCCAGGGTCTCGGGGTCGAGGGGGAGGCCCTCCGCCCACTCCATGGTGAGGACGCGGCGGGTCGTCCCTTCCCACACGATCTCCGGCACCTGGATGCGCTCGTCCGCGCGGGCGTTCTGGCGGTACTCGCTCGCCGAGGCCGCCTCGAGCCGGAGGTCGAGTTCGGTGAGCACGCAGCTCTCGAAATGGGCGACCACGGCCTTGGGGCGGAGACGGACCGAGGCCGGCACCACGGCCTCCACCACGCCTGCAATGAAATAGAACGTCCCAATGTCGCGGCGGAAGCGGCGGGCGACGTTCGGGCGAAGGACTTTGACCGCCACCTTCCGTCCTGTGGGCGCCCAGCGGGCCGGGTGCACCTGGGCGATGGAGGCGGCCGCGATGGGCGGTCCGAGCTCGGGCAGAAGCGACGCCGCCCTCTCGCCGAAGTCGGCCGCGACGATCGCCTCCGCCTCCTCGGTTGGGAAGGGGGGGAGCCGGTCCTGAAGATATCGGAGCTGCTCGACGATCCGCGGGCCCACGACATCGGGACGGGTGGAAAGGATCTGGCCAAACTTCACATAGGCCGGGCCCATCGCCTGGCAGGCGCGGGCGACCGGAGGCAGCGCCGGATCGCCCACCCGACCGAAGAGCCCGAAGGGCCAGGCCATGGCGCGCAAGACGAAGCGCGGTGTGCCGAAAAGCCCCAGCTCGTCGAGGATCTCCCGCATCGCGCCCGTCCGCTCGAACGTCGCCCCCGTGCGGAAGAGGCGCCAGAGCTGCGGGATCGCCGCCAGCATCAGATGCGCCAGCCGGAGTGGAGCGCGGCGACCCCCATGGTGAGATTGCGCCAGGCCACCCGGGCGAAGCCCGCGGCGCGCATCATCTCGGCAAAGCTCTCCTGATCCGGGAACTTGCGGATCGATTCGACGAGGTACCGATAGCTCGCGCGGTCGCCGGTGACGGCCGCGCCCATCGCCGGGATCACGCCGAAGGAGTAGGCGTCGTAGAGCCTCCGAAGGGCTTCGGGCTCGACACGGCTGAACTCGAGGCAGAGGAAGCGCCCGCCCGGGCGGAGCACCCGGTGCGCCTCGGCGAGGGCGGCCTCTGGCCGCGTGACGTTGCGGATCCCGAAGGCGATGGTGACGGCGTCGAACGCGCGATCCTCGAAGGGCAGCTCGGTCGCGTCCCCCTCCACCCAGCGGATGCCGAGATGGCCCCGCATCTCGGCCCGGCGCGCCCCCTCCTCCAACATGGCGGCGGTGAGATCGCAGACGGTGACCGCCGCGTTGGGCGCCCGGTCGAGCACGCGAAAGGCGATGTCCCCCGTGCCGCCCGCGAGGTCGAGGAGCCGGAGGCCCGGGCGGGGGGCAAGCCAGCTCACCATCGCATCCTTCCAGAGGCGGTGGATGCCGGCCGACATCAGATCGTTCATCACGTCGTAACGGGCGGCGACGGAGGAGAAGACCCCCCGCACGCGCCCGGCCTTCTCGGCCTCGGGCACGGTCTCAAAGCCGAAATGGGTGGTGGGGTCCGGGCGGGTTTCAGCCATGGGGCGCAGCATAGCGCGCGCGCGGCAAAGGGAAATGGCCGCCGACGCCGGCAGGGCCGCGGCAGAGTGTGCCGCGGCCCGGTATGGCGGGGGGGGGAAGACGGCTCAGCGCGGGGTGCGGGCCTCGATCACCCCAGCTGCGACGACGGCGAAGAGGATGTGCCCCCAGAGCGCGACCCAGGTGATGCCGCCGAAATTGAGGAAGGGCGGGTTTCCGGCCACAAGATGGGCCATGACGTAGAGAGCGAAGACCCAGAGCGCGACGCCGTAAACCACGGCCGGCACGATCCAGGTCAGCCCGGGCGCGACACGCTGATGCAGCGGGCGGACGATGAGGAGATAGCCTAGCGGGTAGGCCAGGAGCCCCGTCAGCGTGTGCAGGAGATAGGGGATGCCGAGGGCGCCCAGATCCTTGCCCGGGATCCCGGTCACGGTCGAGAGCACCTGCGAGGCCAGCGGCACCGGCGCGAGCTTGGCGCCGAGATAGGGGCTGGCCACGGATTTCAGAAGCGGGCTGATCGATTGGCCGAAGACGTCGAACGCAACCGTGGCGAGAGCGCCGGCGATGACGACGGTGGCCAGCGTCTCGAGGGTGAGCGCAGGCAACGCCGCGCGGGGGGAGGCGATCGAGGTGGTCATAAGCTTTTCCTTCGATGTGTGTCGCTGTCGGGGCGGCAGGGCTGACGCCTGCGTCATGGCCGCGGATAAAGGCGCGGCCGGCCGTTGGCCCAAGGCGACTGAAACATGGCTCGCAGGGGTGTCAGTCGGCGCGAGAGGCCCGTGACGGCAAGCGATCTCTCAGCGCCGGGGCGTGAGGCGCGTGACATGTCCCATCTTGCGGCCTGGCCGGATCTCCGCCTTGCCGTAGAGGTGAAGCGCCGCGTCCTCGGCGGCGAGGCGATGCCAGTCCGCCGCCTCGTCCCCGATGAGGTTCTCCATCACCGCGTCCGAATGGCGCGCGCCGTCGCCCAAGGGCCAGCCGGCCACCGCGCGGATGTGCTGCTCGAACTGGTCGACGAGGCAGGCATCCAGCGTCCAGTGGCCGGTGTTGTGCACCCTTGGCGCGATCTCGTTGACGAGAAGGCGGGGCCCCGCGCGAAAGAGCTCGACGCCGATCACCCCCACATAGTCGAGCGCGGTGAGAATGCGGCCCGCGACCAGCACCGCCTCCTGGAGGATCGGCCGCGGCAGCGGCGCGGGCACCGCGGTGCGCCGGAGAATGCCTCCCTCATGCGTGTTGTGACCGGGGTCGTAGGCCACCACCTCGCCGCCCAGACCGCGGGCCGCGACGACTGAAAGCTCGGCGTCGAAGGCCACCTGCCCCTCGAGGACGGCGGGGCGGGCGCCGATGGCCTCCCAGGCCGCGGGCGCCGCCTCTGGCGTCGCGACCCGGGCCTGGCCCTTGCCATCATAGCCGAAGCGCCGGGTTTTCAGGATTGCCGGGGCGCCGATCTCGGCCAGGGCGGCGGCGAGGCTCTCGGGCCCGTCCACCGCGCGCCAGGGGGCGGTCGCAAGGCCGAGGCCGCCGAGGAACGCCTTCTCCTCTGCCCGGTCCTGCGCCACCGCGAGGGCGCGCGCATCGGGGCGCACCGGGCACCGCGGCGCCAGGGCCGCGCAGGCGGAGACGGGCAGGTTCTCGAACTCATAGGTGACGACGTCGACCGCGTCCGCGAGCCGCGAAAGGCCCTCCGCGTCCTCGAACTCCCCCCGGATGTGGCGCGCGACATCGGCTGCGGGGGGCGCCGCGGCAGGGTCGTAGACCACGGCCTTCAACCCGAGCCGCGCCGCGGCCATCGCCAGCATCCGCCCGAGCTGGCCACCGCCGAGAATCCCGATGCGCCCCCCTGGCGGCAGCGCATCAGTCACGCTGCGGCTCCTCGGCCACGCCGGCGCTCTGGGTCGCGCGCCAGGCCTCGAGCCGGGCCGCAACGTCGCCATCCTCCACCGCCAGGAGCGCGGCGGCGAAGAGCGCGGCGTTGGCCGCACCGGCGCGCCCGATGGCGAAGGTCGCCACCGGCACCCCCTTCGGCATCTGGACGATCGACAGAAGACTGTCGAGCCCCGAAAGCGCCCGGCTCTCCACCGGCACGCCGAGCACGGGCACCCGGGTCTTGGCCGCCAGCATGCCCGGAAGATGCGCGGCCCCGCCTGCGCCCGCGATGACGGCCGCGAGCCCCCGGCCCGCCGCCGCCTCGGCATAGGCGAAGAGCCGGTCCGGCGTCCGGTGCGCCGAGACGATCCGGCATTCGTGCGGGATTTCCAGCGCCTCCAGGATCTCCGCCGCTGCGGCCATCGTCGGCCAGTCCGACTGGCTGCCCATCACCACCCCGATCTTGGGCCCGATCGTCGGCTCGCCCGCGCTCATGCGATGATGTCCGGATACAGCTGGTCCTCGATATGCGCGATCCGGTCCCTGAGGAGCAGCTTGCGCTTTTTGAGGCGCTGGAGCGCGATCCGGTCGGGCGCCACGGTCGCCTCCAGGGCCGAAATGGCCCCGTCGAGGTCCCGATGCTCGGCGCGCAGGGTCGCGAGCTCGGCGATCAGGAGTTCCTGAGGGTCTTCGACGGTCATGCGCGCGCCTTGGTGATCCTTGCCCTGCCGTTCTGTTAGCCGATAACCGCCGGGGTTGGAAATCCAAGCCGGGCGCTGCGCTGGCGGATTGCGGCGCGGGCCGGCCTCGCCTAGGTTTTCGGCACGACGCAGGGAGGCGGCGATGATCTGGAAATTGCTACTCACCCTCGGCATCGCGGCCCTTGTTTGGGCTCTGGTCGCGCGCGGCCGCCGGGCGGGAGGGCCGCCCCGCCTGCCCTCGCCCAAGGACCTCATACGCTGCGCGCGCTGCGGGGTGCACCGCCTGCCCGGGCGGCCCTGCGCCTGCCCCCAAATCACGCGGGACTGACCGGGCGCCCATGGTCGAGCGTCCCGCGGCGCCTAGCTCTTCCACGGGCAGCGCGGAGGGCATGGGCATGACGGCGGGCAAGCGGGCACTGATCACCGGGGCCGCGAAGCGGCGGGGGCGGGCGATGGCGCTCGATCTTGCGGCCGCGGGGTGGGATGTGGCGATCCACTACAACGGCTCGGCCGCCGCGGCCGAGGAGACGCGAGCCGCCGCTGAGGCGCTCGGCGCCCGGGCCGCGGCGCTTCAAGCCGATCTCCTCGACGAGAGCGCGGTGAGCGGGCTCGTGCCCCGGGCGGCGGAGGCGCTGGGCGGGCCGCTCACCCTCCTCGTCAACAACGCCTCTCTCTTCGAGCACGACACGGTGGAGGGCATGAGCCGGGAGAGCTGGGACCGGGCGGTAGAGAGCAATCTGCGGGCCCCCGTCCATCTCACCGGCGCCTTCGCCCGGCAGGCGCCCGACCCCCGGATCGACACGGCGGGCGAGCCGGTCGCCCAGGCCGTCGTGGTTCACATGATCGATCAGCGGGTGTGGAAGCCCACGCCCCATTTCGCGTCCTACACGGTGGCCAAGGCGGGGCTCGCCATGTTCACCAAGACCGCCGCCCAAGCGCTGGCGCCCCGGGTGCGAGTGGCGGCCATCGGGCCCGGGCCCACGCTGAGGGCGGACCGACAGTCGGAGACGCATTTCGCGCGGCAGCGGGCGGCCTGCCTTCTGGGCCGGGGCTCGGACCCGGACGACATCGTCGCGGCGCTGCGCTTCATCCTCGGCTGCAAGGCGTTCACGGGCCAGATGCTGGCGATCGACGGCGGTCAACACCTCGCCTGGCAAACCCCGGATGTGACGGGACCGGAGTGAGACCGCCGTCATGCTTTTCCACTGCGGGCTTGACCGTCACCAAAACGAGACCAATCTGCCGCGTTTTGCCCGATTCTGTTGGGGATCGAGTATTTTTCCTCATCATATCAATATCTTATAAAGTTGCACAAAAAATGTGCAAAGTAACAAAAGGTTAACGGACTCAAGGCTGTGGGGGGCGACCGCACAGCTTGCTCACAAAGTTATCCACAGAAATCGGGGACGCTTTTCGGCTTGAAAACACCCCTGCGCTAGGGCAGCCAAGCACGAATCCATGACCGACCGCATGCCGCAGCCATCCGAGCCGACAGCGCCCTCCCCGCCCGCGCGGGGCCCGGAGGTGATCCGTGGGTATCTGCCCCGCTTGGCCGACAAGCCGGGTGTCTACCGGATGCTCGGCGACGATGGGGCCGTCCTCTATGTCGGCAAGGCCAGGAGCCTCAAGAAGCGCGTCGCCTCCTACGCCAACCGGGGCGCCCACACCAACCGCATCGCCGCCATGATCGCCCGTACCGCGGCGATGGAGTTCGTCAGCACCGAGACGGAGACCGAAGCGCTCCTACTCGAAGCCAACCTGATCAAGAGCTTGAAGCCCCGGTTCAACGTGCTGTTGCGGGACGACAAGAGCTTTCCCCACATCTTGATCGAGACCGGGCCCTTCCCCCTCATGCGCAAGCATCGCGGCGCGCGCACGACGCCGGGGCGCTATTTCGGCCCCTTCGCCTCGGCGGGTGCCGTGGATCGCACGCTGAACCAGATGCAGAAGGCGTTTCTCATCCGCACCTGCTCCGACAGCGTGTTCGAGAGCCGGACGCGGCCCTGCCTCCTCCATCAGATCAAGCGCTGCTCGGCCCCCTGCACCGGCGAGATCGGGGCCGAGGCCTATGCCGAGCTCGTGGCCGATGCGGGCCGGTTCCTCGAGGGGCGCTCCACCAAGGTCCAGGCCGAGCTCGCCCAGCGGATGGCCGACGCGGCCGCCGAGACGAACTTTGAGCAGGCGGCGATCTACCGAGACCGGATCCGCGCGATGACGCAGATCCAGGGCCGCCAGGGCATCAACCCGGAAAAGACGGCCGAGGCGGACGTGATCGCGCTGCACCGCGAGGGGGGCCAAGCCTGCGTGCAGGTGTTCTTCTTTCGCAACCATCAAAACTGGGGGAACCGCGCCTACTATCCCCGCGTCTCGGCGGAGGACAGCGACGAGACCATCCTCGAGGCGTTCCTCGGCCAGTTCTACACGGAGCGCAAGCCCGCGCGCATGGTGCTCCTCTCGGCCGAGATCCCGACCCAAGCGCTTCTGGCCGAGGCGCTGACAACGCTCGCCGAGCGGCGTGTTGTGGTGGCCGTGCCCCAGCGGGGGGAGAAACGGGACCTCGTGGCCCACGCGGCCAAGAACGCGCGGGAAGCGCTGGCCCGGAAGCTCGCCGAGACCTCCAGCCAAGGCAAGCTCCTGTCCGCCCTTGGCGAGGCCTTCGGGCTCGAGGCGGCACCCCAGCGCATCGAGGTCTACGACAACTCCCACATCCAGGGCGCCCATGCCGTGGGGGCGATGGTGGTCGCCGGGCCCGAGGGCTTCGAGAAGGGCCAGTACCGCAAGTTCAACATCCGGGATGCCGATCTCACCCCGGGCGACGATTTCGGCATGATGCGCGAGGTGCTGACCCGCCGCTTCGCCCGCCTCGTGAAGGAGGACCCGGACCGGGAGGCCGGGCTCTGGCCCGATCTCGTGCTGATCGACGGCGGGCAGGGCCAGGTCTCGGCCGCGGTGGAGGTGATGGCGGATCTGGGCGTCGAGGACGTGGCGCTGGTGGGCGTGTCCAAGGGCACGGACCGGGACGCGGGCAAGGAGGTGTTTCACGCGCCCGGAAAGCGCCCCTTCGCCCTGCCCTTCCGCTCGGCAACGCTCTATTTCGTGCAGCGGCTCCGCGACGAGGCGCACCGGTTCGCCATCGGGGCCCACCGGGCGAAGCGGGCCAAGGCCCAGGCCGCCAACCCGCTCGACGAGATCGCCGGCGTGGGCCCTGCGCGAAAGCGCGCGCTTCTGCGCCATTTCGGCTCGGCCAAAGCCGTGGCACGGGCAGGGCTGGCGGATCTCAAAGCCGTGGACGGGATATCCGCGGCGATGGCGGAGGCGGTCTATGCGCATTTCCACGGAGACCGGTGAGCGGTTGGGCCTCTGGACGGTGCCAAACCTCCTCACACTCGCGCGCATCGCCGCCGCGCCCGCGCTGGCGCTGCCCTTTCTTCTCGTCCCACGGCCGGAGGCGGATCTCTGGGCGCTCGGCCTCTTCCTCGCCGCGGCGGCCACGGATTTCCTCGACGGCTGGCTCGCCCGGCGCCTCGGTCAGGAGAGCGCGCTCGGCCGGGTGCTCGACCCCATCGCCGACAAGGCCATGGTGGTGATCGCCCTTGCCCTCGTCCTCGCCCTGTACGACCCCCGCCCCGAAGCGCCATCTGGCACCGAGCTCGTGGCGCTGGATCTCACGCTCTCCTGGGCCGTGACGCCGCCCATCGTCCTCATCCTGGCCCGCGAGATCCTGGTCTCAGGCCTTCGGGAGGCGTTGGGGCCCGGCGCGCCGCTCCGCGTCACCCGCCTCGCCAAGTGGAAGACCGCGGCGCAGATGGCCGCCATCGCACTCGCGCTGGCCGAGGCCCCGGCGGACCACCTGGCCATCGCCGCCTTCGAGCCGGCGACGGCCTTCGCGGTCGAGCTCTGGATCTCGCTCCTGGGCCTCACGGCGCTCTGGGTTGCGGCGGCGATCACCCTCGTCACGGGATGGGATTACACGGCCAAGGCGCTCACCTATATTCGGGAGCGGGAGGAGCCCTGATGCAGATCCGATATTTCGCCTGGATGCGCGAGCGCGTGGGCACCGGCGCCGAGGAGGTCGACCCCGGCGACGCGGCGACGGCGCGCGAGCTTGCCGCCCACCTGGCCGCGCAGGACGACGCCCACGCCGCCGCCTTCGCCGATCTCGCCTCCGTCCGGGTTGCGATCGACCAGGAGCTGGCCGATCTCGACAGCCCGATCGCAGGCGCGCGCGAGGTGGCCTTCTTCCCGCCGGTCACCGGAGGCTGAGATGGACGCGGCCGCACCCACCACTGTCTCGATCCAGACCGCGGATATCGACATCGCCGCCGAGATGGCGGCGCTCACCGCAGGGCGGCTGGAGATCGGCGCGGTGGTGAGCTTCACCGGCCTCGTGCGCGAGATGGGCGGCGCCGGGCGGCTCGAGGGCCTGGAGCTCGAGCACTATCCGGGCATGACCGAGCGCGCGCTCGAGGAGATCGCGGCAGAGGCGGAGGGCCGCTGGCCGCTCTCTGGTCTCCGCATCGTCCATAGGGTGGGCCCGCTTGCGCCGGGAGACCGGATCGTGCTGGTGCTCGCGGCCAGCCGCCACCGCCAAGCCGCCTTCGACGCCGCGGCCTTCGTCATGGACTATCTCAAGACCCGCGCGCCCTTCTGGAAGAAGGAGACCGGGGCGGACGGCGCGGCCGAATGGGTCGACGCGCGGGAGACCGACGAGGCCGCCGCCGCGCGCTGGCGCGAGGGCTGAGCCCTCACCCGCCTTCGAGCGTGCGCTCGAGCTCCGCGATCCGTCGCCGGGCATTCCCCAGCCCGTCCCACGCCGCCTGCGCGTCTCGGGTCGCCTGATCGAGCGCGCGGGCATGCTCGAAGGCCCTGGCCTCGAGTTCGGCCGCATGCCGCGCCTCCTGATCCTCAAGCGCGATCTCGAGCTCCGCGATCCGCCGCGTGAGCGCCACCTCCGTGTCGGCGCGCGCGGCCTCGGCGTCCTCGCGGGCCTGCGCGGCGGCGTCGAGTTCGGCGACGAGGTGCTGGATCCGCGCCCGCTCCCCGCTCGCCGCCCGGGCCACAAGGCACCAGAGCCAGTGCAAGATCCACCCCACGAGGCCGGCCAGGAACGCGCCGAGCGAGATGGCCCAGGAGAGCTCGTCGAGGGTCATCCCTCCCCCTCGCGCGTCGGGACAGGGGTGATTTCGATGCGGCGGTTGAGGGCCCGGCCCTCCTTGGTCGCGTTGTCCGCCTTGGGGCGCGCTTCCCCGTAGCCGTGGGTGGCGAGGCGCCGGCGGGGGAGCCCGCGCGCGAAGAGCGCATGTCGCACCGCGTCGGCCCGGCTCTGACTGAGCCTCAGATTGAAGCCGGCCGAGCCTTGGCTGTCGGTGTGCCCGGCGATCTCCAGCACCGCTTCGGGGCAGGTCGCCAGGATGTCCGCCAGCCGGTCCAGCACCGCCTCCGCGCTCTCTTCCAACACGGCGCTGCCGGGCGCGAAGGAGAGCGGGCGCTCGAGAAGCGCCCGCCCGGCCAGCCAGGCGCAGCGCTCGGCCGACACCGGAAGGGCGCGCACGACCGCGGGCAGGTCGACCGTGAGCGCCGTCTCCACCGCAATCTCGGGGAGCGCCGAGGCGAGGCGCTCATGCACCGTGCGGGCGAGGCCGGGAGCCGGCACCGTGCCGTCCACCAGCAGCCGGCGGGCGGTCAGCCGCACCCGCCCCTCGCCGAGTTCGGAGAGCGTTGCGAGCGCCACTTGCGCCGCCTGCATCCACGCGTCAGGCGGGGCGGCGCCGGCGCTCCGCAGCCGGCCGCGCACGATCCGCCCGGGAAAGCGCACCGCCGCCACCGCCTCCAGCGCCGCGGCCGAAGCCGCGCTCCCGACCCGGCCCGTGAGATCCAGCGTGTCCGGCGCGGCGGTGACGTCGATCCAAGGGCCCCGCAGCTCCCGCGGCTCGGCGGCCGGCGCGCTCTCCGCGGGCGCCGGATCGGCGATCACCCGGGCGGAGAAGCCCGCAGGCAGGCGCTCGCGCAGGGCCCGTTCCTGGGCGGCGAGGGCCTCTGCGGTGAGATCGCCGTCGACATGCAGCGTTGCCGAGCGATAGGTGATCTCGAACCGGCTCCGCCCGGGCGACGCGGTCAGCGCCGCGAGCCCCGCCGCGACCGCCCGGAGCCAGTCCCCCGGCGGGCCACCGGCGCCGGCGAGGCAGCCGCCCGCCACATCGCTGAGGCCGGCGCGCCGCATCATCGCCGTGAGCTCGGCCGCCTCCTCTGCGCTGCGCGCCGCACAGGTCTCGAGCCGCAGGCCCTCCGCCCCATGCCGGGCGAGCGCCACACGGAAGGGCGCGATCACCGGCGGCGGCACCTTGAGATCGATCTCCAGCGGCTGGCCCCCGGGCGCTCGGGAGAGGAGCCGGGCCGTGATATCCCGCCGCCGCGCATCCGAGGCCGCGAGGCCCGCAATCCGGATCCGATCGGGCTCCAACACCACCCGCGCACGCGTGATGGAAAGAAGCGCCTCGACCGCGACCGGGTAACCCTCGGAGAGCGGACGCGCCGCGGGCCAGGGCGCGGCGTTGCCAGCGGTCAGGTCCTTCACCCAAAGATCCGGGGCCCGGGCGGACAGGGCGCGTCGGAGGCCGGCCATCGGCGCGTCGGCCTCGGGCAAGAGACCGAGGAGGGTGATCGACGCGCCGTCACGATGAAGCTCGAGCCGGGGCGGGGGCCGGCGTGTCGGCGTCGGCGGCGCGGTGTCGAGCCGGTCCTCGATCTCGGCGGCCGGGGCGGCCTCACCCACCGTCTCGATGGCGAGGGCCCGCGCCAGGTCGTCCGGCGCCCGGCCCGAGAGGGTGAGCCGGGTGCCGTCCGCCGCGACCTCCAGCCAATCGAGCCCGAGGGAGGCGCGCGCCGCCTCCACACGGGCGAGCGTCAAAGCCTCGTATCTGAGCGCGGCGTGGTGGCCGACGGCCGCCGCGAGCGCCGCTGCGCCGGCGAGGAGGCCGATGGCAAGCGCCGCACGGGTCACGGACATATCGCACCCCTGATCGTCGCCCCACCTTGCCCAGCGTCTCTGGCACGAAGCCGGACGGGGTGCAAGCGCTGGGGCGGAGTGCTAGGGTCATGGCTCAAGGGGGAGACGCGATGTCGGCCGAGTTTGGGCGGGTGATCGCCCATCGGGGCGCGAGCCGGGCCGCGCCGGAGAACACGCTCGCGGCCTTTCGCGCGGCGCGGGCGGCGCGCGCGCGGGCCGTGGAGTTCGACGTGACGCTCCTCGGCGACGGAACCGCAGTGGTGTTCCACGACGCGACGCTCGACCGCTGCACGAACGCTCAAGGCCCCATCGCCGCCCGCTCTCGGGCGGATCTGGCCGAGCTCGACGCCGGAGCGTGGCACAGCGCGGCCTTTAGGGGCGAGCGGATCCCAATCCTGGCCGACGCGCTCGAGACCCTGGCGGCGCTCGGGCTCTCGGCCAATCTCGAGATGAAGCCCGCGGAGGGCGGAGGCGAGGCCATCGCTCGCGCTGTGGCGTCGGAGATCCGGCGCGCCGCGGTGCCGCTCCTGGTCTCGAGCTTCGATCTCGGCGCCCTCGCGGCCCTCGGGCGGCTCCGCCCCGATGTGGCCCTCGCCCCGCTCTACGACGAGCCGCCCGATCGGTGGGTGGCGGAGGCCCGCGCGCTCGGCGCCGCGGCGATGCATATGGACCACCGGCGCCTCACCCGGGCCCATCTCGCCGCGGCCGGCGAGTCGGGCCTCGATCTCCGGGTCTACACGCCAAACGACCCCGCGGCCCTCGCCCCGCTCCGGCTTCCGGGCCTCAGCGGCGTGATCACCGACGACCCGACGCTGTGGCTCGCCGACGCCGCCTGGGCGGCCTGGGCCCGGGCCTAGGCGAAGCGCGCCGACAGCTCGGCCACCATCACGAGGGTGATCGTGAGGCCGATGAACACCCCAGCCGGGTAGTAGAGCACGTTGTCGAACGCCTTCCACCCCTTCGCCCGCCCCTTGAGGAGCCGGCGCGCGACGATGAAGGCGATGGAGCCCACCACGCTCACCACGAGATAGACGATGAGGAAGGCCAGGAGAATGTCGCGGTGGAGGAATGGCGCGAAGGCCGCGAGGAGCTTCAAGTCTCCCGCCCCGATGCCGCCCTGCGTGGCGTTGTAGATGGCGAGGCCCGCGGCGAAGGCCAGCACCCCGTAAAGGAGACGCCAGAGAAAGGTCTCGATGGGCAGGCCCCAAGATCCGGTGGCGAGGAAGATGCCCAAAACCGCCAGCACCGTCCAGTTGGGGATGATGAGGTCCTTCGTGTCCTTGAGGCCCACATAGACCATGAGGGGCACGAGCCCCGCGACGGCGATGGCCAGCGCCCAGAAGTCCATCATGGGATCAGTTCTCGACCGTGGTCTCGAGGCTCGCGAGCCGGTTTGCCGCCGCTTCGTAGTGCTGGGGATGCGCCTCCACCGCCGCGGTGAAGAGGCCCTTGGCGATGCGGGTCTCGTTCTTGCGCGCGGCGATGATGCCGAGATTGTTGAGGATCGTCGCCTTCTCCCGATCGGTCATCGGGACGAGCGGCAGCTGGTACTTGCCTTGGAGGCCGCGGGCGATGGCGAGGTTGTTCTTGGCGCTGAACAGCGAGCTGTCGTAGCCGAGCGCGCGCGTGAACATGGTCTCCGCCGCGTCGAGTTCGCCGCGCGCCATCTTGCTCACCCCCCAGTTGTTGAAGATCTTGGCGGGGGTGTTGGTGAGGAGCTCGGCCCGGGCATAGGCGCTGTCGGCGCTCACCCAATCCTGCCGCTGGTCGGCGATCATGGCGGTGAGGAGATGGCGCCGCGCGGTGTCCAGCCCGGCGGGCAGCTCGGCCTCCAGCGCCTCCACCTCGGCCCAGCGCTGCAGCTTGACGGCGATGAAGGCGTGCTCCAGCCGATCGACCGGCGTGGCCTGTCCGAGGCTCTCGAGCTCTCCGTAGACCCGCGCCGCCTCGGGAAAGCGCTCGGCCCGAACGAGCGAGATCGCGAGACCCCGGCGAAGATCGGCGCGCTCGGGCTCCTCGGCCGAGGCGGTGGAGAAATAGCGCACGGCCTGCTCCGCGTCGCCCGCCTGAAGGAGAAGGCTCGACAGGCCGGCCTCGTCGATCACGTTTTGAGCGAGGGGGTCCGGCCGGTTGGCGATCGAGGGGGCGCAGCCGCCCAAGGCGGCGGCGGCGAGCGTGGCGATGACCCAGATGCGCATTGTGCGGCTCATTTATTGGTGCTGTCCCGACGTCGCGATTATGGCGGTCATGGCTCAGATGTCGATGCCCCTGGAGCCGCAGCGAGCACGGGAAACGCGGGCGCGGAGGCCGGGCCCGCTGCGGTTTGCGACGGCATGTCGGGCGTGACGAGCTGCGTCTCCGGTGCGGGCAAGGGGTCGGGCGGCGGCGCGGCCGGGGCGAGCGGCGTCGGCTCGGACGGCACGGGGCGAAGCGGCGCCTCCTCCACCGGCTCGGCCGGCGCGGCGGCGGCGATTTCGGGCTCGGGCGCCGGCGCATCCGGGGTTGCGTCGGGCTCGGATTGCGACGCCGCCGCCTCCGGGGCAGGGCTGACGGTCTCCTCCGCCGCGAGCACCGGGATGGGCGCGGGCGCCTCCTCGCTCGGGCCGAGCCGGTACACGCCCCCGCCGAGGCGTTGCACACGGTGCGTCACCTGTGGGTCCGGCCGGGGAGCCCGAGCCTCCAGCGCCCGCTCAGCCGCGCGAAGATTGGCGAGCGCCACGGCGCTCCCCCCGCTCGAGACGGCGAAGGCCTGGCGGAACGCGTTGCGCGCGGCCGCATAGTCTCCAAGCTTGTACTCGACGACGCCCAGATTGTTTTGCGTGTTGACCGAGGCGGGGGCCAGCTGGCTCGCCCGCTCGAGGAGATCGCGCGCCTGGTGGAGGAGGCCCTGCGCCTCGAGCGCGAGGCCCGCTCCCGTCAGTGTCTGCGCCGGAGGGCCGCCGGCGGAAAAGGCGCGGATGAAGCGGTCGTAGGCCTGGTCGGGCTCGCCGAGGCGCAGAAGGCGGGTGCCCTCGGCGATCAGCGCGTCGGGGTCGGCGGCGGCGATGGGCGGCGGCTCGAAGGGCCCGGGCTCCAGACACGCCGCAAGGAGGAGCGGCAGCGTGAGCGACGCCGCCACTCCCCTCATCGCGTGAGACCGCTCAGCGCCCGCAAGATCTGGATGATCGAGGGGCCGATCAGGATGAGGATGAGCGGCGGCACGGTGAACATCATGGTGCCGAGTGTGAGCTTGGTCGGCAGCACGTTGGCCTTCTCCTCCGCGCGCATCAGCCGCTTGTCCCGCATTTCCGAGGCGTAGACCCGGAGCGCTTCGGAGACGGACGTACCGAAGGCAGTCGACTGGATGAGCACGGTGACGAAGGAGGAGATGTCGTTGACGGCGCAGCGGGCCGCGAAGTCCCGAAGCACGGCGATCCGGTCCTTTCCCGCGCGAAACTCGTAGGACACGATCTGGAGCTCCTCGGCGAGGGGGCCCGACGACGACTCCATCTCCTTGCCCACCCGGGCCATCGCCTGCTCGAGCGACTGGCCGCCCTCGATGCAGACGAGCATCATGTCCATCGCGTCCGGGAAGGCGTTGGCGATCTCCTCCCGCCGCGAGGCGATCTGCCGCTCCACCCAATACACCGGCGCGAAGTAGCCGAAGAGCCCGAAGGCGGTGGAGAGGACGAGGGAGATGACGACGTT
>CAYXPI010000079.1:0-16654 GCA_964467005.1 uncultured Limibaculum sp. | reverse complement strand
GGACGACCTGTACAAGGACGGGCTCTACCGCGCGCTCTTCCTGCCCTTCATCGCCCTCCTCAAGGAGCGGATGGATGTGTTCGAGCTTGCCTCCCCCACCGACTACCGCGTGGGGCGCGCGCAGGGGGAGCGGCGCTTTCTCACGCCCCTCGGCCCGGAGACCGCCGCGGAGATGGACGCGATCTGGGACGAGGAGACCGGCGGCGCGGAGGGCGGGCCCGAGCTTCTGCCGGTGGGCGCGCGGGAGGTGGAGGTGCCGCGGGCCGCGGCGCGGGTGGCGCGGGCGGGGTTCGCGGATCTCTGCGGCCGGCCGCTCGGCGCGCAGGACTACCTGGCTCTCACCCGGCGCTACGACGTGCTCCTGCTCGAGAACGTCCCGGTGCTCTCCCGCGCCAAGAACAACGAGGCCAAGCGCTTCGTCACCCTCGTCGACACGCTCTACGAGGCCCGGACCCGGCTCTATCTCTCGGCCGAAGCGCCGGCTGAGGCGCTCTATGTCGAAGGGGCGGGCGCGTTCGAGTTCGCCCGCACGGTCTCGCGCCTGGCCGAGATGGCCTCGGCGGAATACGCGACGGACCCGGCCTGAGCCTCGGACCCGGCGCCATGGGGCTCTGCCATGTCGTGATGGGATGGACCGCCCCTCCCGCCTCGGTTCGGATCGAGGCGCGTGAGACGAGCCATAGAGGAGGAAGCCAGCCAGGACCGGGATTTGCGTCGTCGGGATCGACCTTGGGAAGAACGTCTTTCACCTGATCGGTATGGACGGGGACGGGCGGATCATGAAGCGCAGGCGGTGTTCCCGGCCCCAGATCTTCGCCCTTCTCCGCAACCTGGCACCCTGCCTCGTCGGCATGGAGGCGTGTGCCAGCGCGCAAGAGATCGGTGGCACGCTTGCGGAGATGGGGCATGACTCGCGGTTGATGCCGGCGCAGTATGCGAAGCCATATGTCGGCGAGCAGAAGAACGAATTCGCCGATGCCGAGGCGGTCCCGCGGCTGCGCATGCGCTTCGTGCCGATCAAGACCCGCGAGCAGCTCGAGCTCCAGGCCATCCACCGCGTGCGCGATCGGCTCGTCGGCCGAAGAACATCGGTCAGCAGTCAGATCCGTGGCCTCCTCGCCGAGCATGTAATCTCATGCGCAAGGGACGCGGTGGCCTTCGCGGCTGCGTGCCCGCGCACCTGGGCGACGAGACCGGTCCACTCTCCCCGGCAATCCGTCACCTCACCCGCGGCCTCTGGGAGGAATGCTGTGCGACCGATGCTGCCGTCCAAGACCTTAGCCGACAGCTCGAGCATCTGGCCAACAAGCTCGCCCGCGTCGCCTGGTCGGTGCTCACGGGTGGTGGAGACTATCGAGGACGCGTCGGCGCCGCCTGAGATCAGAGCAGCCCGACCATGAGACGGCGTGCGTGGTGACGCAGGGATGGCACTGACACGATCCGCGCCGGTCAGGGCTGAAGCGGGAAATCGGCCCTCGCCGGCCGCGTTAGAAACTCGCCTGATCGGACTGCGGATAACACGTCTGTGCTCGACAGAACCAAAGGCGCTCGTTCGGGAACGGACAGGATGCGCGCGCGGTCAGCCCACGGATCCCGTCCACCCCGCGCCCAAAACCCTTCTCAACCGAAGGGTCAACCATGGAGCGAGCTATGATCACAGACATCTTGAACTCTGACGTGAACGAAACCTTCGTGTTCGCCGACACCGCCGACTTCGACCTTGATGGCGACAATGCTGTCAATCTGGCCGACGAGCCGATTTTCGTGGACGAAACACGCGTCACTGACAGCGGCACGACGATCTCGGGACAGGTCGTCGCCGGAACGGAGGATTTCGCAACCAGCGTTGGGTTCAACTCTTCCGACGCATTGGCAGGGGCGCGTGCGCGCATTGACTCGCCCTACGCGGAGTTCGACTTTTCCAGCGTCTTCAGTGGGTTCGATTTCTTTTCGTTCTAGAAGACGGCCTGCAAACACTGGAAAGGGCGGTGAAGCGATCCGCCCTGTCGACAAACCGGCGAGGGAGGCTTGCGACACGCGCAGGGCATCGAAGTCCCAAAGAGCCTGCGAGCCGAGCCACCAGCGCGATATGCCGCCTGTCCCGGCAGCAATGGCGCTGCCTTTGGCCAGCGTCACTGGCCCTGACCTGCGCGAAGCCGCTCTGTTCCAAGCCGCGCCAAGCAGGCGGATCGTACGGCGGCATGCGCCACAGAGACCGCGGTGGGGAAGCTGCCATGCACGTTCACCTGGTAGACGATGATCCCGTAGACGCTCGTCCAGCTCGCCGCCAGGATCGCCGGTCGCGTCAGCGGGGTTAGGAAGCGCGCGAGGCGGGAACGCCCGGCAGCGACGCCCGGAGCAGGTGGCTCCACTGAGAAGCCGGATACATTGACGCGAACGTTCCGTGCAGACCGAGACCACACTTGCGCGCACGGGGCGGTCCATACATTTTCCCGTGGCCAGCGTGGCGGGAGGTCGCTAGGCTCCGCGGCCAATCGGTGCCCTCGGGGGGCCTCGGCATGGGAGCAGGAGATGAGCGATCCCGCGGCGCTGCCCTTGGGCGGAGCGGAGCCGGCGGCCGGAGCGGCGGAGTTGCCGGCGGACCGCGTGTTCCTGGCCGACTATGTGTCGGAGATCGAGATCGGCGCCTATCGCGAGGAGCACGGCGTGCGCCAGCGCGTGCGCTTCGACATCGCGCTCGACGTCACGCGCAACAGTGCGCATATCGACGATCAGGTGGGCCGGGTGATCAATTACGACGTGCTGGTGAGTTCGATCGAGGATCTGGCCGCCGGCCCTCGCATGAACCTCCTCGAGACCTTCGCCGAGCGGCTGGCGCAGATGCTTCTGATCGATCCGCGCGCCCGGCGGGTGACGATCCGGATCGAGAAGCTCGATCGGCTGCCGGGCGGCGCTCGCCTCGGCTGCCAGATCACCCGGGCGCGGAGCCCGGAGGCGAACGAGCGGGTGTGGGCGCTCGCCGCCGAGCTCAAGCCGGAGTGACCGGGCCGGCGAAGGCGCGGGCCACGATCTCCGCCGCCTCGGCCTGCGCAGCGAGGAGAGCCGCCTCGAGCGCCGAATAGGCGGGGAAGCCGAGGGCCGCCGCCAGCGTGGCCTGGAGGGCCCGGCCCGGCGGCGCCTCGTGCAGCGGCTTTTCCATCGCCACCCGCTCGACCTGCTGAAGCCCCATTTGGAGGCGATGCGCGGCCGCCAACCGCTCCCCGGCCTCGGCGCTGAGCATCCCGGCCGCCACCATCTCCGGCAGGGCCACCTCGGCGCCGACGGGAGGGGTGAGCCCGAGACGGAGCGCCCCCGCCTGGGCGAAAAACTCGATCTCCATGAGCCCGCCGGCCGCGTGCTTGAGCGCCCAGGGCTCGCGCCGCTCCGCCTGATGGGCCTCCATCAGCCGGCTCCGCATCTCCGCCGCCTCGGGCCAGATGTCGGCGGCCCCGC
Organism: uncultured Limibaculum sp.; assembly: GCA_964467005.1. GTDB lineage: Bacteria > Pseudomonadota > Alphaproteobacteria > Rhodobacterales > Rhodobacteraceae > Thermohalobaculum. Next base: position 13,201 of record CAYXPI010000079.1, on the reverse strand, counting down.
TCCGCGCGCGCACGATCTCGGCGATGGTCTCCGAGACCGCGCGCCCCGCCTCCGGCGCGCCGCCCACCACCCGCGCGCGGGTGAGCGCCATATGCTCCCACACCCAGGCCTTCTCGGCGTGATAGGTGCGGAAGGCCCCGAGGCTCACGGCGACGGGACCCTGACGGCCCGAGGGGCGGAGGCGCATGTCCACCTCGTAGAGCCGGCCCTCGGCGGTGGGCGCGGTGAGGGCCGCCACCAGCGCCTGGGTGAGCCGCGGGTAGTAGACCGAGGGAGCGAGCGGTCGCGGCCCGTCCGAACTCTCGGCGCCGCCCGCATCGTAGACCGTGATGAGGTCGAGATCCGAGCTCGCGGTCATCTCCCGCGAGCCGAGCTTGCCGAGCGCGATCACCGAAAGCCCGCGGCCCGGTGGTGGCCCGTGGCGCGCCGCGAAATCCGCCACGACCCGGGGGAAGAGAGCGCCGAGGCAGGCCTCGGCGATGGCCGAGAACGCGCCCCCGGCCTCGCGCGCATCCGCCGTGGCCGTCAGCACCTGCACGCCCGCGCGAAACCGGAACTCCCGCGCCCAGCGGCGCACGCCGTCGAGCACCCGCTCGTAGTCCGCCTCGCGCCCGAGCCAGGCTTCGAGATCGTCCCGGAGCGCCGCGGTGTCCGGCAGCGGGGCGAAGAAGTCCCCGGAGAGAAGGGCGTCGAGCGCCTTCGGCTCCAGCCCCAGATGCACCGAGAGCCTGGGGGCGACGGCGCAGATCTCCACGATGAGGTCGAGGAGATGCGGGTTGGCGGTGAAGAGGGAGAAGACCTGCACGCCCGCCGGAAGCCCCGAAAGGAAGCGGTCGAACTCCGCGATCGCCTCGTCCGGGCTGTGGCCCTTGGAGAGGGCGCCGATGATCCGCGGCTCGAGCCCCGCATAGAGGCGCCGGGCCCGGGCCGTGCGGGTCGCCGGCAGCGCGCCGGAGCGCCAGCGCTCGATCCGGCGGCAGGCATCCTCTGGCCGCTTGAAGCCGAGCGCGGCCAGCCGCTCTTCGGTGATCTCCTCGGGGTCGGCCCGCGCGGCGGCCTGGTCCTCCGGCGGCTTGAAGAAGGCCTCGGTGGCGGCGTGCACGCGGGCAAGGCGCTCGGCGATGTCACGCTCCCAGGCCGCGCGGTCGGCCCAGCCGGAGAGGGCGGCGATCCGCTCCCGCGCCTCGGCGGAGGCGGGGATGGTCTGGGTCTGCGCGTCCTCCACCATTTGCAGGCGATGCTCGAGCGTGCGGTGGGCGGTGTAGTCGGCCGTGAGTTGGTCCGCGGTCTCGGCCTTGATCCAGCCGTGTCGGGCGAGGGCGGCGAGCGCGTCGCAGGTGGCCGGGGCGCGGAGCGCCGGCCTGCGCCCGCCGCCGATCAGCTGCCGGGTTTGGGCGAAGAACTCGATCTCGCGGATCCCGCCGGGCTCGAGCTTGATGTCGTGGCCGGGCAGCCCCTCGGCGGTGAACTTTCCGGACTTCGCCCGGATCTTGCGCAGCATCTCGTGCGTGTCTTCGATCGCCGCGAAATCGAGATGCCGGCGCCAAACGAAGGGTTCAAGGCGCTGGAGATAGGCGTCCGCCGCGGGGATGTCCCCGGCCACCGGGCGGGCTTTGATGTGCGCCGCGCGCTCCCAGGTCCGCCCCTGACGCTCGTAATAGCGTTCGGCCGCTTCCATCGCGAGGCAGACCGGCGTGGTGGAGGGGGTGGGCCGGAGCCGGAGATCGGTGCGGAAGACATAGCCTTCCGCCGTCTGGTCCGAGAGGAGCTTGACGAGCCCCCGGGTCACGCGGATGTAGCCGGCCTTGGCCTCGGCGTAGTCCTGCGGCGCGACGCGGTCCTGGTCGAAGAGGCAGATGAGGTCGATGTCGGAGGAGTAGTTGAGCTCCCGCGCCCCAAGCTTGCCCATGGCGATGATGGCGTAGCCCGCGCCCGTCGCGAGATCGTCGGGCCCGAGCCCCGGCAGCCGCCCGCGGCGGAGCGCCTCGGCCAGGAGCGCGGAGGTGGCCGTGCGGGTCGCGGCTTCGGCCAGGTCGCTGAGCGCGCCGGTGATTTGGCCGAGATCCCACACCCCGCCCAAATCGGCCAGCGCGATGAGGAGAGCCCCGCGCGACTTGGCCTGGCGGAGCGCCGCGCCGAGGCGCCGGTCCTCTGCCGGATGTGTCGCCGCCTCCCCCATCTCCGAGAGCACCGAGGCGAGCGCGGCCTGTGGCGTCTCCTCCATCCGCGCGGCCAGCCAGGCGCCGTGGCGCTCCGTCAGCCTCGCGAGGTAGGGCGCCGAGGCGCAAACCCCGCGGAGGAGGTCGCCCGCCGCGCCCAAGCGAAGCTCCTCCGGCAGCCGGGCGACGATGTCGGCCCCCTTCCGCGCGTCCCAGGCCACGGGGGCAGTGCGGATGGCGGCGGCGAAGCTCTCCGGAGTGCCGGTCATTCAGCGGCCCTCGAACCGGGGGGGGCGCTTCTCGAGGAAGGCGAGCACGCCCTCGCGAAAGTCCCGGCTGCGGCCGGCCTGCCCCTGGAGCTCGGCTTCGAGATCGAGTTGGGCCGCAAGGCCGTTCTCGGCCGAGGCGCGCATGGCCTCCTTCAAGAGGCGGAAGGCGAGGGTCGGTCCCTCGGCCAGATGCGTGCCGAGGGCGGCGGCGCGGTCCGCAAGGTCCGTGTCCTCCACCATCTCCCAGATCAGCCCCCACTCCGCCGCGCGCGCCGCCGGCACCGGTTCGGCGAACAGGCACATGCCCATGGCCCGGGCGCGCCCCACGAGGCGGGGGAGCAGAAAGGTGCCGCCGGCATCGGGGAGGAGCCCGATCCGCGCGAACGCCTCCGAGAAGCTGGCCGACCGTGCGGCAACCACGAGATCGGCCGCCAGAGCGAGGTTGCAGCCCGCCCCGGCCGCGACGCCGTTGACCGCCGCGATCACCGGCACGGGCGCCTCGGCGATGCGGCTGAGGAGCGGCTCGTACTCCTCGCGGAGCACCCGCTCGAGCTCCACCGCCTCGATTGTCGCCGCGTCGCCCAAATCCTGGCCCGCGCAAAATGCCCGTCCCGCGCCGGTCAGCACGATGGCCCGCGCCTCCCCCGCCGCGCGGTCGAGCGCGTGGGTGAGCTCGCGGCGCATCTCCGCCGTCAGGCTGTTGAGCTTCTCCGGCCGGTCGAGGGTGATGGTCGCACGCGCGCCCTCGAGCGCGTAGCGTATGGTTGCGTAGGCCACGGGGCACCTCCCGGCTTCAGCCTAGCCGAGCGCCCGCGCGGCCGCCAGGGCCGGCCCAACCCCTTGACCGCGCCAGCGCCCGCGGCGAAGCCTGACGAAAACGGGAGGATCCGATGAAGCGCAAGAGCGTGAGCGCCGACGCCGCGGCCCGGCTGGTGCGGGACGGCGACACGATCACCACCTCGGGCTTTGTCGGCATCGGGGTGCCGGACGGGCTGTTGGACGCCATCGCCCGCCGCCATGGCGAGACCGGGCACCCGCGGGACCTCACGCTCCTCTTCGCCGCAGGCCAGGGGGACGGGAAGGACCGGGGGCTCAATCGGCTCGCGGCGGACGGGCTCCTCGCCCGGGTGATCGGCGGGCATTGGGGCCTCATCCCGAAGCTCGGGCAGCTCGCGCTGGCGGGCAAGATCGAGGCCTACAACCTGCCCCAGGGGGTGATCTCGCATCTCTATCGCGACATCGCCGCGGGCAAGCCGGGCACCCTCACCCATGTGGGCCTCGAGACCTTCGTCGATCCCCGCAAGGAGGGTGGCAAGATCAACGCGGTCACGCAGGACGAACTGGTAGAGCATCTCACCCTTGGCGGGCGGGACTGGCTCTTCTACAAGGCGCTCCCAATCGACGTGGCGCTCCTCCGCGGCACCACGGCTGACGAGGCCGGCAACGTGACCATGGAGAAGGAGGCGCTCATCCTCGATGTGCTGGCCCAGGCGATGGCGGCCAAGAACTCGGGCGGCGCCGTCATCGTCCAGGTCGAGCGAATCGTGGCCGCCCGCACCCTCACGGCGCGGGAGGTGGTGATCCCGGGCGCGCTGGTCGATGCCGTGGTGGTGGCCGATGCCGAGCACCACCGCCAGACCTACGCCACCGCCTACGCGCACACCTTCACGGGCCGGTACCGGGCCCCGGCCGACGCGGCGGCGCCGATGGCCCTCGACGCGCGCAAGGTGATCGCCCGGCGCGCGGCCTTCGAACTGCCGGTGAACGGCATCGTCAATCTCGGCATCGGGATGCCCGAGGGCGTGGCGAATGTGGCCGGCGAGGAGGGGCTTCTCGAGCACCTCACCCTCACGGCCGAGCCGGGGGTCGTGGGCGGCCAGCCGGCCTCGGGCCTCGATTTCGGGGCCGCGGTCAACACCGATGCGATCATCGCCCAGAATCAGCAGTTCGACTTCTACGACGGTGGGGGGCTCGACCTTGCCTGCCTCGGCATGGCGGAGGCCGATGCGGAGGGCAACGTCAACGTCTCCCGCTTCGGGCCTCGGCTCGCCGGAGCGGGGGGCTTCATCAACATCAGCCAGAACGCGCGGAAGGTCGTCTTCGCGGGCACATTTACCGCTGGCGGGCTCGAGGTGGCGGTGGAGGCGGGCCGGCTCGCCGTGGTGCGCGAGGGGCGGGCCAACAAGTTCCACGACGCGGTGGAGCAGGTCACCTTCTCGGGCTCCCGGGCGCGGACCACCGGCCAGCGTGTGCTCTACGTCACCGAGCGCTGCGTGTTCGAGCTCTGCGCCGACGGGCTCCTTCTCCTCGAGGTCGCGCCCGGCATCGACCCCGAGCGGGACATCCTGCCGGGCATGGCCTTCCGCCCCCTCATCCGCGAGCCGCACGAGATGGACCCGCGCATCTTCCGCCCCGAGCCCATGGGGCTGCGCGTGGATCTCCTCCGCCTGGATCTCGAGCATCGGATCGCGCTCGACCAGGACGGGCGCACCCTCTTCAACAATTTCGAGAAGATGCGGGTGCGGAGCCTCGACGACGTGGAGCGCATCCGCGACCGGGTGGAGAACGTGTGCGCGCCCCTCGGCCACCGGGTCGACGTGGTGGTGAACTACGATGGCGCCCGGATCGACGAAGAGGTCGAGAGCGCATATGCCGCGATGGTGAAGGCGCTCGAGGACCGGTTCTACGACCGGGTGACGCGCTACTCGGGCTCGGCCTTCATGCGCATGAAGCTCGGCCGGGCGCTGGCCCGTCACGGGCCGGCCCATGTGTTCGAGACTGCGGAGGAGGCTCGGGCCTTTCTCGAGCGCTCGTGACCGTCAGGCCCGGGGCGCCCGCACCCGGCGGAGGGCGCAGCGGTCCCGCGGCCCGATCTGCGGGCTCGCGCAGAGCCGCTCGACCCCGGCCACCGCATCGAGCACCAGCACCACGTAGTCCCGCGTCTCGGCATAGGGCGGCACGCCGCCGTTCCTGTCCACCGCGTTCTCCCCCGCATTGTAGGCCGCAAGGGCCAGGAGCGCGTCGCCGCGGAAGCGCTTGAGGAGGAGATCGAGATAGGCGGTTCCGCCGGCGAGGTTCTGGGCGGGGTTGGTCCGGTCGGTCACGCCGAAGCGGCGCCCGGTGGCGGGCATGAGCTGCATCAGCCCGGTCGCGCCCTTTGGCGAGACGGCGTGGGTGTTGCCGGAGCTTTCGACGGCGATGACCGCGAGGATGAGCGCCTCCGAGATGCCATGCCGCCGCGCCACGGCCTGGACGTCGGAGGCCCAGCGCTCCGCCACCCGTTCGAGCCGCGATCGGCTGACGAGCGCGGTCCCGGCCTGGCGACGGGCCCTCAGGAGATCGACGGCCGCGCCCCAGCGCTCGGCGCCGCCGGCGCCGAGGCCGGGGTCCATCTCTTGCCAAAACCAGGCGTGACGCTGTCGGCGGGGTGCGGTGCTCCCGCGCGCGCCCAGCTTCGGCTTCGGCGCGAAGCGGCGTGCGCCGGCCCTCGGCGGACGCTTGGTGTTGAGGTTGGAGCGATCCCACGCACGAACCCCGTTCTCAAGGACGGTTCCCGCAGCGAGCGATTCGTTGGCCCCCAAGGGTGCTGTCACGACGATTGCGACGAGCCCTGCCACAACCGTAAGGTGTGCGCCCCATTTCCGCCACATTTTGTCCATGATCGCTCCACATTTCCCCAGCCCGTGCCCCCGTTTTACCATCTTCTTGGGGAGAAACAAAAAATCTCGGCTTAATGCGCGGAGATGCCTCTGGCGGTGCTTTCGCAGTCCGTGGGCGCGGTGGTATTCTCTGTGCCGAGGAGAGGTTGGTGTGGAGGCCGCCTCGCCCAACCCGCACCGGGGGGGCCCGGGTCGGGACAAGACCAGTAACGCAACATAGCCTTCTGGAGGGTTCTATGACCATCTTCGCTCAGTTCATCCGCGACGAAGCCGGCGCCGTCACCATCGACTGGGTCGCGCTCACCGCGGGCATCCTTCTTCTCGGCATCGCCGTCGTCTACGCCATCTTCCGTCAGGGCGTGTCGCAGGTCGTGGCCGACATCAACACCGAGCTCTCGGGTGCGGTCAACTCGACCCCGATCGGCGCGGTGCCGACCTTCCCCTGATGCAGCTGGGCCTCACGGCCCACGCATCGGCACAGGGTTTGGATGGGCTGGGGCTGTCCCCGGCCCATTCCATTTTTTCCAAGCGGTTTTCGTTGCAATCGGCAGTTGTGTCCAGTATTCGACAGATTGGTGGAGGCGGCGGAGTGATGTTCGTCAATTCTTACCTTTTTCCTGGCATCCTGGGCCTCAGACGGTCGGATCCAGAGGAGGAGGTTGGCGATGCGGTGGCTCCGAGGCTTCGTGACGGAGGAGCGTGGGTCCCTCAGTGTGGAGTGGGTGGCGGTCACCGCTGCTCTCATCCTTGTCGCAGGGCTCGTGACCCACAGTCTGTTCGCCGGCGGGGTCAACGCGATCGGCGAAGAGAACGCGACGGATTTCAATCGGGTCCAGGTGGGCGAGTGAGCCGGGACCCGGGCCGCGGCGGGGGATCCCTCGTGGCGGGGTGCGACGGTGAGCCGGCCCGGCGCCGGTGTGGGACGGGTCCCGGGCGCGGAGTGGCCAGGGAAGCGGCAGAAAGGGCAAAGCCATGAAGATCATCGCGATTTTGGTTCTCATGTTCGGCGTGGTGCTCGCCGGCGGGGCCATCTACTTCGCGTCGAACTACTTCGACGAGTTCGAGCGCCGCATGGCCGCGCAGGCGCCGGAAGGTCCGAACATGGTGAATGTGATCGTCGCCAAGAAGACACTTCCCTATGGCACCGTGATCGTCGGAAACGAGCATCTCACCTGGGCGCAGTGGCCGGAGAGCTCGCTGCCCCCCGGCGTGTTCACCGATGCCGAGGTGCTTCTCGGCAAGGCGGAGGTGGACCCGAAGCGGCGCCAGCGCACGGTGATCCGCACCATCGAGGCGGGCTTCCCGATCCTCGAGGCGAACATCACCGGCTTTGGTGAGCGCGGGCGCATGGCCATGCAGCTCGCCGAGGGCATGCGCGCCTTCTCGATCCAGATCGACGCGATCTCGGGCGTCGGCGGCTTCATCAATCCGGGCGACCGCGTGGACATTCTGCTCATCACCGGCGGGCGCAACAATCTCGAGAGCCGGGTGATCCTCCAGAATGTCGAGGTGATCGCGGTGGACCACGACACCAACACGGAGGCGAACCGGCCCAAGGTGGCTCGCACGGCCACGGTGCAGGTGACGCCGAAGGAGGCGCAAAAGCTCGGCCTCGCGCAGAACCTGGGGCGGCTGTCGCTCACCCTCCGCGCGCTGGAGAATCAGACGGCGGAGACCGAGGAGCCGGCCGAGACGATCGACGTGCGGGATCTCCTCGGCGTGGAAGAGGCGGCGCCCAAAAAGGAGCGGGCGGGGACGTCGATCACCGTGCGCAAGGCGGGCGAGGTGACGGAGCGTCTTCGGTTCGAGATCGACAACTGAGCCGGTTGCTAGGATATCGGAGCTTTCGCCCATAACAGCTTGAGTGCTTGCGTGTTTTGGTGTTTACTCTGCATCCGTTAGGGGCAGGACCGTACGTGCGTCTGCTAAAAACGGAAAAAGAGGGACCGAACTCATGGCATTCAGGATCCTGCGCGCGGCGCTCCTGGCCGTTGTGGCCGCGGTCGTCGCGCTCCCGGAGGCGGCCTCCGCTCAGAGCATTCTGAGGGTGGCCCGTGGCCTCGCCTCGGACGACATCGTGGTGCAGACCAACCGAGCCATCGTGGTGGAGAGCACCCAGCCCTTCACCGAACTGTCGATCGCCCAGCCCAACATCGCGGACGTCCAGCCCTTGTCGGACCGCTCCATCTACATCCTCGGGCGGACGCAGGGCAAAACCACACTCACGATGCTGGGCGAGGGTGGGCGGCTCATCAGCAACGTGACCATCGTGGTTCAGCCGGACATCTCCGAGCTCAAGCAGCGCCTGCGCGTTCTGCTGCCGCAGGAGGACATCGAGGTGCGGATCGCCGGCGGCGGCATCATCCTCTCCGGCACCGTCTCCGGCAGCGCGCAGCAGGACCAGGCGCTCACCCTTGCCCGGGCCTATGCCGGCGACGCGGTGACCAACATGATGAACATCGGCGGCACGCAGCAGGTGGCCCTCAAGGTGCGTGTGGCCGAGATGGCACGGAACGCGCTCAAGGACATCGGCGTGTCGACCGCGGCGCTCGGCAGCGGCCGGCGCTTCGCCACCGACAACGTCACCGGCACGGCGCTCAACCTCGTCGAGCCGCTCTCCTCGCCGGCGGGGCCGGACGCGCCTTCGGGCTCGGTCGGCAACATCGCGGGGCTCGAGCGGGTGTTCAGCGGCGCGTTCGGCGCATTCGGCGCGATCTTCGCGGTGGCGGACAATTTCATCCTCGATGTCGAGATCGACGCCCTCGAATCGAAGGGCTTCGTGAAGATGCTGGCGGAGCCCACGCTGGTGGCGCTCTCGGGCACCCGGGCGCAGTTCCTCGCGGGCGGCGAGGTGCCGATCCCGGCGGTGGATGGCGAAGGCAATGTCTCGGTCGACTTCCGGGAGGTTGGCGTTCGCGTCGTCTTCGTGCCGACGGTGATCGACGGCAGCCTCATCAACCTTGCGGTGGAGGCGGAGGTCTCGGCGGTCGATCCCTCGCTCAGCTCCGTGTCCGGCGGCATCGACATCACGGGCTTCACCGTGCGCCGCGCCACCACCACGATCGAGCTCCGGGACGGGCAGAGCTTCGCCATCGCCGGGCTCTTCGAGGAGGACTTCGCGGACAATGTGGACCAGGTGCCCTTCCTCGGCGACATCCCGGTCCTTGGCGGCCTCTTCCGGTCGGCCAACTTCCAGCGCAACGAATCGGAGCTCGTGATCATGGTCACGACCAATCTCGTGACCCCGGTCGATAGCGAGGACGAAATCGCGCTGCCCACCGACCGGATCGGCGTGCCGACCGAGTTCGAGCTCTTCCTTCTCGGCAACATCGTCGAGGGCGGGGGCTCCAACCTTCTGACGACCCAGGGCTTCGACGGCGACTTCGGCTATGTGGTGGAGTGACGGACCCATGAACAAGAAACTCACCGCGATCGCGCTCATCGGCACCGCGCTCCTGGCTTCGGCCTGCACCCGCCCCGCGGGCGGGGGAGACCGGGTGGGGGAGTTCGGCCAGTCGGTCGATCTCACCTTTGCGCGCCAGGTCGCCTACAAGACCCCGGACGATTTTCTGACCGATCTCGGCCGCGCCTTCGCCGCGGAGACCGTGGACACGGTCACCTTCGCCTTCAATCGGGCGAATCTTGACGCGACGGCCCGCCGGGCGCTCGACGGTCAGGCCCGGTGGCTTCGCGAAAACACCAATGTGCGGATGCGCGTGGAGGGCCACACCGACGCTGTGGGCGGAGAGGCCTTCAACCAGCGCCTCGGCCTCCGGCGCGCGCGGGCGGTGGTGAATTACCTCGTGCGCCGTGGCGTGGCGCGGAGCCGGCTCGACGCGGTGGAATCGTTTGGTGAATCGCAACTTGTCGTAGATACACCGGATCGGGAGCGGCGGAATCGCCGTGCGGTGACGCGGGTTGCGGGCTTCGAACGGAACTTCGTGGGCACCGGGCTCGACGGGCGGAAGGCCCAGGCGGCGTACCAGTCCTATCTCGGGGATGCGGGCGCGGGCACGACCTCGGATCTCGAAGCCGAGGTCCAGTGATCCGCCGCGCCGGGGAACTTCGGCGCGTTCACCCGACCGATGATCGAGGGGTCCCTGAGGCCCCTCGCCTTGTGTGCTTGATCTGTGCCTTGGGTGACCGAGCCGCCGGCTGTGGCCTGCGGCACCGTGCCAGAAAGGCGTTCGCGGGGCCGGACCGGCCGGCCTCTGCGCGTCGCGACCCGGCTGGCCACGCGCCGGCCGGTCGCGCCAGTCGAGAGAGCATCACAGGAGGGGGCCGTGCGCGGTCTGTCGAACCCGGATACATGCGCGCGCCGGAGCTTTCTGGCAGACGAGCGCGGCGCGATCACAACCGATATGGTGGTGATCTTTCTGCCGATCCTCATTCTCATCCTCACAGTTTTCGAGATCGGGATCTCCTTTTATCTCGTGCTCGCGGCGCAGAAGGCGGCGCAGCTGGGGGCACGCTACGTGGTGGGCGAGGATCCCGTGCACAGCGCCGTGCCGCAGGTCTTCGGGGTGAACACCGCGGTCGGCCAACTGGGCGACAGCTGCTTCGTGCCGACCGGCGGCAGCGCCCTCACCGGCACGAGCCCCTGCCTACTCACCTCCGTGCCGCCGGTGATCGGGGCGGATGCAACGGGCGCCGAGATCCGCGGCTGGGTGTGCGATGGGCGCGCGCTCGACCCCGCCTGCCGCGAACCGGGCTTCGAAGCCCTGTTGGAGGAGATGCGGATCGTCTATCCAAACTTGACAGGTGACCTCGTGGCGGTGAGCTATATCTATGAGGAAGTCGGGTTTGCAGGGGGTCCGTTTCAACCGCGCGTCCAAGTCGACATCCAGGCACGGTCGTCGCCGATCCAGATCCTCAGCCTGCTCGACATCCTGTGGAGCGCCGCCGATGCGACCGGCGAGACCGGGGGGGACGCGACTGTCGGGATCGATGGGTTCTCTGACCCGTCTGCCACAGAATTGCGCCGAGTCTCTGCCAGTGTGTTCGCGGCGGACATGACTTCGACGAATCTAAGGGATTGACCAAGGGAATGGCGTTATCGATCCGGCGGGACTCGTCCTACAGCTCGGCCCCCGAGGCCCTGGTGTTCGCGGATGGATTTCCGGACATCGAGGCTCTCGCCGAAGAGCTCGACAACGAATTTGGCGTCGACCAGTGGCTCGAGGTCTCGAACGCCGCCGCCGATCAGGCCTTGGCCCAGCTGGGCAGCAACACCTCGATCGCGATCGTCACCGCCTCTGTCGACGTGCCGCAGGCCATCGCCGGCATCGCGATGCTGATCAGAAAAGCCCGAGATGCCGGGCTTTTGGTGCTCCTCCTGGTAGGGGACATCTCATCGCGGAGCATGCACCAGCTCCTGAAGGAAGGCGTCGCGGATTTCGCGCCCTACCCGGAGCCGGCGGGTGCCCTGCCCGAGGCGATCGAGCGGCTCCGGTTCGTGCGCGCCTCGGGCAACACGCAGGCGCTCGGCCCCGTGGGCGGCTCGCTCCAGCGCCGGGGCAAGGTGCTCACGGTCTACGGCGTTGCGGGCGGTGTGGGCGCGAGCACCGTTGCGGTCAACATCGCCTGGGAGCTCGCGCTTCTCGTGCGCAAACAAGGCCGAAAAGTGGCGCTCCTCGATTTCAACTTTCAGTACGGCTCGGTCGCGACCTTTCTCGATGTGCCGCGGCGGGAGGCGGTCTATGAGCTTGTCTCCGAGGCCTCGAGCTTCGACGCCACCGGCCTCTCCCAGGCACTCTCGACCTATCAGGACAAGCTCTGGGTTCTCACCGCGCCGCGCGACGCGCTGCCGCTCGACATCGTCACGCCCACGGATGTGAAGGCGATCATCAACCTCGCCCGCGAGAGCTTCGACTATGTGATCATCGACATGCCGCAGGCACTGATGAACTGGTCGGAGCCGGTCTACAGCGCCTCGGACGATTTCTTCGCGATCATGGAGATCGACATGCGCTCGGCGCAGAACATGTTCCGGTTTTTGCGCACGCTCAAATCCGAGAGCATGGATCTCTCGAAACTTGTCTTCGTGCTGAACCGGTCACCTGGCATGACCGATCTCACGGGCAAGGCGCGGGTCAAGCGTGTGGCGGAGAGCCTCGGCATCACCATCGGGCATTTGATCCCGGACGGAGGCAAGGCGGTGGTCAATGCCTGCGACCAGGGCATCCCGCTCGCGGAGATCGCCAAGAGCAACCCCGTGCGCAAGGAAGTTCTGCGGATTGCCCAGCGAATCGCGACGGACACCGCTTCGAAAGTGGAGAGCGCCGGCTGAGCCGGGGCATGAGCTGAGGGACGAGGGCGAGCGATGTTTCGACGGATCAGAACCGAGAAGGACGAGAAGGCGGACGCCGCCCGCACCTCCATCATGCGTCGTCCCGAGAGGCCGCGCACGCCCGAGCAAGAGGCCAAGCGCATGGGCGTCGAGATGCCCGTGGCGAAGGAGCCGGACCGCTCGGAACTGGCCCCGACGGCCACGCGCCTCCAGCATGTGACGCAGGCCCAGGCGCCGGAGGTCGACGAACAGGAGCTGAAGCGCCGCCGGCGCCTCCTTGCGCTCCGGGTCGAGCTGCACGGCAAGCTGCTCGACACGCTCAACCTCTCGGCGCTCGAGAAGGTGTCGACATCGGAGCTCAAGGTGGAGATCGGCGAGATCGCGCGGGAGTATCTCGCGGATTCGGACATCGTGCTCAACAAGGCCGAGTTCCAGGAGCTCATCGAGCATCTGGTGCACGAGACCATCGGCCTCGGCCCGCTGGAGACGCTCCTGGCCGACGACACGGTGAACGACATTCTCGTGAACACGCACGAGCAGTGCTATGTCGAACGCCGCGGCAAGCTTGAAAAGACGGATGTCCAGTTCAAGGACAACCAGCATCTCATGCGGATCATCAACAAGATCGTGTCCGCGGTCGGCCGCCGGGTCGACGAGAGCCAGCCCTGGGTGGACGCGCGCTTGGCCGACGGCTCGCGTGTGAACGCGCTGGTGCCGCCCTGCGCGGTCGACGGCCCGCTCCTCTCGATCCGGAAGTTCTCCAAGAAGCCGCTGACGGTGGAGAAGCTCATCGAGTTCGACGCGTTCTCCGAGGAGATGGCGCTC
>CAYXPI010000078.1:0-17002 GCA_964467005.1 uncultured Limibaculum sp. | reverse complement strand
CGCCTCCCGCGCGGCCGCCTCCAGCGCGGCGAGCCCGTCCGGTTCCGCCGCGACCTCGGCGTCGAGCGCGCCGAGCTCCGCCGCCGCCCGCGCCTCCGCCGCCCGCGCCTCCTGGGCGAGCCCCGCCTCCCGGGCGAGATCGGCCGCCAGGTCTCGCACCCGGTCGGCTCGGGCCGCTTGGGCCGCCGCCGCGGCCTCCGCCGCCCGCTCGGCTTCGAACGCGGCAAGCTCCGCCTTCTGCCGGATCGCCGCGGCGGTCACCGTCTCATGACGGAGCGCGCGCAGGGCCAGCGTCGCCGCGTCGCGATCGGCCTCCGCCCGGGCGATCGCGGCCCGGGCCGCACGCTCGGCCGAGCCTGCCTGCGAGAGCTCGGTTCGCGCGGCCTCGGCCCCCGCGCGCGCCTCAGCCCAGCGGAGCCCCGCCAGCCGCCGCTCCGCCGCGCGCAGCGCATCCGACAGCGCCCGGTACCGACGGGCCTGGGCCGCCTGGCGCGTGAGCGCCGCGCTCTGCGTCGAGATGCCGTCGAGCCGGTCCTGCACCCGGGCGAGATTCGCGTCCGTCGCCGCGAGCTTGCGCTCCGCCTCGTCGCGCCGCTGCTGAAGCCCAGCGATCCCCGCCGCCTCCTCGAGCACCCGGCGCCGGGCCACCGGGCGGGCCGAGATGAGCTCTCCGATCTGGCCCTGGCGCACAAGGGCGGGGGACTGCGCACCGGTGGCCGCGTCGGCGAACAGCATCGCGACGTCCCGCGCCCGCACCGGCTTGCCGTTCATGAGAAAGCTCGAGCCGAGATCCCGCGCGATCCGCCGGGTCACTTCGATCTCCCCGGCCGCAGAGGCGTGCCCGGAGACCGGCAACCCCTGGGCCGCGCCGGTCATCACCAGGGACACCTGCGCCTGGGCCCGCGCCGGGCGGCTTTGGCTTCCGGCGAAGATCACGTCCTCCATCCCCTCGCCGCGGAGGAGGCGGGCCCGGCTCTCGCCCATCACCCAGCGGAGCGACTCGAGGAGATTGGACTTCCCGCACCCGTTGGGCCCGACCACGCCCGTAAGCCCCGGCAGGATGGCGATCTCCTGGGGGTCGACGAAGCTCTTGAAGCCTTGAAGCCGAAGCTTGGTGAATTGCACAGGAGCGCGCTCCGCCGGACCAACCCGCCAAGATGCTCGCGCGAACGCCGTGCATTTGTCAATATCTGGTAGTGGGGGCGGCAGACACCCCCAAATCTTTTGGGCCGGATCAGCCCTCCAGGGCCGCCTCGATCACGCTAGAGAACTCGTCGATCCGCATGCTGCCCCGGTGCATCTCTCCGTTCACCATAAAGCTCGGAGTGGCCTGAACACCGTCCCGCTCCGCATGCTCCTGATAGGCCTGGACCAGGCTCTCGGCATAGCCGCGATCCGACAGGCAGGCGCGCATCCGCTCGCTCGAGAGCCCGTTGACCCGGCCGATCTTCATCAGCTCCTCGGTGATGTCCGGCGCCCGAGTCCATTCCGACTGCTGCTTGAGCATGGCGTCGACCATGGGGTAAAAGCCCGCCTCGCCGCCGCAGCGCGCGATCATCGACGCCCAGAGGCCGAACCGGTCGAAATAGACCTCGCGGAGGATGAACCGCACCTTGCCGGTGTCGACATACTTCGCCTTAAGCTCCGGCCAGGTCTCGATGTGGAAGGTCGCGCAATGCGGGCACGTGAGCGAGGCGTATTCGATCACGGTCACCGGAGCGTCCGGATCGCCGAGGGCCAGGTCGCCGAGCGCGGGCGCCTCGGTCTCGACGGTCGCCGCCGCGGCCTCCTCAGCGAGGGCCTTGGGGGCCGGGCCCGCGACGAGGACGAGGGCGAAGAGGACCGCCGAGAGGGCGGAAAGGGCGTCACGCATGGGAACCTCCTTTGGTGGACGGTGGGGGAGACGGTCTCGGCCGGGCCAGCACCCGGGCGCCGAGGCGGGCAAGGGCTGTGCGGAGACCTGCGCTCCGGATTTCGGCGGTGAGGCGCTCGGCTTCGGCGCGGGCCTCGGCCGGCGGTGCGGCGTCCGGTTCGGGCCCGCGGAAGATCGCGGGGCTTTCCGAAAAGCCGGCCACCGGCGCCTGCACGATCTTGAGCCGCGCCACCGCGCGGTAACCGTAATGTCGGTTGATCCGCTCGAGGATGCGGGGCGCGCTCGCCTGGATCTCGGGTCCGCGGCCGGCGGCGACCTCGACGACGAGGGTGGCGCCCAGGCTCGGCGCGCGGCTGTAGGCGATCTTGGAGGGCTGGCAATGAGGGGCGACATCGGCGCCCACGATCTCGGGCCAGCGCAGAAGAACCTCTGGCTCGGCGAAGCCCCGCCGCGCCGCCGCCTCGGTCAGGCGCCCTGCGAGCCCGGCCCCGACCTGTCGGAACTGGCGCACGGCCCGGGTTGGTCCCGCGCCCGATCGACGGTTCGAGGCCATCGGCCCTCCCGCTGCCCCTGGATTTCCCACATCTTCGGAGATATCCCATCGCATTCATGACGGGAAGCGCTCAGTCCCACGCCGCGGTCACAACTGAGAGAGCGGCGCTCCAGGCCGCGCTCCTCAGCTGGTACGATGCCCATGCCCGCGATCTGCCCTGGCGGGTGGGGCCTGTGGCCCGGGCGCGGGGGGAGCGGCCGGACCCCTACCGCGTCTGGCTTTCCGAGATCATGCTCCAGCAGACCACCGTCGCGGCCGCCGCCGGGCATTACCGCGCCTTCACGGCGCGCTGGCCGCGGGTGGAGGCGCTGGCGGCCGCCCCCGTCGAGGCGGTGCTCGAGGCCTGGGCCGGGCTCGGCTACTACGCGCGCGCGCGAAACCTCCACGCCTGTGCCCAGGCCGTGGCCGAGGCCCATGGCGGGCGCTTTCCCGAGACCGAGGCGGCGCTCCGCGCGCTTCCGGGCATCGGCCCCTACACCGCCGCGGCCATCGCGGCCATTGCCTTCGACCGCCCGGCCGCCGTGCTCGACGGCAATATCGAGCGGGTGATGGCCCGGCTCTTCGCGGTTGAGGCGCCGCTGCCGGGGGCAAAGAGGCGCCTCCGCGACCATGCGGCCGCCCTCACGCCTGAGCGGCGTCCCGGCTGCCACGCGCAAGCGCTCATGGATCTCGGTGCCGGGGTGTGCACCCCGCGGGCGCCCTCCTGCCTCGTCTGCCCGCTGCGGCGCTGGTGCCGGGCCGCGGCGGAGGGCTCGGCGGCCGAGCTGCCGCGAAAAGCGCCCAAGACGGCGAAACCCGTGCGCCAGGGCCGCGCCTGGGCCGCGGTCGACCGGGCGGGGCGCGTCTGGGTGATCCGGCGTCCGGCCAAAGGGCTCCTCGGGGGCATGCTCGCGCTTCCGTCGACGGACTGGGCGGAGGGACCGGCCGCCGGCGCGCCACCCGTGCCGGGCGCCTGGGCCGCCCTGGGCGAGGTGCGCCACACCTTCAGCCATTTCCATCTCCGCCTCGAGGTCCTTCGGGCCGAGATCGACCCTCTGCCGGGCGACGGTCGCCCCCTCCGCGAGGCGGCCGGGGCCATGCCCACGGTCTTCGCCAAGGCGGTGCGGCTCCTCGGCTGAGACCGGCTCAGCCTCCCACCTCGGCGCGCAGGCGCTCGCGAAACCAGTCGATCGGCACGCGCCGCCCGCCCACCTCGAAATGCCAAAAGAGCCAGCCGTTGCAGGCCGCGGCCCCTTGAACGGCGGCACCCACCTGGTGGATGGAGCCCTTGGCCGCCTCCGCGATGAGAGAGCCGTCCGCCCGCACCCGCGCCGTGTGCCGCCCGCAAAGGCTCTCGAGCACGCTGCCCGCCGGCACGTCCCCCCGCTCGACGAGAAGGCCGAAGGGCACCCGCGGGGCCGCGCGTTTGGCTGGGGTCGTCGCCCGGGCCGCGGGGGCCAGAGGGCGCACCGCCGCCACCCGCCTCCGCGCCAGCGCGGCATATCCGGGGTCGCGCTCGATGCCGATGGCTTGCCGGCCGAGGCGCTTGGCCACGGCCGCCGTGGTGCCGGAGCCGAGAAAGGGGTCGAGCACCGTGTCCCCCTCCGCCGTGGTGGCGACGAGGATGCGGTGGAGGAGCGCCTCGGGCTTTTGCGTGGGGTGCGCCTTGCGCCCGTCCCCGTCCTTCAAGCGCTCGGGCCCCGTGCAGACCGGCATCAGCCAATCCGACCGCATCTGGAGCCCCTCGTTGAGCGCCTTCAGCGCATCGTAGTTGAAGCGGGGCCGCGCGGCCTCGGACCGGGCCGCCCAGATGAGCGTCTCGTGGGCGTTGCAGAAGCGCTTGCCGCGGAAATTCGGCATCGGATTGCTCTTGCGCCACACGATGTCGTTGAGGATCCAGAATCCGGCATCCTGGAGCGCCGCCCCGATCCGAAAGATGTTGTGGTAGGTGCCGATCACCCAGATCGCGCCGTCGGGCTTCAGGAGCCGGTGGCAGGCGGCCAGCCAGTCCCGCGTGAAGGCGTCGTAGGCCGCGAAGCTGTCGAAACGGTCCCAGGCGTCCTCGACCCCGTCCACCCGGCTGTTGTTGGGCCGATGGAGCTGACCCTTGAGCTGAAGATTGTAGGGCGGGTCGGCGAAGACGAGATCGACCGTGCCCGCGGGCAGCCGCGCCATCTCCGTCACGCACTCCCCCTCGATCACCCGGGCCGCGGGCTCGATCCGCTCGCACTCCGCCATCGCACTCTCCCTCACGCCGCCTGAGATTCGGCTCGCAGCACAAATGCGTCAAGTCCGTTTCGAACCATTATTTTAAATGAATTCTCTCATGTAAAGTCTGAGATATAGGGCGGAAGCTCAGACGATGGTGCGGCGACACGCCGAACGCGTCGAGCGCCGCCCGATGCTCGCGGGTGCCGTACCCCTTGTTGCGCTCCCAACCATAGCCGGGATGGGCCTCGGCGAGCGCGACCATATGCGCGTCGCGCCACACCTTGGCGACAATGGAGGCCGCGGCCACGGCGGCCACGCGCCCGTCGCCGCCCACGACCGCCTCGCCCCGGCCATAGAGCCAGGGGGGCAGCCGGGGCCCGTCCACCACCGCGCCCACCGCCCCAAGGCCCGCATACGCGCGCTCCATGGCAAGCTCGGACGCGTTGACGATGTTGAGCCGGTCGATCTCGGCCACCTCCGCAAGGCCGATGCCGACCTCTGCCGCGGCCAGGATCTCGGGATAGAGCGCCGTTCGCCGGGCGGGGCTCAGCCGTTTGCTGTCGCCGAGGCCCTCCGGCCAACGAGGCCCCAACACAACCGCGGCGGCCACGACCGGGCCGGCCCAGGGCCCGCGGCCCGCCTCGTCGATCCCCGCCACTGGCCCACCCAGCCGGCGCGCCAGCCGCTCCGCCACACCGTTGTCGAGCGCGTTCGCCTTGTCCCGTCGCATCTGCTGAGCATAGTCTCGCGCCCGGGCGGAGGACCATCCCGGAGCGAGCGGAGGATCAGGGCATGATGGGCGAGATCCAGCGGATCGGGCTCTTGAGCGCAGGGACGGTGCTCGGCGTCGTGCTGGCGGCGCTGGTGACGATCGGCGGCGTCGTCTGGATCGGCGCCACCGTCGCGATGCTGCCGGAGGGGAGCGAGATGCCCGCCTGGGGCCCGAGCTGGGACTTCGAGCCCGAGCAATCGGAAGAGGCGGAGGAGGACGCGACCAACCTCGATCTCGAGATCGACGAGGACCCGGTCGCCGAGGGCGGCCTGCGCGCCGCGCTCGCCGGCATCTGGCTCGCGGCCGCGGGGCTCGTGGCGCTGGTCGCGGGCTTCGTCCTCGGGGTCTTTCTCGCCGCGCTTTACAATGTGGTCGCCGGCGTCGCCGGGGGTCTCCGCATCGAGGTCGTCGATCCCCGGCCGCGCGACCCCTGAGCCGTCAGATCCCGAGCGAAAGCTGGGGGTCCGGCGCCCGTGGAACCCGAAAGAGATCGGAGCGGAGCGCCGGAAGCGCCCCGTCGAGCCCATGGCGCGCTGCAGCGGCGGTCACCCTCCGCTCGATGAGCTGGGCGAAAACCCCTTCGCCGCTCATCCGTTTGCCCCAGGCCGGGTCGTAATCCCGCCCGCCATGGAGCTCGCGCACCCGAGCCATCACGCGTTTGGCGCGGTCGGGATAGGCCTCGGCCAGCCAGTCCTGGAAGAGGGTCGACACCTCGAGCGGCAGGCGCAGGACCGAATGGCTGACGCGCCGCGCCCCCGCCTCCGCCGCGGCCGCGACGAGGCGCTCGATCTCGTGATCGTTGAGCCCCGGCACGATGGGCGAGGTGTTGACCTGCACCGGCACCCCCGCCTGCGCCAGCGCACGGATCGCGCGGAGGCGGCGGGTGGGGGCGGCCGCCCGCGGCTCCATCGCGCGAGAGAGCCGGTGGTCGAGCGTCGTGAGCGTGACGGCGACCTGCAGGAGCCCGGCGCGCCCCATCGGCCCCAGAATGTCGAGATCGCGGCCGAGATGCGCCCCCTTGGTCGTGACGAAGAGGGGGTGGCGATGATCCCACAGCACCTCGAGGAGGGCACGCATGATCCCGTGCTCGACATCGATCGGCTGATAGGGGTCGGTGTTGGTGGCGATGGCGATGGGCGCGGGGCGGTAGGACGGCTTGGCGAGCGCCGCCGCCAAGAGCTCCGGCGCGTTGGGCTTGGCCACGAGCCGCGTCTCGAAATCGAGGCCCGGGGAAAGACCGAGCTGCGCATGGCTCGGCCGCGCAAAGCAGTAAACGCAGCCGTGCTCGCAGCCGCGATAGGGGTTGATCGACCGGTCGAAGGGCAAATCCGGCGAGGTATTGCGCGCGAGGATGCTGCGCGCGCGGTCGAGCGTCACCTCGGTGCGGATGGGCGGCAGATCCTCCGCGCGGTCCCAGCCGTCGGCCACGGGCACGGTCGTCTGCCGGTCGTACCGGACCGGTGGATTGCGCCCGGCTCCCCGGCCGCGCCGCCGCTCCGGAGCTAGGCGTGGCGGATCGCTCGCGTCTGGTTCGTCGAACAGGTCCATCCGGGTCCTCCCGAATGGAACATTAGACGAACATCCGCCACGCAGCAAGCCGCTAGGCGCCGCGGAGCCCCGCCCTCGCGCAGCGCTCCGGCCGCATCGCCTGACCGATCACCTGCGCCGCGGCCGCCACCCCAGAGCCGCCAACCGGCGCGCCGAGGCCGGTGAGCGCCGCCTCCACGGTCGCCAGCGTGCCGAGGACCTGGGGCGGGTTCATGTGTCCCATATGCCCGATGCGGAAGGCGCCGCCCTCTTGCCCGCCGAGGCCGATGCCGAGCGTCAGCCCCGCCTCCTGCTCGGCCACTGCGCGGAGCGTCACGGCGTCGACCCCTCCGGTCAGCACCGTCGTCACGCAGTCGGAGCGCTCGGCCGCCTCAGTCACGTTGAAGTCGAGCGCCCCGGGAGCGGACCATGCGGCGACCGCGCTCCGCACCGCATGGGCGAACACCGCGTGCCGGGCCCAGATGTTCTCGAGCCCTTCTTCCGCGATCATGTTCAAGGCCTCGCGGAGGCCATAGAGATGGGTGACCGGCGGGGTGCCCGCATAGCGCAGGTAATGCGCGCCGTCGCCGCGCCGGGCCGACCAGTCCCAGTAAGCGGTGCGGAGCCCCGCGCTCTCATGCGCGGCCAACGCCTTCTCCGAGGCCCAGACGAAGCCCAGCCCGGGGGGCACCATGAGCCCCTTCTGGCTGCCCGCCACCGTCACGTCCACGCCCCAGGCGTCCATCCGGTATTCGACACAGGCGAGGCAGGCGATGCAGTCCACCATGAGGAGCGCGGGGTGCGCCGCCGCGTCCATCGCCCGGCGGATCGCCGGAATGTCGTTGATCACCGAGCTCGCCGTGTCGACCTGCACGACCAGGATCGCCTTGATGGCGTGCCCGCTGTCGGCCTTCAGACGCGCCTCGACCGCCGCGGGGTCCACCGCGCGACGGGGCGTCGCGTTCAGCACCTCCACCTCGCAGCCCATCAGCGCGGCCTGCTCGCCCCAGCCGATGGCGAAGCGCCCGCTCTCAAGCACCAAAACTTTGTCGCCGCGGGAGAGCGTGTTGGTCAGCGCCATCTCCCAGGCGCCGTGGCCGTTGGCGATCGCGACGAAGGCCTCCCCCTCGGTCAGGGCGATCTTCGGCAGTTCGGCCAGGATGCCCTCCGACATCTCGACGAGCGCGCCCTCGTAGATGTTCGGCATCGGGCGGTGCATGGCGGCCAGCACGCGCTCCGGGATGACCGAGGGCCCCGGGATCGCGGTGAGATGCGGCCCGGCGTTGAGCGTCGCGCCCTCCGGCAGCGCAGGGACGGGCCCGAGCGCGGGTCCCTCGGCCACCGGGCTGAGTTCGTTGGGAGCCATGGTGTTATCCTTCCGACAGAGTGGCGCGAGGCTACACCCGAGCGGCGAAATCGCAACCGCGCAAATTCTGATGAGCGACCGTCCGATCGGTGATGGGCTCACTCGCGGCGCAGAACCCGGTCGGTCAGGAGGGTGGCCCAGCCCGTGGCGGTGTGGGAGGCGAGAACGGCCGCCCGGTCGTAGCGGGTCCGGATCCAGTCCCGCAGCGGCAGTCTCCCGCCAGTCTCCCGCTCGTAGGCGTCGAAGAAGGCGTCGAGAACCCCGGTCTTGCCCTGGCGTATATGGCCAAAGCGGAGGGCGAGCTGGTCCCGCGCCTCGGACACGGGCACCCCCTCGGCAAGGACGAGATAGAGCGCGGACATGAACCCCACCCGGTCCGCCCCCGATTTGCAGTGAAAGAGCACCGGGTACTCGATCGTTGCGAAGAGGCGATCCGCGGCGGCGAGCTCTTCCCGGGTGGGCAAGCTGCGAGAGCGGAGCACGAAGACGTGGAAGGCGAGCCCCTCTCGCGCGCAGGCCTCCCGCTCAAGCGGCAACGAGCCGAAGAACCGCCCGCCCCGCAACGAGATCACCGTGCGCCCACCGGCGCGGGCGAAGGCGCGGATCTGGTGCGGCGCGGGCTGGGCCGAGCGCCAGGCCCGGTCGCTCACCCGGTGGCGGTTGGGCCAGAGATAGCGGAGCGCGCCATGATCGACGACCAGCATGTTCGCCCAGGCCCGGAGCCGGTCCCACCGGCTTTCGAGCGGCCGGCTCCACCGCGCGATCCGCGCCTGGCGGAGCCGCTGGAAGCGCGAATTGGGGTCTAAGCTCTTCGCCATCGCCGGGGCTCTAGCAAAGCCCCGGGGCGGCGGCAAGCCGGCCCCGCTCAGGCGGGGGCGCCCAGGCGCCGAATGCCCCGACGGGCGAGAAGCGCCAGGGCCGAGACGGCAAGGCTGGCGGCGGCGAGGGCGAGGCCCTGGTCCGGGAAGGGGACCCCCCGGTCGATCAGCACGCCGGTGATGCCGGGCCCCGCGGCGGTCGCGACGACCATGGCCGTCACCGCCGTCGCGCGCACCGCGCCGAGATGCGCCGTGCCGTAGAGCTCGGGCCAGAGCGCGCCCCAGAGCGCTTGGGCAAGGCCCTGGGTCACCCCCGTGAGGGCTAGGATCGCGAGCCAGCCGCTCACGGTCTCGGCCGGGGCGAGGAGCGCCGAGGCCGCGGCGATGGGCACGAGGTAGAGGGGCAGAAGCTGGGCCGGCCCAAGCCGATCCACCGCCCAGCCGCCCAGGAAAGCCGACACGACGGTGAGCCCGGCATAGACCGGGTATCCCGCCGCCATCGCGGCCAGGGACCATCCCTTCACCTCCGCGATGTGGACCTGGTGAAAGAAGAGCACCGTGCCGATGAAGGGCGGCGTGAGCACCGCCGGGAGAAGCGCCCAGAAGAGCCAGTGGCGGAGCACGCGGGGGCGCGTCCAGTGGGTGCCGTCGCGCCCGGGATGGGCGTTGGCGGCGGCGCTGCCCTCGGGCGTGCGGGCCCGCGCGAGCGCCCGGGGCAGAAGCGCCGCGGCGAGCAGGAGAAAGAGCGCGACCGCCACCCAGGTTTCGCGCCAGCCGACGGCGAGGGCCAGAGCGACGGCCAGCGTGGGCAGGAGCGCCTCTCCCGTGGAGAAGCCGAACCCGGCCACCGCCACCGCCTGCCCACGCCGGGCGCGGAACCACTTGCCCATCGCGGTGACGCTCAAATGGCTCATCATCCCCTGGCCGCAGAGGCGGAGGCCGACCACGCTCGCGAAGAGGAGCCAGATCCCGGCCGGGCCGAGCCCCGCGCTCGCGGCCATCGCCAGCGCCGCAAGGGCGTAGGCCACGAGCACCGCGGGCGCCAGCCGGTCGAGCCGCAGGGTGTCGGCCAGCCCGCCGAGCCGGAGGAGCGCGAGGGCGGAGAGAAGCGTCGCCGCGGTGTAGAGCGCGCCCCAGTCCCCGTCGCTCAGCCCGTGGGCCGCGCGGATCTCGCCCGCGAAGAGCGCGATGAAGAAGGTCTGCCCAAACGAGGACAGGAACGAGAGCGCGAAGCCCGTCGCCAGCCAGCCGGCGTTGTGCCGGTAAAAACCGCGAGGGGGGGCGCTGGGCGGAACGGAGGCCATGGCCCCCGTCTAGGCCAAGGCGTGGCCCCGCGCCAGCGCTCGGCGGGGTTCAGTAGTAGTAGTAGCCGCCGCGGACGGGGCCGTAATGGTAGGGCCTCGGCCCGAAATGGCCGCGCCGAAACTGGCCCTGCCGGAAGCCCCGGCGAAAGCCCTGGCGAAAGCCCCGGCGGAAGCCCCGGCGAAACTTGCGGCGCGGGGCGAACACCCGCGGGCCGAAGAAGAAGCGGCCGCGGAAGCGCGGGTGATGCGCAAGCTCGACCGGCGCGGTCTCGGCCTGCGTGGCGGGCGCGAGCTCGAAGGTCATGATCTCGCCGGCGCTCGGCGTCGTCGGCAGGGTGGCGTGGGGGGCGGCGTGGGCCGCCCCACCGGCGGTGGCAAGGAGCGTGGCGCCAACGAGGGCGGCGGCGATCGGATGGGTCGGCATGGGGGCCTCCTGGGCTGGTGAACACGTGCCTGTGCAACGTGACGGCCCCCCAGTTTCCGGCGCCGGGCGCGATGACATCCGCGTTAGCGTGGTGTCAGCGCGGCCCCGCCGCCAGTGCCACGGCCAGCTCGACCGCATTGGGCGGGATCTCGGCCGCCTCGGCCGACAACAGTGATAGGCCGGCCAGCGTCAGAAGGCCTGCGACAAGTCCATTTCGAAACATTCAGGGCTCCCATTCTTGGTTGCCCTCGCCCCAGAAAGCACATGGCTCCGCGCGCGCCCATCCGCAGCTGCCGATCACGCAATTGCGAGCCCGTGTGATCGCTTGCCTTGCCCCCCGCGCCTGGGGCAACACTCGAGGACACCGCGGACGGAGCGACCGATGCAAAAGTTCACTTCCCTTACGGGCGTTGCCGCGCCCCTGCCCATGATCAATGTCGACACGGACATGATCATCCCGAAGCAGTTTCTGAAGACGATCCATCGCACGGGGCTCGGCAAGAACCTCTTCGACGAGATGCGCTTTCGCGACGACGGGACGGAGAACCCCGAGTTCGTCCTCAATCGGCCCGCCTATCGCAACGCCGAGATCCTAGTGGCCGGCGCGAATTTCGGCTGCGGCTCCTCGCGCGAGCACGCGCCCTGGGCGCTCCTCGATTTCGGGATCCGCGCGGTCATCGCGCCGAGCTTCGCCGACATCTTCTACAACAACTGCTTCAAGAACGGCATCCTCGCGATCCAGCTGCCCCCGGCGGAGGTGGACAAGCTGATGGACGACGCCGAGCGCGGGGCCAACGCCGTCCTCACCGTCAATCTCGAGCGCCAAGAGATCCGCGGGCCCGACGGCGGGGTGATCGGCTTCGAGATCGACCCCTTCCGCAAGCACTGCCTGCTGAACGGGCTCGACGACATCGGCCTCACGCTCGAGAAGGAAGACGCCATCGCCGCGTACGAGGAGCGGGCGCGCCTCGCCGCCCCATGGCTGCACGCCGGCTGACCCTCGCCGCGGCGCTCATCGCGCTTCTGCCCATGAGCGCGGGGGCGCTGGACCTCGCGCGGCCGGAGGGCACGGTCCGGGTCGGGCAGTTCAACGCGGCCCTCGTCCGGCCGGGCGCCGGGGTGCTCCTCGACGACATCGCCAAGCGCCACCCCCAGGTGCTGGCGGTGGCGGAGATCATCCTTCGCGTGCGGCCGGATGTGCTCCTCGTGAACGAGCTCGACGCCGATCCTGAGGGCCGCGCGCTCGCCGCCTTCGTCGCCTTGCTCGCCGATGGGGTGGGAGATCAGCCGGGCCTCGGCTACCCCCACATCCACCAGGGGCCGCAGAATGTCGGTGTCTTTTCCGGGCTCGATCTCGATGGGGACGGGCGCGCCGCGGGCCCCGACGATGCCTGGGGCTATGGCCGCTTCCCCGGGCAATACGCCATGGCGCTCCTCAGCCGGGTCCCGCTCGGCCCGGTGCGGAGCTTCGCGCGCCTCCCCTGGGCCGCGATGCCGGGTGCCCGGCGGCCCGTGACGCCCGACGGCGCGCCATTCCACGCCGACGCGACCTGGCAGGCCCTTCGCCTCTCCTCAAAAAGCCACTGGATCGCGCCCATCCAGCTCCCCCAAGCGGAGATCGCGCTGGTGGCCGCGCACCCCACACCGCCGGTCTTCGACGGGCCGGAGGACCGCAACGGACGGCGCAACGCGGACGAGCTTCGCCTCCTCCGGGCGATCCTCGACAGGCCGCCGGCCGAAGACGGCTGGCTGGTGGACGATGCGGGCCGGACGGGCGGCCTGGAACCCGATGCGCTCTGTGTCGTGGCGGGCGACCTCAACGCGGATCCGGAGGACGGCGACGGCGATCGGGCGGAGATCGCGGCCCTCCTCGCCCATCCCCGGCTCCAGGACCCGCGGCCGACGAGCCCGGGCGCGCGCGGCGCGCGCCACACCGTGGATTGGGGCCGCCGGCGCGACGGCCCGTCGCGGCTCCGCGTCGACTATGTTCTGCCCTGCCGGGGGCTCCGGGTCTTGGGCTCGGGCGTGTTCTGGCCCGCCCCGGGGGATCCGCTCGCCCGCCTCACCGCCCGCCGGGGCCGGCGCGACGCCAGCTCGGACCATCGGCTGGTCTGGGTCGACCTCGCGCTCCCGTGAGCGCTCACATCATCGGGGTGGGCGCGCAGGAGAGGGGGCCGTCCTCGGTTATGCGCTCCACGGTCTGCACCTCGCCGCCGGTGGTGGAGACCACGAGAATTCGCCCGTCCACCTCCACATGGCGAAAGCAATGGAGGCCCTCATAGGCGAAGCAATAGACGCCCTCCGCCTCCCACCAGATGCCGCTGAGACAGGTGCCGTCCGAGGCGAGGAACACCGCGCGTTGGCCATCCGGGAAGTAGTATTCGCGGCCCCAATGCACGCCGTCGATCGCGTACCAGACCACGCGGCCGATCGCGAGGGCGCGCCAGTCCTCCACCGGGATTTGCCGGAGGCCCGTGCCGAGATCCGGAAGCGGCGGGGGTGCTGCGCTGTCCTCTGGCGGGGTGGCCCGGGGGTCCGGGTCGGGCTCGAGGCGGGGGATCTCCACCGGCGCCTCGCGCGGCGTGGGGAGCGGGCCCGGGGCTTCCGCCGGGCCCTCGGCCAAAGCCGGCGCCGCCAGGCCGAGCGCCAACGCCAGAGCGCAACCGGAGGTCGGGGTCCAAGGTCGCATAGGGCGTGTCCTCCCGGAGGGGTTGCGCGCGGTCCCATCCGGATATGGCCGAGCCGGCGCGCGCCCACAAGGGCGCTGTCGTATCAGACCCCGGGCAGTTCGGAGCAGACCGCGCAGTCGCCCCGCCGAGCGACGCGGAACTCGCGGGTCTCGGCCGACAGGGCATCGTAGATGAGGAGCCTGCCCGCCAGGGACCTGCCGGCGCCGACGAGCAGCTTGACGGTCTCGACCGCCTGCATCGCCCCCATCACCCCAGCGAGGGCGCCGAGCACCCCGGCCTCGGCGCAGGGCGGCGAGAGCCCGTCGGCCGGGGCCTCCGGAAACACGCAGGCGTAGCAGGGCGCGCCCTCGGCCGGGTGGAAGACGGAGATCTGCCCCTCCCACCGCCCGAGGGCGGCGGAGACGAGAGGCACCCCGCAATCCACCGCCACCCGGTTGACGAGGTAGCGCGTGTCGAAATTGTCGCAGCCGTCGAGCACCAGGTCGTAGTCCTCGAAGATCACCGCCGCGTTGGCCTCGGTGAGCCGCGTCTGATGCCGGCGCACGGTGACATTGGGGTTGATCCGGCCCACGCCGCGGGCCGCGCTTGCGGTCTTGGGCTGGCCGATCTCCTCGGTGGCGTGGATCACCTGGCGCTGGAGATTGGAGAGGGACACGGCGTCGTCGTCGACCACGCCCAGCGTGCCGACCCCCGCCGCCGCGAGATACTGAAGCGACGCCGCGCCGAGCCCCCCCGCGCCGATCACCAGCACCCGGGCCGCCGCCAGCCTCTGCTGCCCGGGGCCCCCGATCTCGCGGAGCACGATGTGCCGGGCGTAGCGCTCGATCTCGTCCTCGGTGAAGCTCACGGCTCCCCATCCTCCTCGCGCGCCCGGGCGATCTCCCGGGCCTTCCGAAGAAGGCGAGCGTAGCCAAGCGCGAAGAGCCCCACAATGGCCGCCACCAGCGCGACGCGCGCGACCTGCACCCAGTCCGCGTGCCACGCCCAGGGCCAGACGAAGGCGGCGACGGCGCCGACCGAGAGGGCGAGGCCCAACCGGCTCCGCCCCTGCAGCACCCAGAGCCCCCGCACGAGCCCAATGAGCGCGAGCCCGATCAGCGCCTCGTAGATCGCCACGATCACAGCCGGCCCTCCTCGACCATCGACGCTCCGACGAAATAGGCCGGGATCGGCGCATGCCTGAGGCCGCCACCACGGTGGCCGGGCGCGACCCGCTGCCCCGGGGCCCACGGCGGCCCCGGTTTCCCTCCACATCCGGCGGCGCGTGCCGCGACCCTCACAGCCCGTCGAACAACGCCGTCGACAGATAGCGTTCGGCAAAGGATGGGAGGATCACCACGATCCGCCGGCCCGCCATGCCCGGCCGCTCCGCCACCTCGAGCGCGGCGGCGATGGCCGCCCCCGACGAGATGCCGCCGGGCACTCCCTCCAGCCGGGCGAGGCGCCGCGCGCTCTCGAAGGCGGTCTCGTTGCCGATGGTCAGCACCTCGTCGATGAGCGCGGTCTCCAGATTGGCCGGGATGAAGCCCGCTCCGATGCCCTGGATCTTGTGCGGCCCAGGCTGGCCGCCGGAGATGACCGGGCTGTCCTCCGGCTCGACCGCCACCACGCGGAGGTCGGGCGCCCGTGCCTTCAAGACCGAGCCGAGGCCCGTGAGCGTGCCGCCCGTGCCCACGCCCGAGACGATCACGTCCAGCCGCCCCTCCGTGTCGGCCCAGATCTCCTCCGCCGTGGTCTGGCGGTGGATCTCCGGATTGGCGGGGTTCTCGAACTGCTGGGGGATCACCGCGCCCTCGGTCTCGGCCTGCAAGGCCTCGGCCCGGGCGATGGCGCCCGTCATCCCGTCCGCCGCCGGGGTGAGCACGAGCTCGGCGCCCAGAAGCGAGAGCATCTTCCGCCGCTCGAGCGACATCGAGTCCGGCATCACCAAGACCATCCGGTAGCCCTTGGCCGCCGCGGCGAAGGCGAGCGCGATCCCGGTGTTGCCGGAGGTGGGCTCGATGAGCGTGCCGCCCGCGGGCAGCCGGCCGGACGCCTCGAGCGCCTCGATCATCGCCACCCCGATCCGGTCCTTCACGCTGGCGAGCGGATTGAAGAACTCGAGCTTGGCCAGGATCTCGGCCTCGACCCCGGCCTCCTCGGCAAGGCGGGAGAGGCGCACAAGCGGCGTCGACCCGATCGTCTCGGTGATGTTCGCATAGATCCGGCCCCTCGGCCGCGCGCCCTCTCGATTGTGACCCGGCTCCGCCACGCTCCGCCTCCTCGACTGCGAGCCCCAAGCCTAGCCCCCTCGAGGCCCGAGGCCAACGCGCTCAGATGTTGAAATCGGGCGGCAGCTTGGTGCCATGCGGGATCTCGAGCTCGCGCGCCTGCCGGCAGAGATCCTCCATGGTGATCGTCTCGAGCCGGGCCAGCATGGCCTCGCGGGTCTCCTCCCACAACGGCGCGATCACCTTCTCCCCCAGTGCGGCCTCGGAGACGGGATCGGTGTCCGCCTCCGCATCCAGCTGGTCGACCACGCGCACCACATCCGCCACGGTGATCTTCCGCCGCTCCCGCGCGAGCGTGTAGCCGCCCTTCGGACCCCGCACGCCTTTGAGGATGTTCTTGTGCACGAGGGACTGCATCACCTGCTCGAGATACCGCTGGGGGATGCCCTGGCGCTTGGTGATGTCCTTCGACTGCACGGGGTCGGGCCGCGCGTTGTAAGCGACGTCGAGCACGGCCTCCAGCGCGAGGAGGGTCTTGCGGGAGAGCCGGAGCATCAGTCGGTCCCCGTCGAGCCGAAGCCGCCGGCGCCCCGCGCGGTGCCCTCCAGGCTCTCGACGAGGCGCAGGCGGGCCTGGGCCACGGGCGCCACCACGAGCTGGGCGATGCGCGCGCCATGGGCGATCCAGTAGGTCTCCAGCGCGATGTTCGTGAGCAGCACAGCAAGCTCCCCCCGATAATCCGAATCGATGGTGCCGGGGGCGTTCACCACCGTCACGCCGTGGCGCGCGGCGAGGCCCGAGCGGGGCCGCACCTGGCCTTCGAACCCCTCGGGAATGGCGATGGCGAGGCCCGTCGGCACCAGCTGGCGGCCGAGAAAGGGGAGCGCCAGGCCCTCCGCCCGGTCCTGCGGCAGGAGCGAGGCGCGGAGGTCGAGCCCCGCCGCCCCCTCGGTGGCGTAAGCGGGGAGGCCCAAGGACGGGTCGTAATGCGCCAAGGGGGCCAGGCGGATCTCCGGGCTCATGCGCCGGCCTCCAGCGCATCCGCGATCCGGGCGGCGAGGCGGGCGGCCACCTCGGCCTTGGATGCCCTGGGCCAGGGCTCGGCGCCCGCCTCGGTCACCAGCGTCACGGCGTTTTCGGAACCGCCCATGATCCCGGTCTCGGGCCGGACGTCGTTGGCCACGATCCAGTCGCAGCCCTTGCGCGCGCGCTTGGCGGCGGCGTGGGCCACCACATCGTCGGTCTCGGCCGCGAAGCCCACCACGAGGCGCGGCC
>CAYXPI010000077.1:0-17073 GCA_964467005.1 uncultured Limibaculum sp. | reverse complement strand
GCCCGCCCCGCCCAGGGCTAAGGGCGCTCAGAGGGCGAGCTCGACCCAGACCGGCGCGTGGTCCGAGGGTTTCTCGCGCCCGCGCATCTCCCGGTCGATCCCCGCCGCGGTGAGCCGGTCGCCCGCCTCGGGGCTGAGGAGGAGATGGTCGATCCGGATGCCGTCGTCTTTCTGCCAGGCGCCCCGCTGATAGTCCCAGAAGGTGAAGGCGCCGGGCTCCTGGGTCACCTCCCGCGTCGCATCGTGGAAGCCGAGATGGAGGATCCGCCGCCAGGCCGCGCGGCTCTCGGGCAGAAACAGCGCATCGCCCTCCCACGCCTCTGGCCGCGCGGCGTCCCTCGGCTCCGGGATCACGTTGTAGTCGCCCGCGAGCACGAGCGGCATCTCCTCGGCCAGAAGCTCCCGGGCCCGGGCCTCGAGCCGGTCCATCCAGGCGAGCTTGTAGGCGTATTTCGGCCCGGGTGCCGGGTTCCCGTTGGGGAGGTAGAGGCCGCAGACCCGCAACGCGCCGCCGTCGCCCGAGACGGTGGCCTCGATCCAGCGCGCCTGCTCGTCCGCCTCGTCGCCGGGAAGGCCCCGCACCACATCCTCGACCGGCCGCTTCGAGAGGATCGCGACGCCGTTGAAGCTCTTCTGACCGTGGGTTTCGAGATGGTAGCCGAGCGCTTCGATTGGCTCGCGGGGCACCGCCTCGTCCACCGATTTGAGCTCCTGGAGCACGGCGATGTCCGGCGCCGTCTCCTCGAGCCAGCCGGTCAGCGCCGCGATCCGGGCCTTGACGCCGTTGATGTTGAAGCTCGCGATCCGCATGGGCGCATCTCGGCGCCGGCGGACGGGGCTGTCAAGCTCGGCCGCCCTCCGCTAAGCTGCGCAAGGGGGCTGTGGCATGATCCTGCATCTCAAAGCGAGCATGACGGAGATGGGCGGCGGCTTTCCCGCCATCATTCGGCTCGCCGCCGGCACGGTGCTGGCCGAGGCGGAAGGCTCGGACCCCTCGGCGGCCTTCCGCGATCTCGACGACGTGGTGGTGGGCCTCAAGATCCCCGCGCCCGACGCGCCGCAGGAGGCGGCGCCCAAGGCTGGCCGCGTCTCGCACCGGAAGGGGGATCGGGTGCTGACCGTCGAGGTCACCCTGGCGCCGGACCCCGTGTTCCTCGAGACGCCCCGCGAGGAGGTCGACGCCTTTGTGGCGGCGTTCGACGCCGGTGTCGCGGCCCTCGCCGCCTGGTGCGACCGCAAGGACGCCTTCGCCGACCGTGCGGCCTTCGAGGCCCCGATCGCCGCGGCTCGGGAGGCGCTCGCCGCGGGACGGTTCGCGCGGCCTTGGGAGTTTGCCGCACACCCGGCCACACGCGCGGCGCTCGACGCGGCCTGGACGCTCCTCGAGACCACCCCGCTCGAGGAGGAGCGCGCCCGCCCGGTGGCCGAGGCCTATCTCCTCCTCCGCGACGCGGGCTGGCAGGAGGTCGACGAGACCGAGCCCCCCAATCTTGCGAGCAACCCGCCGCCCGAGGGCCAGGGATACACATTGGTCTGACGCGCGCCTGTCATGCCGGCGTCATCGGCTCGCGATAGGGCAGGGGTCCTGAGAGAGGAGGACCTCATGCAGCAGCTCGCCTTCTCCGCCCCCGGGCGGTTCTTCCGCGGCAATCTCCACACCCACTCCACCCGATCGGACGGCGCGCTGGAACCCGCTGAGGTGTGCCGCCGCTACGCCGAGGCGGGATACGACTTCCTCTGCCTCTCCGACCATTTCGTGGGCGAGTATGGGTATCCCATCACGGACACGCGGGAGCACCGCACCAACCGCTTCACCACGATCCTCGGCGCCGAGATCCATTCGGGCCCCATCGCGAACGGGGAGATCTGGCACCTCCTGGCCGTGGGGCTGCCCGACGACTTCACGCCGCCCGCCGCGCCCGATTTCACCGCGCGCGAGGACCAGGAGACGGGGCCTGAGCTTGCCGAGCGGGCGCGGGAGGCCGGGGCCTTCGTCGCCATCGCGCACCCCCAATGGTCCGCTCTCACGCTGGCGGACGCCACGAGCGTCGCGGCCGCCCATGCCGTGGAGATCTACAACCATGGCTGCCACACCGAGTGCGACCGGGGCGACGGCACGGCGGTGCTCGACCAGCTTCTCGACGGGGGCGTGCGGCTCAGCGCCTGCGCGACGGACGATGCCCATTTCCGCGGCAACGACCCCGACCATTTCGGCGGCTGGGTGATGGTGAAGGCCGAGGAGAACACGCCAGAGGCGCTCCTCGCCGCGCTGAAGGACGGGGCCTACTACTCCTCGCAGGGCCCGGAGATCGCGGAGATGGCTGTGGAGGGCGACGCGCTTGTCGTGCGCTCGAGCCGGGTGGCGCGGATCATGGCGCTGGGGGCTCGCTCGGTCTCGGCCGTCGTCCATGGCCAGGGGCTGACGGAGGCGCGCCTGCCTTTGGTGGATTTCCACGCGGGCGGCTGGGTGCGCGCGGTGGCGGTCGATGCCGCCGGCCGCCGGGCCTGGACCAACCCGCTCTGGCTCGCCTAAGCCCGCTGGACGAGGTGCATCACCTGCTCCGGCAGGGGCCAGAGATGCGCCTTCAGCGCCATGGGGCGGAGGTCGACGCGCGCAATCTCGGCCAGCGGGAGCCAGCCAAGGGTGATGTGGGGCTCCCGGCCCTGGAAGGGCTCGGCGACCGGCCGGGCCTCCGGCGCCTCCACCAGATGGTAGACGCAGATCTCCTGACGGAGGGCGCCGGCCCAGGTAAAGCTGTTCTCGATCACATGGGTCGCCCGCAGCGCCCGGCCCGCGAGCCCCGTCTCCTCGGCCAGCTCCCGCACCGCCGCCTCGGCCGAGGTCTCCCCGGGATCGACGCCGCCGCCGGGGGGCGCCCACAGGCCGTCGCCCCCATGGGAGGCGGCCAGCAGCCGGCCCTCGCGGATCACCAACGCAGCGGCCCGGACGCGGATCGCCATGGGCCCGTCAGCCCTTGTCGAGGGCGATGTCCGGCGCGTCCTCGGCCTTCATGCCGACGACGTGATAGCCGCAATCCACATGATGGCACTCGCCGGTCACCCCGCTCGCGAGGTCGGAGAGGAGGTAGAAGCCGGCCTTGCCCACATCGTCGCGGCTCACATTCCGGCGCAGCGGCGCGTTATACTCGTTCCACTTGAGGATGTAGCGGAAGTCGCCGATGCCGGAGGCGGCCAGCGTCTTGATCGGCCCGGCCGAGAGCGCGTTGACCCGGATGCCCTTGGGCCCGAGATCCGCCGCCAGATACCGCACCGAGGCCTCGAGCGCGGCCTTCGCCACGCCCATCACGTTGTAATGCGGCATCACCTTCTCGGCGCCGTAATAGGTGAGGGTGAGGAGGCTGCCGCCTTCGGCCATCAGCGGCTCGGCTCGGTGCGCCACCGCCGTGAAGGAGTAGCAAGAGATCTCGAGCGAGGTGCGGAAGTTCTCCAGCGATGTCTCGATGTAGCGGCCTTTGAGCTCGGCCTTGTCCGCATAAGCGATGGCGTGGATCAGAAAGTCGAGCCGGCCCCATCGCGCGCCGATCTCGGCGAACACCGCGTCCATCGAGGCCGCGTCCGTCACGTCGCAGGGCAGCACGAGGTCGGAGCCCACGCTCTCGGCCAGCGGCACCACCCGCTTCTTGAGCGCATCGCCCTGGAAAGTGAAGGCGAGCTCGGCCCCTTGGGCGTGGCAGGCGGAGGCGATGGCCCAGGCGATGGACTTGTCGTTGGCCACGCCCATCACGAGCCCACGCTTGCCCTGCATCAGCCCCGTCATGGTCGCGCGCCCCTCGTGTTCCGCATCCGGTCGCCGCGCTTTAGGGCAAAAACGGCGCGCGCTCAAGGTGGCGGGGTGGGACCGCCGGAGGCCGGGGGATTGCGCCCGCCGCCGCACGCTCTAGCTTCACAGAACCGACATGGGAGGGCCAGATGAGCGAGACCATCGCGCGCACCACGATCCGGGAGACGGAACCGCGGTCCGGCATCTTCGCGGGCGACGATCCGTTTGCGCTCGCCCAGGCTTGGCTCCGGGAGGCGGAGGGCACCGAGCCGCGGGACGCCAACGCGGTGGCCCTCGCCACGGTGGACGCCGACGGGCTCCCCAATGTGCGCATGGTGCTCCTCAAGGAGATCGAGGACGACCCGATTGCGGGCGGCTTCGTGTTCTACACGAATTTCGAGGGGGCGAAGGGGCGCGAGCTCGCCGCCCGCCCGAAGGCCGCGATGGCGCTTCACTGGAAGTCCCTCGGCCGGCAGCTCCGGCTCCGCGGGCCAGTCGAGCGGGTGTCGGACGATCAGGCGGACGCCTATTACGCCTCGCGTGCCTACACGTCGCGGCTCGGCGCCTGGGCGTCGCGCCAGTCCGAGCCGCTGTCCTCCCGCGCGGCCCTGATGGCGGAGGTGGCAAAGGTGGCGGTGCGCCACCCGCTCAATCCCCCGCGCCCGCCCCATTGGGGCGGGTTCCGCCTTCGCCCGATCGAGATCGAGTTTTGGGCCGATGGGGAGTTTCGCCTCCACGACCGGTTCCAGTGGCGCCGCGGGGCCCCAGACGTCGCAGACTGGGAGGTTCGGCGCCTCCATCCGTGATCAGCGGGCCCATCGCTCTCACACTCCGGAGAGGGGCGGCGCTGCGCCCGCGCAACCTGCGACCGGACGGCCCATATCCGCGCTGGGAGGTGACCCCCCATGCGGATGCTCCATCGGATCCCGGACGGACAGGCGGTGGTGCTCGACGCGGCCCGGCTCTTGGCCACTGCCGCCGTGTTCCTCGGCCATGCGACGAAGCCCGACGTGCTCTTCAATGTCGACGTCGCGCTCATCGGACGGGCGACGATCCCAGTCTTCCTCATGCTGAGCGGCTATCTCACTGCGGCGGCGATGGCCCGCGGCGGGGTGTTCTGGAGACGGGTCGCGCGGCGCTACCTCGGGCTCTACTTCGCGGTGGTGCCGGCCATCCCCATCCTCCTCGGCGCAGATCTCTGGCTCGTCTCCCAGGGCTCGGTGATCCTCGACAACTCCAAATTCGCCGGCGAGTACGGCGTCCTGGCGATCCTCCGCGAGGCCCTCGAGGCGCTCACCTACAGCGGGGAGTACTGGCGGCTCGAGGCGACAGGGCAGGGGCTCTTCGCCAACCAAGCCTATTGGACGGTGGAGTACATCATGGCCTATTCGGTCGTGACCGCCGCGCTCTATCTCCTCGAGGGGTGGCGGCGTTGGGCGGCCGTCCTCGTCATGGCGGCGGTCGCAGGGCCCACGGTCGTGCTCCTGGCGCCGCTCTGGTTCGCCGGCACCCTCGCCTACGAGATCCACCGCCGCGCCGATGCCGCCTTCGATGGCCCACGCCCCGCCGCTTTTTGGGCCACGCTTCTGCGCGCCCGGGCCGGGCCGATCGCCGCGATCGGGCTCGGGCTCACCGTCGCGGTGGAGATCACGGGCGTGGGGCAGACGGCCTATCTCGAAACGAAGTCCTGGGCGTCCTACGACTGGCGCCAGCATCTCGGGATGGCCAAGCGCTTCGCCTGGCAGTGGCTTCTGGTCCCGGGGCTCTTCCTGGCGCTTCTCGGGTCCACCTATCTCATCCGGTGGCAACCGGGGCCCGCCGTGGTGGCGGCGGCACGGGTGGCCGCGCGCTACACCCTGCCGATCTACATCTTCCATTTCAGCATGATCTACGTCGCGCAAAGTCTGATCCCGGGCTATCGCCCCGTCTGGACCGCGCCCGATCCCTACATCATGATGGCGCTCGCGCTCGCCCTCACCCTCGGCCTCTCCTGGGCGGTGCTCCGGTTTGTCCGTCCGGTTGCCGACCGGCTGATTGCAAGGGTTGTCTGATGGCTCGTCTCGGCGTCCTCCTCCTCGCGCTGGTCCTCCTTGCTCCGCTTCGGTCCGGTGCGGTGGAGCTCAACCCGCCCTACGGCGCGCCG
Source organism: uncultured Limibaculum sp. (assembly GCA_964467005.1). Taxonomy (GTDB): domain Bacteria; phylum Pseudomonadota; class Alphaproteobacteria; order Rhodobacterales; family Rhodobacteraceae; genus Thermohalobaculum. The sequence continues at coordinate 11,149 of CAYXPI010000077.1, read as the reverse complement.
GTCTACCTCGCGCCCTCGGTCTTTGCGCCGGATCTCGCCGCCGGCCGGCCGCTCGGAGACAAGCTCATCGTGGTGCTCCACGGCTTCGGCTCGGCGGTGCCCAACGGCACCTACAAGCGCGTGCGCGAGATCTTCGCGGACACCCACACGGTGATCGGGGTCAACTACAACTGGTTCGACGTGGCGGGCACGCGCGACCAGCTCGACGCGCTGGCGGCCGGGCTCTTCTCGGGCCGCGACGTCACCGTGGTCGGCACCTCCCTCGGCGGCTGGTGGGCGGACTGGCTGGCCAACCGCACGGGCGCCCGGGGCGTGCTCTCCAATCCGGTGACGGACCCCGCGAGCCACATGCTGAAATACGCAGGCGTCGCGTACGAAAGCGTGCGCCGGGCGCGGACCTACCGCTTCACCGCCGAGGATGTGGGCCGCTACGGCGCCCTCGCCGTCGAGCCCCGCGCCGTGCCGCTCCTCGTCGTTCTGACGGAGGACGACGACCGGGTGGACCATCGCAAGGCGCTCGCTCTCTTCGGCTCCCGCCCAGGAGCAGAGATCGCCGTTTATCCGACCGGCGGCCACACGGTCGACTATCGCAAGCATCCGGCGCGGGAGGTTCTCCGCGCCTTCGTCCTCGGCGAGTGAGGGGGCGCCGATGTCCGACGCCGCGCCGAGGCCCACGATCCTGCTCACCGGCGCGAGCCGCGGCATCGGCCACGCCACCGTCAAGCGCTTCGCGGCCGAGGGGTGGCGGGTGATCACCTGCTCGCGCCAGCCCTTCCCGGAGAACTGCCCCTGGCCCGCGGGCGCGGAGGACCATGTGGAGGTCGATCTCGGCAGCCCGGAGAGCACGATGCGCGCGGTCGACACCATCCGGGCGCGTCTCGCCGAGACCGGCGGGCGGCTCGAGGCGCTGGTCAACAATGCGGGCATCTCGCCCAAGGGCCCGAAGGGCGAGCGGCTCTCGACGCTCACCACCGATCTGCGGGATTGGGGCCGGGTCTTCCATGTCAACTTCTTCGCGAGCGTGGTGCTCGCCCGCGGCCTCCGCGACGAGCTGGCGGCCGCCCGGGGCGCGGTGGTCAACGTGACCTCGATCGCGGGCAGCCGCGTGCACCCCTTTGCCGGGGCGGCCTATGCCACCTCGAAGGCGGCGCTCGCGGCGCTCACCCGGGAAATGGCGCATGACTTCGGGCCCTTGGGCGTCCGCGTCAACGCCATCGCACCGGGCGAGATCGAGACGGCGATTCTCTCGCCCGGCACCGAAAAGCTGGCCGAGGAGATCCCCCTCCGGCGGCTCGGCCTGCCGGACGAGGTGGCCCGCACCATCTATTTCCTCTGCACGAGCCCATCGAGCTACATCAGCGGCACCGAGGTGGAGATCAACGGAGGCCAGCATGTGTGAGGCCCTTCCCAAGCGCCCGGGTCCGTAGGAGAGTGTCGCTCCACGATCCGAGGGGGACTTGATGTACGATCTCTACACCTGGACGACGCCGAACGGCCGCAAGGTTTCGATCCTGCTGGAGGAGCTCGGCGTCGACTACGCCGCACACCCCATCGACATCGGCGCGGACGACCAGTTCAAGCCCGAGTTCCTGAAGATCTCGCCCAACAACAAGATCCCCGCCATCGTGGAGCGGGCGACCGGCCGCAGCCTCATGGAGTCGGGCGCGATCCTCCTCTGGCTCGCCGAGACGCATGGGGGCTTCATGGGCGAGGAACGCTGGGAGACCGTCGAGTGGCTCATGTGGCAGATGGGCGGCGTTGGCCCGTTCCTCGGCCAGGCGCACCATTTCCTCAAATACAACAAGGGCAAGGCGCCCTATGCCGAGACGCGGTATCACACCGAGGCGCTCAGGCTCTACGGCGTGCTCGACCGGCGGCTCGAGGGGCGCGACTACATCGCCGGCAGCTACTCCGTGGCCGACATCGCCACCTGGCCCTGGATCTCCCGCTTCGAGTGGCAGGAGGTGGATCTCAATGAGTTTCCCAGGGTGAAGGAGTGGTATCTCCGCATCGCCGAGCGCCCCGCCGTGCAAAAGGGCTATCACGTGCCGAAGCACGTCAACGAGATCCCGATGCCCTGACCGTGCTCTGAGAGACACCGGCATCTCGCCCCTGAGCCACAGCGCCTGAGGGCTGGCGGGCCCGTGTGGCGCTCACGGCACTCCAGTGCGAGGGAGGGGCCCATGGCTCGCGGACGGCCGACATCGCCGCGCATTCCGCCCCTTGGCCTCGACCGCGCCGCGCTGGCCCTCCTGCGTGCCGTCCCGTTCTGGCGTCTCGGCGCCGTCGCCCGTGCGCCGAGCCTGGGGATGGAGGTGGCATGGAGGTCGACAACCGCGCCGCCGCCCTCTGTGCCTTGGGCTCGGGCCAGAGGGTGTGCTGGCTCAGGTTCTGTGCGTGCGGGCGACGAGGCGCTCGTCGCCCCGGCGCCAGGGCCGCAGAGGTTTCTCCGGGGCGGATCAGCGGCGGAGGCGGCGGAGGAGGGAGGAGGTGTCCCAGCGCCCGCCGCCCATATCTTGCACCTCGCCATAGAACTGGTCGACCAGCGCCGTCACCGGCAGGCGCGCGCCGTTTCGCGTGGCCTCGTCGAGGCAGATGCCCAGGTCCTTGCGCATCCAGTCCACCGCGAAGCCGAAGTCGAACTCGTCGGCCAGCATCGTCGTGTGCCGGTTCTGCATCTGCCAGGAGCCCGCGGCGCCCTTCGAGATGACGTCGAACACCGCCTGCCCGTCGAGCCCGGCCTTCTGGGCGAAGTTCACCCCCTCGGCCAGGCCCTGGACGAGCCCCGCGATGCAGATCTGGTTGACCATCTTGGTGAGCTGGCCCGCACCCGCAGGCCCCATCAGGCGGCAGGCCCGTGCATAGGCGGCGATGATCGGCTCGGCCTTGGCATAGTCCGCCTCCGCGCCGCCGCACATCACCGTGAGCGCCCCGTTCTCCGCCCCCGCCTGTCCGCCCGAGACCGGTGCGTCGACGAAGCCGAGCCCACGCGCGGCTGCCTCCGCCGCGAGCTCTCGGGCGACCTCGGCGCTCGCGGTCGTGTGGTCGACGAACACGCTGCCCGGCGCCATGCCGGCGAAAGCGCCGTCCGCGCCCAGCGCCACGCTCCGAAGGTCGTCGTCGTTGCCGACGCAGGCCATCACGAAGTCTTGCCCCTCGGCCGCGGCGCGGGGCGTGGCCGCCGCCCGGCCCCCATGCTCCGCCGCCCAGGCCTCGGCCTTCGCGGCCGTGCGGTTGTAGACCGTCACGTCATGGCCCTTGGCGCTGAGATGGCCCGCCATCGGGTATCCCATCACGCCGAGGCCTAGAAAGCTCACCGTCGTCGCCATCTGTCTCTCCCTGTCGTCGTTCGGCTCACATATCCCAAGCGGGGGCCCGGGTCCAACGGGCCGCGGGCCGCCTTGCGGGGCCGGGCGGGTTTTGGTTGAAGAGAGGAACGAAGGGAGGCGGCGATGACCCGGATCTTGCGGTGGCTCTTGCGCGGCCTCATCGGTCTCTCGGCGGCGCTGGGCCTCGGCCTCGCGCTCGCCTGGGTGCTGATCTCCGGCTCCCTGCCGGACTATGGCGGCCGGGTGACGGCCGAGGGCCTCGGCGCGCCGGCCCGGGTGATCCGCGACGCCAACGCCATCCCCCACATCCGGGCCGAGAGCGCGGCGGACGCCTGGTTCGTCCTCGGCCTCGTCCACGCGCAAGACCGGCTCTGGCAGATGGAGGTGGCCCGGCGCGCGGTGCAGGGCCGGCTCTCGGAGATCCTGGGCGCGCGCACGGTGGGCCTCGACCGGCTGGTGAAGACCCTCGATCTCTACGGCCACGCCCGGCGCTCGCTCCCGCATCAGACCCCCGAGACGCAGGCCGCCCTCGCGGCCTATGCAAAGGGCGTGAACGCCTGGATCCGCCATGTCGACGCCCGCTCCCTCGGCCGCGGGGCCCCCGAGTTCTTCCTCTTCGGCGAGGGGTTCGCGCCCTGGACCCCGGCGGACAGCCTCGGCATCCTCAAGATGATGGCGCTCCGCCTCACCCAGAGCGCGCGGGCCGAGGTGCGGCGCGCGCTCTTCCAGCTCGCGCTTCCGCCGGAGCGGGTGGCCGACATCCTGCCGGACTATCCGGTGGGCGCCGAGACCGTGGTGCCCCGCTTCACTGGAGAGACGCCCCCCGGCAGCCGCGCCGCGCTCCCGCCCGAGGACCCGCTCCTCGCCGCCCTCGGGCCGCCTGCGCCGGGGGAGGGGGGGGCGTCCAACGCCTGGGCGGTCGACCCCTCGCGCTCCTCCTCGCGCGCCTCGCTCCTGGCCAACGACCCCCATCTCTGGCTCTCGGCGCCGTCGGTCTGGTATCTCGCGGATGTGCAGGGGGGCGGGGTGTCGGGCATCGGGGCCACGCTTCCCGGCGTCCCTGCGATCGTAATCGGGCACAACGGCCGCGTGGGCTGGGGGCTCACCACCGCGCATATCGACGACCAGGACCTCTACATCGAGAGGCTCGCGCCGGGCGAGCCGGGCGCGTATCTCACGCCCGACGGGCCGCGCCCCTTCGACAACCGTCGCATCCGCATCGAGGTGGACGGCGCGGCACCTCTCGTCGAGACCGTGCGCCGCACCCGCCACGGTCCCGTCCTCGCGCCCGACATGCTGGGTGTTGGCCAGATCACGCCGGAGGGCCATGTGGCCGCGCTCGCCTGGACCGCGCTGACCGACGACGACCGGTCGCTGAGCGCGCTCACTGCCCTTCTCGCGGCGGAAGATGTGGGCGCGGCCCTCGAGGTGGCGGATCTCGTGGCCGCCCCGGCCCAGGTGCTGACGGTGGCGGACCGCCGCGAGGTGGCCATGGTCCTCGCCGGGCGGGTCCCGCAGCGGCATCCGACCAACCGCTCTCGCGGGCGGCTGCCCGTGACCGGCTGGCGCGCGGAGCACGACTGGCAGGGGTCACTTCCCGCCGCGGCCCGCCCCCTCGTCCGCGCGCCGGAGGAAGGCGCCGTCGCCACCGCCAACAACCGCCTCACCGACCGGCCGTACCCCGAGCATCTGGGGCACGACTGGGCGCCGCCCTACCGGATCCGCCGGATCATCAAGGAGCTCTCCGGCCGCCGCTTTCACTCGCGGGACAGCTTCGTCGCGCTCCAGGCCGACACGATCTCGGAGATGGCGCGCTCGATCCTGCCGCTCATCGCACGGGAGCTCTGGTGGGGGCGCGCGTCCGGGGCGGAGGAGGGGCTTCGGGCCGAGGCGCTCGATCTTCTGGCGGACTGGAACGGCGAGATGGACCAGCACAGCCCGGAGCCACTCATCTTCTCGGAGTGGATGCGCCGGCTCACCGAACGGTTGGCGGCGGACGAGCTTGGTGGGCTCTATCCGGAGATCGCCGGCGCGCAGCCCCTCTTCGTCGAGCGGGTGTTTCGCGACATCGAGGGCGCGGCAATCTGGTGCGACGTGACGAAGACGCCCGAGGCCGAGACCTGCGCCGAGATCGCCGTGGCGGCGCTCGACGACGCGCTTGCGGGGCTCTCGGCCGAGCATGGTCGGACCATCGCAGGCTGGCGCTGGGGGGAGGAGCACCGGGCGGTGCACCGTCACATGCCCCTCGGCTATCTCGGCTGGGTGGGGTTCCTGGTCAACATCGAGCATGAGACGTCGGGCGGGACGGACACGCTGATGCGGGGCCAGACCCTCGGCCGCGGGCCCACACCCTTCGAGAACGTCAACGCGGCGGGGCTGCGGGTGGTCTACGACTTCGCCGACCTCAACCGCTCGGTCTGGATGATCTCCACCGGGCAGAGCGGGCACCCGTTTTCCCGCTGGTACGACCACTTCGCCGAGCCTTGGGCGCGGGGCGATGTGGTTGCGATGTCGATGGCCGACGAGGATGCCCAGTCCGGCGCAGTGGGCACGATGGAGATCGTGCCGGCCGACTAGGCGGAACGCTCAGCGGAAGCGGTCGTTGGTCTCGCGGATCGCCTCGCCCATCACGACGCTCGCCGCGCGCCAGGGGGCGGTCCACACCAGCGCCATCGCGCTCAGCTGCGCGCCCATCAGGTCCTGGCCGAAGCTGAAGGCGTCCGACGACGACTGATCGGTGGCGGAGCTGACGCTCCCATTGGCTTGTCCACAGGTCATAACCATTCCTTCCTGCTACTGTTCAACACCACACGTTCCATAGGAACTATGTCGTGTCTAGAAAGATTTTTTCGCAGGCGCAAGAAAGATGCCTGAATGGGTCCTGTTGTGGCGGAATCTTACGCGCCGCTGTGGTGCGGCGCACACACTCTCGTCAGCCGAACAACTCGTGGCAGAGCTCCAACGCCTCCACGAGCTTATCCACCTCGGATTTGGTGTTGTAGAGGCCGAAACTGGCCCGAGCCGTGGCGTTCACCCCCAAATGCGCCATCAAGGGCTGGCAGCAATGGTGACCCGCGCGGACGGCGATCCCCTTTCGGTCGATGACCGTCGAGATGTCGTGGGGGTGGGCGCCGCCCTCCAGCGAGAAGGAAAAGATGGCGCCCTTGGACTCCGAGTTTCCGTGGATCTGGAGCCAGTTCAGCCCGCCGAGTTTGGCCTGGGCGTAGTCCCTCAGCTCGCGCTCATGCGCCGCGATCGCGTCCATGCCGAGCGACTCAAGATACGTCAGCGCCGCACCGAAGCCGATCACCTGCACGATGTTGGGGGTGCCGGCCTCGAATTTGTGGGGCGGGTCGTTGTAGGTGATGGCGTCGCGCGCCACCGTCTTGATCATGTCGCCGCCGCCCTTCCAGGGCCGCATCTCCGCCTGGCGCTCGCGCCGGATATAGACGGCGGCCGCGCCCGAGGGGCCATAGAGCTTGTGCCCGGTGATCACGTAGAAATCGACGCCCAGGTCCTTGAGGTCGACGGGCATGTGCACCGCCGCCTGGCACCCGTCGAGCAGCACCGGGACGCCGCGCGCATGGGCGATCTCCACGATCCGCTTGGCGGGGGTCACGGTGCCCAGCACGTTGGACATATGCGAGAGCGCGACGAGGCGGGTCCGGTCCGTGATCGCGTCGGCCAGCGCGTCGAGATCGAGCTCGCCCGTCACATCGGTCTCGAGCCATTTCAGCACCGCGCCGTGCCGTTCGCGCAGGAAATGCCAGGGCACGATGTTGGCGTGGTGCTCCATCACCGAGAGCACGATCTCGTCGCCGGGCCGGATGCGGGGCTCGAGCCAGCCAGAGGCCACGAGGTTGAACCCCTCGGTGCCGTTCGAGGTGAAGATGATCTCGTCCTCGTGCTCGGCGCCGAGGAAGCGCTGGATCTGGCCGCGCACGGCCTCGTAGCGCTCCGTTGCTTCGTTTGAGAGGAAATGGAGGCCGCGATGCACATTGGCGTAGCCGTTGGCATAGGCGTCGGCCACCGTGTCGATCACGACCTGAGGTTTTTGCGCGGAGGCGCCGTTGTCGAGATAGACGAGGTCCGCCCCGTTCACTTGGCGGGCGAGGATCGGAAAATCCGCGCGGATGGTCTCGACGTCGTACATGCGTCTGCCCTTGTCGGTCGGCCCGCTCAGCCGGCGGGCACCAGTGCCATGGTAAGGAGCGTGGCGATGGCCAGCACGATCAACATGCCGAGGATCACCGAGCCCGTGCTTTGAAACCGGTGCATCTCCGCGACCGATCCCGCGATCATCCAGACACCTATGGCGACGGAGGCCAACAGCAAGAGCGACTGAATGGCCGTCGGCCCCGCCTCCGGGTCGTCCGGCCAGGCGAGAATGACCACGGGGACGAGCACGCTGATCATAAGCTCGATCCAAGCGACCCCGGCGAAAACGTCCGGCACCGTGCCCTGGCCGCCGAAAAGCCGCCCGATGCCGAAGACAAGGGCCGCCGAGGTGATGAAGCTGATGAGATGGTTGAGGAGCGCCTGGACGTGGAAGGCCACGGGCCCCTGATCCTCCGCCCGCAGATCCACGACAAGGCCGAACATCATCACCTGGAGCACATAGGCGAGCACCACGAGCTGCAGCACGGTCTCGACGCCGTGCGGGCCGCCGTCGAGCAAACGCCGCATCGCGCGCCGCGGGGTTAAGAACGTTTCCGCGACACGCGCGACGAGGTCCGTGATCACTCCGCCAGTCCGAGGGCTTCCACCACCATAGGTCCCGAGAGGATTGCCACGATGAGGAGCACCACCGTCAAGACCGAAAACGTGATGAAGACCGGCGAGGTGCGCTCGAACCGGTGGGCCTCGGCCACGCCCGCGGAAAGGAAGAACACGAAGGCGACGATGCCGATCAGCACGGTGGGCCAGGCCATGAGCATGGAGCCGAAGATCGGGTAGAACGGCTCGAGATGCGAGAAGGACGCACCGAGGATCGCGCCGAAGACGCCGATGGGGGCGGCCACGAGAGAGGCCCAGAAGATCGCGGCCCGCGTGTCGCGCCAGCTTGCCGTGCCGCCGCGCATCCGCCCCACGATGCAAACGATCGCCGAGAAGATGTAGAGCGCCGCGGTGCGGAACAGGAAGATGAGGAGCAGGAGCGAGCCGAGCTGTGCGGGCACCGGCAGGATGTCCTCGACCGCGCTGATCGGCGAGACGATGAGGCGCACCCCGAAGCTCAGGAAAAAGATCACGTCCGACAGGAGGACGAAGAAGAGGAGGCGCGCCTCGGAGGGCTCCTCTTCGATCAGCGCGCGGGTGGTGTGGCGCATATCGCGATAAGAAAGGCGGATGCGCGCCCAGACGGACATGCCCTTGAGCGGTTCCAGGGGCTGTTGGACGTCCTCCAGGTGGACGTCGGGGATATCGTCGGCGGTCTCGCTCGGCATGCGGGCCCCGGTCTTGTGGTCAGCTTCGGTCTCGAGGATCAACGCGCCGTTGTCGAGCGGATGGGCGACTCTCCCCCTGCGCGACCCGTCGTGATACTACACGACACCCGGCGGCCTAGAAAGCGTTTCGACGGGAAGGTCCGACCCGCGCGGGGCGAGAGGCTGGCCGAAAGATGGCCTTTCCTGGGCAGGGCTCAGCTGGCCAGGAGGAGCCGCAGCGCGCCGAGCGCGGAGAGGAGGAGGAGCGTGATCACAGCGAGAACCGCCCAGCCCTTGGAGAAGCCGTGCGCCTCGGCCATGCACTGCGACAGCGCATAGGCCAAGGCGAGGAGCCCGAGGCTTCGCACCGCGCGGGCGATCTCCGCCGGCAGCGCGCCCTCGAGTAGGAGCCCCCCGAGGGAGGCGAGAAGGATCACCGGCGCCGAGACGAGCGCGGCCCAAGCCATGGCCGCCCGGCTGTCCCGCCCCGTGCCTTGCCCGCCGAAGGCCCGCGCGAGCCCGTGGCCCACCAGCGCACCCAGATAGGCGGTCAGCGGCCAAATGAGGCCGAACACCACCACGCCGCCGAAGACGAGCCCGCCGAGCGCGCCGGGCGAGAGCGGCTCCCCGCCCGCGGCGTGCTGGGCGAGGGCGAGAAGGAAGAAGAAGCCGCCGGAAAGCAGAAGCAGGATGAGCAGCTGGGTCTCCGACGGCCGCTGCGCGAGGAGCCAGCGCAGGCTGCCTCGCATGTCCCCCCAGGCGCGGAGAAGCTGGCGGGTGAGGCCCGCCCCCGCGGGCGGTGCGGCGCTCACGCTCGCCCCCGCATCCAGGCCGCGACACGCGCCAAGCAGAGCGCGCGCAGGCCCTCGTCGTCGATCTCGTCGATCGCCTCGGCCACAAAGGAGGCGACCAGCAGCACCTCCGCCTCGTGCCGGGGCAGGCCGCGGGCCATGAGATAGAAGAGCTGCGTCGCGTCGAGGGCGCCGGTGGTCGAGCCATGCGAGCATTTCACGTCGTCGGCGTAGATCTCGAGCTCGGGCTTGGCGGAGAACTCCGCCCCCTCCGAGAGCAGCACCGACTGGGAGATCTGGTAGCCATCGGTCTTCTGCGCGTCCTTGCGCACGAAGATCTTGCCCTGGAAGATTGCCCGCGCCGTGCCGTCGAGCACCTGCTTGAAGACCTGCCGGCTCTCGCAGCGCTCCGCCCCATGGGTGACAAACACTGTGTTGTCCACATGGCTCTCGCCGCGCGCGAGGACCGCGCCGGCGATGTGGCCCACCGCGTCGTCGCCCAAGAACTCGATCACCGTCTCGTTGCGGGTGAGCGCGCCGTCCTCCGTCAGGGTGAAGGACTTGAAGGTCGCGCCCGCGCCGATGCGCGCGAAGAGATGGGTCGCGGTGGGTCGCTCGGGCGCGGGCTGGAGGCGGATGTGGCGGAAGCTGGCGCCGGGGGCGAGGTCCACCTCCATCGCGGTGTTGCCGGAGACGCCGGATTCGAGGACCGTGAGCGCGGCCCCGGCTTCCACCCGCACGGCGTGGCGGAGGAGGCTTGCGCCCGTGCCGATTTGGCTCTGCGCGAGGTGGACGGGCCGGGCGACGGGGCCCGTCGCGTGGAGGGCGAGCCCCGCGGTCGCGGCCGCGGTGTTCAGGCTTGCGAGCGGCCGCGCCACCTTCTCCTGCCCCGCCGCCTCGAGGGCGCCGAACATGTCGCGCAGCCAGCCGATGTCGCGGGCGAGGGCGTCCGAGATGGGGGCCGCGCTCAGCCCCTCGAGCGCGAGCGGGTCGGACAGCTCCGGCCTGTGGCGCCCGTTCACGAAGCGCTGGGTGAGCGCCCCGGCCTCTGGAAAGAGCTCCTCCCCCTGCTGGGCATCGCCGGGGCCCGCGGGCGCGAGGGCGGCGGTGAGGGCCGTCGGCTCGGTGTATTTCCAGTACTCGTCGCGGCGGATCGGAGCGCCCGCCTCGAGGAGCCGCGCCCGCGCCGCGGCCCGTGCCTCACGCGCCCAGCCGGCCTCGCCCTCGGGCAGGGGAAGGGCCGCCAACAGCCCCTCCGCCAGCCGGCGCTTGTCGTCCTTCAGCTTTTCGCTCAGCATCGCGTGTCCTCAGGCCACGGCCTTGGCGAGATCGCCGTAGCCTTCGCTCTCCACCCGCTCGGCGAGCTCGGGCCCGCCGCTCTTGGCGATCCGTCCGTCCACCATGATGTGCACGACATCTGGCACGATGTGGCTCAGAAGCCGCTGGTAATGGGTAATGACGAGGAACCCGCGATCCGGCGCGCGGAGGGCGTTCACCCCCTCCGAGACGAGCTTCATCGCGTCCACATCGAGGCCCGAATCGGTCTCGTCGAGGATGCACATCTTCGGCTCCAGGATCGCCATCTGCAGGATCTCGTTGCGCTTCT
>CAYXPI010000076.1:0-17299 GCA_964467005.1 uncultured Limibaculum sp. | reverse complement strand
CCTCGCTCACGGTGGTGATCTGGGTGCTGGGGCTGTTGATCTGGGACCAGTTCGCCGTCGTCATGCGCTCGGCCACCATGCAGCTCCGAAACCGGGAGTTCGTGGCGGCGGCCGAGGCCATGGGCTGCTCGCGCGCGCACATCATCCTCTCGGAGATCCTGCCCAACATGGCGCCCGCGCTCATCGTCGTGGCGACGGTCGAGCTCGCCCACGCGATCATCCTGGAGGCGGCGCTCTCCTTCCTCGGCCTCGGCGTGCAGCCGCCGCAGCCCTCCTGGGGTCTCATGATCTCCGAGGCCAAGGGCCTCATGTTCTTCGACGGCTGGCTCATCGCGATCCCAGGGGCTGCGCTTTTCCTCCTCGTGCTGGCGATCAACCTCCTCGGCGACGGGGTGCGCGACCTCACCGCGCCCGAAAACCGGAGCTGAGATGGCCGAGACGAGCGCCGAGACGATCTTCGAGGCGCGCGGCCTCTCGGTCGACATCCCCGTGGCGGGTGGCACGCTGCATGCGGTGCAGGAGGTGGATCTGCGCGTCGCCCGCGGCGAGACGCTGGCCGTCGTGGGCGAGTCCGGCTCCGGCAAGTCGCTCACCTCTCTGGCACTGATGGGGCTGTTGCCGAGCTCGGCCACCCGGCGGGCCGACACGCTCGAACTCCATGGCGAGGATCTTCTCGCGGCCTCGGAGCGGCGGATGTCCGATCTCCGCGGCAACGCGATGTCGATGATCTTCCAGGAACCGATGACGTCGCTCAATCCGTCCTACACGATCGGGGACCAGTTGACGGAGCCGCTCCGCCGGCACCGGCGCGTGAGCCGTGCGGCGGCACGGGCCCGGGCGGCGGAGATGCTGGCCAAGGTGGGCATTCCCGGCGCCGAGAGCCGGCTCGCGCAGTATCCGCACCAGCTCTCGGGCGGGCTCCGCCAGCGGGTGATGATCGCCATGGCGCTCATCTGCGATCCCGACCTCGTGATCGCGGACGAGCCGACGACGGCCCTCGACGTCACGATCCAAGCGCAGATCCTGCGGCTCCTCGCGAGCCTTACGAAGGAGGCCGGCGCGGGCCTCCTCCTCATCACCCACGATCTCGGCGTGGTGGCCCGCACGGCGGACCGGGTGGCGGTGATGTATGCCGGCCAGGTGGTGGAGACGGGGCCCGCGGCCGCGATCTTCCGCCAGCCGACGCACCCCTACACCCAGGGCCTGCTCCGCTGCATCCCGGTGCCCGGGCAGACCCCGCCGGGTCACCGGCTCGGGGCGATCCCCGGGGTGGTGCCGGCCCTTGTCGGCCGGCTGCCCGGCTGCCACTTCGCCGATCGCTGCGCCCTTGCCACCGCCGCCTGCCGCGAGGCGCCTGTGAGCCTCCGCCCCGCCGGCGACGATCACCTCTACCGCTGCCGCCTTTCCCCCGAGGACGCGATCCTGCCAACGCCCGAGAGCGCGGCATGACCCCACCCGTCCTCGAGGCCCGGGGGGTGGTGCGGAGCTTCCGCGTGGGCGGCGGGCTCCTCACGGCGGCGCGCACGCTCCACGCCGTAAACGGGGTGGACCTCGCGCTCGCCAAGGGCGAGGTGCTGGGGCTCGTCGGCGAGTCGGGTTGCGGCAAGAGCACGCTCGCCAAGATGCTTCTCGGCCTCCTCGCGCCCTCGGAGGGCGAGATCCTTTTGGGCGGGCAGCCGATCTCGGGCCTCGACCGGCGCGAGGTGGCGCGCCGGGTGCAGCCGATCTTCCAGGACCCCTATTCCTCGCTCAACCCGCGGAAATCCATCACCCAGATCATCGGCCTGCCGCTGCGCGTGCAGAACGGGGCGGATGGGGCGACGGCGCGCGCCCGCGCGGTGGAGATGATGGACCTCGTGGGCCTGCCCGCCCGGCTCCAGGACGCCTACCCCAACCAGCTCTCCGGCGGGCAGCGCCAGCGCGTGGCCATTGCCCGGGCGCTCATCAACCGGCCCTCGATCGTGATCTGCGACGAGCCGACCTCGGCGCTCGACGTCTCGGTCCAGTCCCAGATCCTCAACCTCCTTCAGGATCTCAAGGAGGAGTTCGGGCTCACCTATCTCCTCATCAGCCACAATCTCGCGGTGGTGGAGCATCTCGCGAACCGGGTGGCGGTGATGTATCTCGGGCGCATCGTGGAGGAGCGCGCCGCGGCCGGGCTCTTTGCTGCCGCGCGCCACCCCTACAGCCGGGCGCTCCTCGCCTCGGTGCTGACGCCGGACCCTGATCTCGGCCTGCCGGAGACCGAGCTCGGCGCGAGTTATCCCAATCCGCTCGACCTCCCCTCGGGCTGCAGCTTCCACCCCCGCTGCCCGGAGGCCATGCCCCGCTGCGCCGAGGTGGCGCCCCGCCCGACCCGCGACGCCGACGGCCTCGTCGAATGCCTCCTCCATCAGAAGGACCCAGCCCCATGAGCGACCGCGCCGCCGCCATCGCCCGCGCCCGCGCCTATCTCGACGACGGGCGGTTCGAGGCCGAGCTCGCGCGCCTCGTGGCCATCCCCACCGAGAGCCAGGTGCCGGAGGGCCAGCCCCACTGCCGCCGCTACCTGGCGGACGCGATGATCCCCGCCTTCGAGGCGCTGGGCTTTGCCTGCCAGGTGTTCGAGAACCCGGTGGAGGGCGTGGGCCCCGTCCTCCTCGCCACACGGGCGGAGGCGGAGGGCCCCACGGTGCTCGGCTATGGCCATGGCGACGTGATCCGCGGGCTCGAAGGGCGCTGGACGAAGGGCGCGGGGCCCTGGGAGCTCGCACGCGACGGCGAGCGCCTCTACGGACGCGGCACGGCGGACAACAAGGGCCAGCATCTCATCAATCTCCGCGCGATGGAGGCCGTGTTGGCCGAGCGCGGGGGCCTCGGCTTCACCGCCAAAGTGCTGATCGAGATGGGGGAAGAGGCGGGCTCCCGCGGCCTCGGCGAGGTGATCGCCGCCAATCGCGAGGCTTTCGCGGCGGACGCCTTCATCGCCTCCGACGGCCCCCGGGTGCGGCCGGACCGGCCCACGGTGTCGCTCGGCAATCGGGGGGCGCTCAATTTCGACCTCGTCTGCGATCTCCGCGCGGGCGGGCACCATTCCGGCAACTGGGGCGGCGCGCTGGCCGATCCCGCCGCGATCCTCTCCCACGCCATCGCGCGCATCGTGACCCCCCAGGGCGCGATCCGCGTGCCCGCGTGGCGGCCCGAGCCGGTGCGGCCGCTCGTGCGGGAGCTGCTGGCGGGGGTCGAGCTCGACGGGGGCCCGGGAGGGCCCGAGGTCAACGCCTGGTGGGGCGAGCCCGGCCTCTCCCCCGCCGAGCGGGTCTATGCCTGGAACTCCTTCGCCGTCCTCGCCATGGTCGCCGGCCTGCCCGAGAGCCCGGTGAACGCGATCGCGCCCTTCGCGCGGGCCCACTGCCAGCTCCGCTTCATCAAGGGAACGGAGCCGGACGCGATCCTCCCCGCCCTCCGCCGGCATCTCGAGGCCGAGGGCTTCGGCGGGCTCGTGACGGTGGAAGGGCCGGACGCGGCCAACGCCGCGGGCTTTGCCGCCAGCCGCACAGAGCCGGACGCGCCCTGGGCCGCCTGGGTCCGCGCTTCGGTCGCGCGCACGACCGGGGCCGCGCCCGCCGTGGTGCCCCAGATGGGCGGCTCGATCTGCAACGACCTCTTCACCGATCTCCTGGGCCTGCCGGCGATCTGGGTGCCGCATTCCTATGCCGGCTGCTCGCAGCACGCGCCGGACGAGCATGTGCTCCTCCCCACCTGCCGGAGCGCGCTCGAGATCATGGCCGGGATCTACTGGGATCTCGGCGAAGGAGCGACGCCATGACCGAGCCCTGCGATCTCTCTGCCGTCGAGGCCCGCCGGCTCATCGGGCTGAAGCGCCTCTCCCCCGTCGAGCTCCTCGAGAGCTGCCTCGCGCGCATCGCGGCCGTGAACCCGGCCTTGACCGCGATCGTCACCCTCGACGAGGAGATGGGCCGCCAGGCCGCCCGCGCGGCGGAGGACGCGGTTATGGCCGGCGGGCCGCTCGGCCCCCTCCACGGCCTGCCCGTCGCGCTCAAGGACGACTGGGCCGCCAAGGGCCTCCGCACCACGTGCGGCTCGCTCATCTTCGAGGATCATGTGCCCGAGGCGGACGACCCCGGCACCGCGCGCCTCCGCGCCGCCGGCGCGGTGATCTTCGCCAAGACGAACATGCCCGAATTCGGCGCGGGCGCGAACACCACCAACCGGGTCTTCGGGCCGACGCGGAACCCGTTCGACCCCAAGCTCACCCCCGGCGGCTCCTCCGGCGGCACGGCCGCGGCGCTGGCCACGGGGATGGTGCCGCTGGCCACCGGGTCGGACTATGGGGGCAGCGTGCGCACCCCGGCGGCCTTCTGCGGGGTGACAGGCTTCCGCCCCTCCCTCGGGGTCTGTCCGCACACGGGCAGCGCGGCGGTCCTCAGCCCCTTCGGCGTGAAGGGGCCCATGGCGCGGGATCTGGCGGACGCGCATCTCCTCCTCCAAGCGATGGTGGGCCACGACCCGCGCGACCCCCACTCCCACCCCACCGCGGCCCGGGTGGCCGAGCCCTTGGCCGAGCCCGATCTCGCCACCCTTCGCGTCGCCATCTCGCCCGATTTCGGCGCGGTGCCCATGGCCGCGGAAGGTGCCCGGCTCTTCGAGCGGCGGGTGACGGGGCTCGCCGGGCTCTTCGGCCGCCTCGCGCCCGCGCATCCGGATATGGGCCCCGTGCACGAGGTGTTCGAGATCCTCCGCGGCGTCGCCTTCCTCGCCTCCCACCGGGGCCATCTCGAGACGAGCCGCGACAAGCTCGACCGCAACGTGATCGACAATTGCGAGCGCGGGCTCGGCTACTCCCTGGGCGATGTGGCCTGGGCCCAGGCCGAGCAGACCGCTCTCTACCGCCGTTGGCTCGCCTTCTTCGAGGAATGGGACCTCCTCCTCTGCCCGGCGGCGAGCGTCGCGCCCTTCCCGGTGGAGGAGCTCTTCGTCGAGGCGATCGACGGCCAGCCCATGCCCACCTATATGCGCTGGCTCGCGATCAGCTACGCGCCGACGATGGCCTTCGCCTGTGCCGCCGCCATCCCCTTCGGCCTCTGCACGCGGGGGCTCCCCTTCGGCCTCCAGATCGCCGGCCCCCCGGGGGCGGACGCCAAGGTGCTCGCCGCCGCCCGGGCCATCGAGCGCACGCTGGCCGAGAGCCCGGAGACCGGCCGTCCGCGGCCCGACCTCGCCGCCCTCGCCGGGGCCGCGCCATGAGGGCGATGATCACCTGCCCGCAACCGGAGGCCGCCGAAGCCGGCGCCGAGATCCTGGCCGAGGGGGGCAACGCGGTCGACGCAGCCGTGGGCGCCGCGCTCGTGCAGACGGTGGTCGACCCCCTGATGTGCGGGCTCGCGGGCTTCGGCTCCATGCAGATCTTCCTGCCCGAGCGGGAGGAGCACCTGCTCCTCGACTTCCACGGCCGCGCGCCCAAGGCGGTCACGCCGGAGATGTGGCAGCACCTCATCCGGGGCGAGTGCGAGGACGGATTCGGCTTTCTCCTCGAGGGCGCGGTGAACGAGATCGGCTACCAGTCGATCACCACGCCGATGACGCTTGCAGCTCTCGCCGAGGCGCTCGCCCGGTTCGGCACGCGCCCGCTCGACACGCTCCTCGCCCCCGCCATCGCCTATGCGCGCGAGGGGTTTGCCGTGCGCCCGCATATGGCGGCCTACTGGACCGAGGTGCCAGGGGCAGGGCGCGTGCCCCATGGGGAGTTCGTCACCCGCCTGCCCGCCACCGCGAAGATCTACACCCGCGCGGACGGCACGCCCCTTCGCGTGGGCGACCGGCTTGTGAACCCGGACATGGCCCGCACCCTCGACCGGATCGCCGAGGCCGGGCCGCGGGATTTTTACACCGGCGCCATCGCGGGCGAGATCGTGGCGGATGTGGCGGCCCATGGCGGGCTCCTCGCGGCCGAGGATCTCGCGGAGGTGGCGCCCACCGAGACCGAGCCGCTCTGGAGCACCTATCGTGGCCACCGACTGGCAACCAACCGCCCGCCGGGGGGCGGGCTCATGCTGGTGCTCATGCTCAACATCCTGGAGCGGTTCGACCTTGCCGCGATGGGGCACAACTCCGCGGCGTATATCGCGACCGTCTCAGAGGCCATGAAGCTCGCCACCCTCGAGAAGGACAGGCGCATCGGCGATCCCCGCTTCGTCGACGTGCCGGTGGGCGAGATCGCCTCGAAGGACTATGCCGCCCTGCTGGCCGAGCGGGTCGCCCGCGGCGAGAAGGCCCATGTGCCGCGGCTCAATCTCGGGCCCGACGAGCCCAAGGACACCACCCACATTTCGGTGGCGGACGCGGCGGGCAACGCGGTGGCGCTCACCCACTCCATCGGCATGCCCTCGGGCGTGGTCACCGAGGGGCTGGGGTTCATGTACAACGGCTGCATGGGGGTGTTCGACCCGCGGCCGGGCCGCGCGGGGTCGCTGGCGCCCGGCAAGTCCCGCTTCACCGCCATGTGCCCCACGATGCTGTTCGACGGCGCGGCGCCGGCAGACCGGCCCTGGGCGGTGATCGGCGCACCGGGGGGCACCTTCATCACCATGGGCGTGCTCCAGGGGATCCTCAACATGGTGGATTTCGGCATGTCGGCCGCCGAGGCCGTCTCCGCCCCGCGCTTTTGCACCACGTCGGACACCATCGACCTCACCAACCGGATCCTTCGGCGCACCGAGCGCGCGCTTCACGCGATGGGCTACCCCACGCGGCGCTCCGCCCAGTCCTTCGGCTTTGCCGGGGTCCACGCCCTCCGCCGCACCGAGGCCGGGTGGGACGGCGGCGCCGATCCGGGCCGAGACGGCCTTGCAATCGGTCTCTGAGCCCCCGTCGGAAACGCTTTCTTCAGTTTGCGCTGCCAGCCTCCTCTCCCACGCACACAGGAGGATGCCTCATGACACTCAGATCCCTCGCCCTCGCCGCCGCCCTGGCCGGCACACTTGCGGCGATGGCGCCGCTCGCGCTGGCGGAGGACGGCGTGAGCCCAGACCGCGTCGTCTTCGGACAGGTCGCCGCCTTCGAAGGGCCGGCCGCGGCCCTCGGCACCGGCATGCGCGAGGGTCTCCTCGCGGCCTTCGAGGAGGCGAACCGCGCCGGCGGCGTCCATGGCCGCCAGATCGCCCTCGAGACGGCGGATGACGGCTACGAGCCCGACCGTTCGGCGGAGGCCGTCCGGGCGATGATCGCGGGCGGCGCCGTCTTCGGCCTCGTCGGCCCAGTGGGCACGCCCACCTCCAAGGTCACCCAGCCCATCGCCACCAAGGCGGGCCTGCCCTTCATCGCCCCCTTCACCGGTGCGGGCTTCCTCCGAGACCCCGAGCTTCGCAATGTGGTGAACATCCGCGCGTCCTATGCCGCCGAGACCGAGGCCTGGATCCGCCATCTGGTCGACGAGGAGGGCCTGAGCTCCATCGCCATCCTTTACCAGGACGACGCCTTCGGCCGCGTGGGCCTCGCCGGCGTCACCGAGGCGCTCGGCCGCCGGGGCCTGGAGCTCGCCGCGGAGGGGACCTACACCCGCAACACCACGGCCGTGAAATCCGCGCTTCTCGCCATCCGCAAGGCCAAGCCGGATGCGGTGGTGATGGTCGGCGCCTACAAGCCCGTCGCGGAGTTCATCAAGCTCGCGCGCAAGCTCAAGCTCGACGCGGCCTTCGTCAACATCTCCTTCGTGGGCTCGAAGGCACTCTCGGAGGAGCTTGGGCCGGACGGCGAGGGGGTGATCGTGAGCCAGGTCGTGCCCTTCCCCTGGGATGCGGAGCTGCCGCTCGTCGCCGCCTACCAGGCCGCTCTCGTTGCGCGGGACCCTGGGGCGGAGCCGGGCTTCGTCTCGCTCGAGGGTTACATCGCCGGGCGTGTGGCGCTCGCCGCACTCGAGGCGGCGGGGCCCGATCTCACGCGCACGGGCTTCCTCGCGGCGGTGGAGGCGATGGACGCTCTCGATCTCGGGGGCATCACCGCAACCTTCGGCCCGGGCGACAACCAGGCGCTCGACCGGGTGTTCCTCACCCGCATCACCGCGGAGGGTGGCTTCGCCCCCATCCCGTCTCCCGCGAGCTGATCGCGCAACGCCGCCGAGGAGCCTCCGATGACCTCAGCCCCCGTCGCCTCCGCCGCGCCGCGCGCGCCGAGCCTCCGCCGCACGGTCGTCCGCGCGTTCGGCGCCGCGATCGCGCTCACCTTCCTCTGCGCCGCCGTGGGGCTCGCCGCGTTCCAGACGATCTCGTCCACCTTCGAGACCCTGCGCTCGGAGCGGCTCGGAGAGGTGGAGGACGCCAAGCGGCTCATGTCCGATGTGGCGCCCCTCGTGCGCGCCATCGACGGGATGGCACGAGCCGAGACGGAGGAGGAGGTGGAGGCGGCGGTGGCGGCCGCCGGCGCGCTCCTGGAGGAGATCCTGATCGAGACGGCCTCGGCGGGCGCCACGGCCGCCCGCTTCGAGGAGATCGTGACCGATCTCAGTCGCACCACCACCGCCCTCGCCCAGGCCCGGGGCGGGGCCCTCGCGGCGCGTGAGGCGACGCGGGCCGCCGTTGCACAGGCCGTGCGCCTCGCCGGCACCGCGAGCGATCTCATCCGCCCGCTGGTGGCGTCGGCGCAGGATAATCTCGCTGCCAGCGGGGCGGAGGTTTCGGATCAGGCATCGGCCCGGGTCTCGGCGCTCCTCGAAGGCGAGGCGGCCGCGCTTCAGGCGGCCCTTCGGGCGCGCTCGGCAGCCAATCTCCTCGCTGGCACCACGGTCGCGCGCATCGCCACCCGAGAGCCCGCGCTTCGCACGATCCTTGCGGATCTCGCCGCGACGGCGGAGGGGCGGCTCACCGAGGCCGTCGCCGCCTACGGCGCGACCGGGGCGGCGGATGCGGCCCGCCTCGCGGAGCCCGCAGCGGTGCTCACCGGGCTTGCGGGCAGCGGAGGCTCCGCCCTCGCTCGGCGCGAGACCGCCGCGGTGATGGCGGCGCGGCGGGAGCTCGAGCTGGTGATCGACGCCGTGCTCGACGACCGCAGCTTCGAGCTCGTGATCGCAGGCGAGGACACGACCGCGGAGATCGGCGCGCGGATCGCGACCCTGATGGAGACCGAGGTGGCGGAGATGCGCCGCCTCCTTCGGCTCGATGCCGAGATGGGCCGCTATGTCCTGGCGCTCCTCGGCGCGGCCACGGCGATGGATGCATCGACCCTCGCCGTCGCCAGCCGGCGCCTCGACGCGGCGACACGGCGGCTCGATGCCGCGCGGCCGGACGGGCAGAGCGCGCTCGACACCGTCCTCGCATCCCTCCTCGCGGCGGGCGACGGCCGCGCCGGCATCGCGGCGCAGCGCGCGGCCGAGTTCGCGGCGGAGGCGGAGGCGGCCCGCGTGGCGGGCGCGGCGGTCGCGGCGGCGTCCACCCTCGCGGAGGAGGCCGATGCCCGGATCGACGCGACCTTGGACGAGATCCGCACCTCGGGCGCGGCGGTGGCGAGCGCCATCCTCGCCGCGCAGATCGGGATGGGCGGCGCCGCGGCGATCGCCTTCGCGATCGGCCTTGTCGCCTTCCGTCGCCTGTCCCGCCAGCTCGTGCAGCCTCTGCGCGCGCTGACCGAGCGGACCCGCGCGCTGTCGGGGGGCGACCTCGCCCCGGTCACGGGCTTCGATGGCCGGCGCGACGAGATCGGCCAGATGGCGGCGGCGCTCGCCGTATTCCGCGAGAACGTGATCACCATGCGCGAGCTCGAAGGGACGCTCACAGACGTGCTCCGCCGCGCGAGCAGCAGCGCCGCCGCCGTCGCCCGCGCCAGCCACGATCTCACCTCGCGCGCGACGGAGATCGACACGGGCGCGCTCCGGCAGTCGGAAGCGGCGCAGCGCGCCTCCGCCGCCGTCGAGGAGATGACCGCCAATCTCCGGCAATCCGCCGAAAACGCAGCCGAGACCGAACGCATGGCGATCCAGGCCGCGGAGGAAGCCACCCGCTCGGGTGCGACCGTCGCCGAAACCGCCGAGGCCATGCGCACCATCGTCGAGCGCATCGGCATCGTGCAGGAGATCGCGCGCCAGACCGACCTCTTGGCGCTCAACGCCGCGGTCGAGGCCGCGCGCGCCGGTGAGCACGGCAAGGGGTTCGCGGTGGTCGCAGCCGAGGTCCGCAAGCTTGCCGAGCGGAGCCGGGACGCCGCCGGCGAGATCGCCCAGCTCTCGGACAGCACGCTCACCGTCTCCGGCGAGGCCGGCCGGCGCCTCGCCGAGCTCGTCCCCCGGATCGAGAGGACCGCCGAGCTCGTAAAGGAGATCTCCGCCGCAACCCGGGAGCAAACGATCGGCACCGAGCAGTTCACGACCTCGATCCGGGAGCTCGACCGCGTGATCCGGCAAAACACAGACGCGGCCGGCGCGGCGAAGGACACCTCGCTGCAGCTGTCCGCCCAGGCCGAGGAGCTCTCCGGCATCATTGCGCAGGCCGGCGCGCAGGAGGGCGCGGATGCCGACACCCCCGCGGCCGAGGGGGCGGAGGCGCCGCCGCGGGCCGCCTGAGGTCGCCCAAGCCTGGGTGACGGGCGCGTCGCAATGTCACCGAAATTTCATCACATTTCCTTTGCAGCTCACCGGGTCGTGGGGTGTCATTTCACAGCCGCGCCGAGGAACGGGTTGGCGAGGCTCGGTGTCTGCGTGTGTGTGCCCGGGGGCGAGTGCTGCCTGCCCCAGACTTTGGTCTCTCATCCGCCCGCGTCGGGCTCGTCACCTCCCTCTCTTTTCGTCGCGGCGATCGTGGCGGCGCCAAGTCCGGGGCTCGACCCAGAGGCGTCGCGGTTGCGTGGGGTCCGCGCCCGGCGAGGTCGGGTGGCGGCTTGAGAGCGAGAGAACAGCGATGACGGAGACCACCTCCCAGATCACCCTCCTTCACGAGGATTTCGACGGCGGCCCCGAGACTGTCGTCACCAACCATTTCGAGGTGAAGAGCGGCCACCTCGTGACCGACGGCAACGACGACGGCGTGCTCCTTTTCGAGAGCGTCGACCTCACCGGCCTTTCGGGCGCCGTGGTGAGCCTCGAGGCGAAGATCCTCGGCGGCTCCTTTGAGGACAGCGGCTCGGCGGCTGACGAACTCGTGATCGAGTTCGTGACCGAGGGCGGCATCATCGTTCTCGACGTCTTCGAAGGCACCGGCCAGACGCTGACCGGCAGCCTCACCGGCCAAACGATCACCGACAGCCTCGGCCTCCTCAGCTACGCCCTGCCCGAGGGCTTGGGCGCGGGCCAGGTCCGCCTCCGGTCGGACATCTCGGCACGCTCCGAAAAGATCAAGATCGACAGCGTGAAGATCACCGCCGACGGCACGCCGCCCGAGCCGGTCGAGCCCCCCGAGGGTCAGATCTGTGTCGACTTCGCGGGCCTTGCCGCCGGCGAGGGGGGCAACCTCGTCCTCGAGGGCGTCACGTTCGAGGCGATCCGGTCGCGCGACACGGACGGGGTGTTCGACGACGCGATGATCTTCGACGCGGCGAACCCCACGGGCGGCGACAGCGACCTCTTCCAGCCGAGCCTCGGCAACGTGCTCATCATCTCCGAGGACGGCGACAGCGCGAATCCGGACGACGACGCCCGCGGCGGCACCATCGTCGCCACGTTCGACGAGCCGTCCACCGTCAACTCGATCACCCTTCTCGACACCGAGACCCCCGGCGCGCGCGTCGACCTCTTCGCCGAGGACGGCACGCTGCTGGCCTCCTTCTCCGTCCCCACCATCCCGAACGGCGACGCACAGGTGCTCTCCCTCGGCGACACCGAGGGCGTGAAGACCGTCGAGGTCAACTTCCCGAGCTCTGGCGCCATCGACGAGCTCAAATTCACGACCCCCGCCATCGAGCCCGCCCAGTTTCGGCTGGAGAAGGACATCGTCGAGACGGACGAGGCGACCTCCGTGGCCCTGAACGTGCTCGACAACGACACCGCCTCCGAGGGCGCGATGCTAAGCGTCCTCGATGCGGGCTTCGGCCTTCAGGTCTTCGAGTTCGACACGCCCTTCGAGTTCACGAGCCAGTTCGGCAATCGCGGCACCCTCACCATCTCGTCCGACGGGAGCGTAACCTACGACCTCAGCGACGATTTCCTCAGCCTCACGAGCGAGGACCGGGATGTGGTGACCTTCACCTACTTCGCTGCGGACACGAACGGGAACTCGGACGGCGCCGACGTGGCCATCACGATCAACGGGCTGGACGACGCGCTTCTCTGAAGCCAGCCCGCCATTCGCACCCGCGCCTCGGGATGCGTCCCGGGGCGCCCTTAGGCGCAACCGAACCCGTGGCTGCCGTTCCTGAACACGTATAGAACCATGTGCGTGGCGCCGGAGCCTGCGTTTCGGCAGCTTCTTCAGGACATCCGAGACTTCGACCTCGTCGCGTAGCGGGCGTTCGCGACCGGCGAGGCGAACGACGATTCGGAGCCCCATTCGAGCCGCTTGGGGCGGCGCAGCGAACGGCGTCCCTTGCAAGTGCAATCGTGCTCGGTTCCGTGGGGCATCTCCGCCGCGAAGCCTATCGACGCATCCGAGATGATTGATCACTTTTAAGCTGAAGTCTTCACTATATCGTGATCGGGCGCCTGCGCACCCAACTGCTTCTCCTCCAGTCTTCAGATTGTATAGTCAGGCGCGAAGTGCGCGACAGCTGGAGCAGAATTTGTGCCAGGAGACGTGGTCATGCTGGAAACTGTTGTCACGAGCATAGAGGAAAGCGCGCTCGATCCAGGAGCTTGGCTAACATTACAGCGGGATCTCGAACGTTTTTTCGGCTGTGGCTGCTCGCAGCTCGCGCGCTGCGAGCATAACAACGGAAATAAGTTTTGGAGCCGAACAACGGAGATTCCTGAGTTCGATGATGAACTGGTCGATCTCGGGCCAGTATGCGAACCGGCGCTGTGGTGTGCCCAACATCCCAATTGGCAGGTGTTCTCTGACTACGACTATATCGACGAAGCTTCGATGGACCGCAGCTACTTCTACAACCAGAATGCGCGATTTGGGTTTCGGTATCGCTTGGGGATCAAGCTTCTCGACACGCCAGGAGTGACCGAGGCGTTAGTACTGACGTGGCCTTCCAATGCCGGGCACGTACAACGCGCCGAGTACGAAAAGCTTTCATTTCTGCGCGGAAAGTTACGCTTCGCTGCCCGTGTTGCCGATCGTGTCGGCAAGGCGCTGAGGCTCGAGCGTACGCTTGTGGACGGGCTGGCGCTGCTGGGCGAGCCGGCACTGGTGCTGGACACCGACGGCAGGATTTTGGCGTCAAACGGCGCGGCTGAAGCGATGCTCGCGGACGGTCCCGCGATCAAGTCACTGAACGGCATTCTTGAGCCGGCGAACAGGCAAGCTCGGGACGCGCTCGGGGAAGCAATTCGCGCAGCCGCGCGCGGCGTGCTCAGCGATGACCGCGCGGATGTCGTGGTGCCACGGCCAGACCCTTCGTGGCCCCTCATCATCACGCTGGTTCCGCTGCCCTCACGACATCAATTGTTTGGTCCATCACGGCGATTGGTACTTGCCCTAGTCCGCGATGGCTCACGCATGCCTCGCGCCCCTATATCGGTAGTCAAAACGGCGTTCGGTCTAACAGAGGCAGAAGCCGAGGTTGCGAAACTGATGGCGGGCAGCGAGACCATCAGCGCGATCGCTCAGCGGCGTGGCACGACCATCGGCACCACGCGCCATCAGGTAAAGTTAGTGCTCTCGAAGCTCGGTGTGAGCCGGCAGAGCGATGTTGTGCGCCTGCTTCATGCCTATTTCGGCTGACTCATGATCGTTAAGCTGGCTCACATACCATTTGGGAGATGCGTTCGGACTTCCCCAACATCATCATCGCGTCCACGTCGTGGGAGAATGATGATGCGTGAACGCAGACTGCCTGCCGCGCGAGGCGGGTTTCCAAACTTCGATGAACGTCTTGGGAAATTCTGCTTGTCTGTAGTGCCTGCCAGCTTTCTCTCGGTGGTCGGGCCATCCTCGGTTGAGCAAGATTACAGTAATGTAAGGTGGGATTGCCAAGCCGCGGGAGAGCGGGTTCGGTCGACGGTGCGTGGGTTGGCGCTTTTGGTCACCGGAAACCTGCGGCGCTCCTGAGGTTGTTGGATTGAAGTTTGGGGAAGCGTCATGGCACGTCGCACGATCGGTCAGGTCTATATCGGTGACTTCTACGTAAGCGGATTTCTCATCGGTCCCAACGACATGGTGACCTACGCGCCCTTCGCGCTTGATCCGGACCGTCAGGGCCCAGCCCGCGTCGTGTTCGAGGACGGGCGCACAGTTGGCATCCAGGACGCGGTCTACTTTCCAGGCGTGACAGATGTGTTCGACGGCGGCAGCATTGCCGGTGAGAACATCCAGTATGCCTTCGCCGTCCTCCAGCTTGACGAGAATGTCGGCAACGAACGGGGCTTCTTCGGCTTCAATACCGGTGCGAGCTGGCGCCCTGGGGCGGTCAACATCGCGGGCTTTGCCGACCTCGAATTTGAACAGGATCTTGTCGAGGCCACTTACACTTTCGCCGATCAAGGCATCGTCGAGTACATCACGCCGGTCGACGGCCCGGGCTTCGCGGGTGGCCCGATCTGGACCCTCAACTCGGAGGGCGGGCGCATCGCGATCGGCATGACGTTTCCAGATTCGGGCGGACGCGACATTGGCCTTCTCTGGACGCCGGAAACCATCGGCGCCATCCATCAGGCGCGAGACCTCGGTCTCGGCGGGGCGCAACCACCGCCCACACCCGCCCCGCCGCCTCAGCCGGCCGGCTCGGGTCTCACGGGCCTCACGGCCAACATTTTCTACGGCAACGCCTTCATTCCGATCGGTGACAATCTCGTCTCTGCGCCGGTCGACGCGGGCGTCGAGTTCGGCCGCCTGCCGGGCGCTGGCGGTACCTATCCGGACATCAGCGTCGACATCACCGGCGACCTCGTCGTCATCACCGCGCTTGAAACGGCGAACCTCGCGAGTTTCCCAGATACGCCGGCCCTCACTCTCGTCGGCCCTGACCCCTTCGCGCCGAACGCCTTCGATCTCTTGACCTTCACTGAGATCGTCCGCTTTGACCCCGCTTTCGTAGGCGACCCGGCGAGCCTCATCTCGAACAACGGTTTCGGTTTTCCGGGCGGCGGCGTGATCCGCGCCGGTGAGCAGATCGTCCTGCGCTACAGTTATGCGGGTTCCACGCCGCCGAGCCCCGCGCCCACGCCGCCTCCAGCCCCGACACCTCAGCCGACAGGCGAAGGGCTCACCGGCCTCATCGCACGGGTGACGTACGACAATCCTTTCGTCCCAGGCGTCACCGAGCTGACCGCCACCGTCGGGGCTGGCGTCGAGTTCCCGCGCCTCGAGCCCGATGCCGGAGGTCCACCAATCTCCGTCGACATCGACGGCGACATCGTGACCATAACGGTCCTCGATGCCGGGCGCACGGGGCCGGCCGGGAACTCTCCAGGCTTCACCCTCGACGGGCCGTTCGGCGCGGTTCCGGGGCCTGTTTTCACCGAGATACTGCGCGACGATCTCGCCACCCTAACCTCGCCCAGCCTTGTGCCCGGCGGCGGCATCTACATCTTTCCCGTGGGCGTCGAGGCCCGGCCGGGGGACGAGGTGATCCTGCGCTACGCCTATGATGGCGGCGGTGCTGAGGTGCCCGACTACGTGATCGAGGTCGCGTTCCTCTATGAGATCGGGCTCGGACGACAGGGCAACATCGACGCCGCCGGCCTCAACTTCTGGATCGACGCCTTCGAGTCAGGCCTTCAGTTCGAGGCGCTTGCCTTTGCCTTCCTCGAATCCGATGAGTTCGAGCAGCGCTACGGCGAGCCTTTCGAAACCTCCGCGCCGGATTACTTGAGCGACGCGCAACTCGTCGACGTCCTCTATCGCAATGTCCTCAGCCGTGCGCCGGATCCGGACGGCTTCGCGTTCTGGCTCGGCTTTTTGCAGCAGACCGATAACAGGCCGGGCCTCCTTACTGCTTTCGCAACGGCACCTGAGACCCGAGACAACTTCACAACCGACGAAAACCTGGTGGAAACGTCGCCCGGTTTCTGGGAGGTAGTCTGAGACCACCTTCTCTGGGCGGTCGGTTGGTGTTCCATCGCCGCCTCAAATCCTCCATTGGAAAACCCTCGTGAGGGACCCAAAAGCTTGGGGTGCTGGCCGCGCGGACGTGGGCCAAGGCGGTTGACCTTCGCCAGGCGGAAGGCGCTGCTTCGAATGGTCGCCGCCGAAAAGGAGGCGGGGCGAGGTTGATGATAACGTACAGAGTTTTTCGCACTTTGCCTGCGAGGGCGGTTCCTTTCAGACTGGCTGAGAGGAGCCGAGGATGGACGAGAACGGAGAGAGGACGTCGATGGGCCAGGTGATCCAGATCGACGAGGCGCGGATCAGGGATCATCTGGGCGAGATGGTGCGCGGGACCGTCGAGGAAGCGCTGAACGCGATGCTGGACGCGGAAGCGGACCGTCTGTGCGGCGCTGGCCGCTATGAGCGCAGCGACGCCCGGAAGGACACGCGCGCCGGAAGCTACGAGCGCAAGCTCGAGACCCGGGCCGGCGAGGTGAGCCTGAAGATGCCTAAGCTCAGGCGCCAGACGTTCGAGACCGCCATCATCGAGCGGTACCAGCGCCGCGAGAGCAGCGTCGAGGAGGCGCTGATCGAGATGTATCTCGCCGGCGTCTCGGTGCGGCGGGTCGAGGACATCACGGAGGCGCTCTGGGGCACACGGGTGAGCCCGAGCACGGTCTCCAACCTCAACAAGAAGATCTACGCCAAGATCGAGGAATGGCGGCACAAGCCGATCGAGGGCGCGCACCCCTATGTCTTTCTCGACGGCATCGTCATGAAGCGGACTTGGGCTGGCGAGGTGCGCAACGTTTCACTTCTGGTCGCCATCGGCGTGAACGCAGAAGGTTATCGCGAGATCCTCGGCATCTGCGAAGGCGCCAAGGAGGACAAGTCCGGCTGGTCGGCGTTCCTCCGCCACCTGGTCGATCGTGGGCTCAAGGGCGTCGAGCTGATCACCTCGGACGCCTGCCGCGGCCTGGTCGAGAGCGTGGCCGAGTACCTGCCCGAGGCGCGCTGGCAGCGCTGCGTCGTGCAGTTCTACAGGAATGTCTTCAGCCATGTGCCCAGCACGAAGGTCCGCGAGGTCAGCCACATGCTGAAGGCAATCCACGCGCAGGACGTCGCGAAGCGGCGCGCGCGGAGCTCCTTCACCTCCGGGCTGCTGGCCTGGCGCGCGGTATCGCCCGCCA
>CAYXPI010000075.1:0-17324 GCA_964467005.1 uncultured Limibaculum sp. | reverse complement strand
CCGCGTCGCCGCCAATCTTGAGCGCCGTCGCCGCGAGCGGCGCGAGAAGAAGCGCGGCGAAGAGCGCCGCGAGGGCCAAAGCGGCGGCGGCCCGGGACGGCGCGGCCGCGCGCGCGGTTCGCGAAAACGCCGCCATCAGAGCGCCTTGAGGAGGGAGCGGCCGGTCATCTCGGCCGGTTGCGGCGCGCCCATGAGGGCAAGGAGCGTCGGCGCGACGTCGGCGAGCCGCCCGTCCGGCTCGAGGCCGAGCCGGGGCGCGCCCGGGCGCGCGTCGATCAGCATCAGCGGCACCGGGTTGGTCGTGTGCGCCGTGTGCGGCGCGCCGGTCTCGGGATCGCGCATCAGCTCGCAATTGCCATGATCCGCCGTCGCCAGCATCGCGCCGCCCGCCCGCTCCACCGCCTCGATCGCCCGGCCGAGCCCGGCGTCCACCGCCTCGACCGCCCGGATCGCCGCTTTGAGATCGCCGGTGTGCCCGACCATGTCGGGATTGGCGTAGTTCACGACGATCAGTCCGTAGCGCCTGGATAGGATCGCATTGGTTAAGGCTTCGGTCACCTCGCCCGCCGCCATCTCCGGCGCGAGGTCGTAGGTCGCGACCTTCGGGCTCGGCGCCATGAAGCGCTCTTCGCCCTCGGTCGGGGTCTCCACGCCGCCGTTGAAAAAGAAGGTGACGTGCGGATATTTCTCCGTCTCCGCGGCGCGAAACTGCGCGACGCCGAGCCGGGCCACCCAGTCGCCAAGGCCGTTCACGATCGGCTCCTGCGGAAAAAGCGCCGCCATCCGACGGTCGAGCGCGTCGGAGTAGGCGGTCATGCCGAGCGCGGCGCGGAACGCCGGCGGTCGTTCGCCGCGGTCGAAGCCGTCGAAATCGGGCTCGAGGAGCGCGGAGAGGATCTCGCGCATGCGGTCGGCGCGGAAATGCGTCGCGAACAGGCTGTCGCCGGGCGCGACGCCCGCATAGCCGCCGATCGTCGTCGCCAGGGCGAATTCATCGCTCTCGCCGCGGGCGTAGGCGGCCTCGATCGCCGCGCGCGCCGTCGGCTGCGGGTCGGCCGCGCCCCGGCCTTCGGCGATCGCGGCGTAGGCTTGGGCCACGCGCTCCCAGCGATTGTCGCGGTCGAGCGCGAAAAAACGGCCGGTCACCGTGGCGATCGCGACCGTGGGCAGGTCGGAGAGCGCGGCCTCCAGGCGGTCGAGGTCGCCGAGCGCGCTGGTCGGCGGCGTGTCGCGCCCGTCGAGAAAGACGTGGAGCTTCACCGTGAGGCCGGCGCGCGCCAGCGCCCGCGTCACGGCGACGAGATGGCGCTGATGGGCGTGGACGCCGCCCTCGGACATCAGCCCGAGCACATGCGCGGCGCCGCCCTCGGCCTTCGCGATGAACGCCGTCAACGCCGGGCGCCGGGAGAAGGAGGCGTCGCCGATCGCCGCGTCGATTTTCGGGAGATCCATCAGCACGACGCGCCCGGCGCCGAGATTGGTGTGGCCGACCTCGGAGTTGCCCATCTGCCCCTTGGGCAGGCCGACATCGGCGCCCGAGGCGGACAGCGTCGTCCGCGGGCCGCTCGCCCAGATGCGGTCGAAATTCGGCGTCGCGCCGAGGGCGACGGCGTTGTCCGCGGTCTCGTCGCGCAGGCCCCAACCGTCGAGCACGCAGAGCACCACCGGCCCCGGCGCGCGCGCGCCGTCCTCGGAGTGCGGCGTCGCCTCCGCGCCGGCGTGAGTCGTCGCCGCCTCTGTCGTCGCCGCTTTGGTCGCCACCGCCTCGCGCCCGTCCGCCGCCGCGCGCCGCTCGTCGGCGCCGCCGACGGGAATAGGGCGCCCGCGCGCGCGCGCAACCCGTTTACCGCCTCTGCGGCGTCAGCGCGCCGGAGCGAGGGCCGCGACGGGTTCGACGCGCACCGCCTCGGCCCCCGCCCCGAGCCCCGCGCCCGCGTCAAGCCGCCGCGCGGCCCGCAACTGATGCGCCATATAGACGATCGCCGCGAAGACGGCGGCGTTCACGAAGAAGGACCGCACCGCGTTGAAGATCGCGCGGCCGAGGACCAGCGCGTCGCTCCGCGCGGTCTCGCCCGCCGCCTCAAGGCGCGCGTTGATCGCCCCGTCGAAGGCCACCCAGGTGATGAAGCTCGCCACCGCGACGACGAGCGCGAGGAGCGCGCACTCGGCCAAGAGCCCGGCCAGCGACTTCGACGGGCGGTAGATCGGGAAGAGCACCATGAAGTTCGTCATGAAGAGCGACGGGAGGAAGATCGCGATCAGCGGCGCGAACGCCGCGGCGCGCTCCAGCCCGGCGAAGACGCCGAGAACGATCAGCACGAAGACGAAGCTGAGCGCGGCGCCCACAGCGCCGGCGAAGACGTACTGGCCGAGCGGACGCTGGAAATAGGACGGCGGATGGATGTCGTCGGGCCTCAGCCCGGCCGCCTTCGCGCCGAGCCAGAGCGCGCCGATGGCGACGGCCGCGAACATCGCGGCGTAGTACGCGATGATGCCGGAGGCCTCTTCGAGCGCGCCGCGCCCGTCATAGTCGATCATCGGCGACGCGGAGAGGAGTTCGACAAGGCCGCGCGCCAGAAGGGTCCCGAAAAAGCCGGCGACGCAGCCGACGAAGATCGCGACGAAGATCAGGCCGAAGCTCATATCCTCTTCGACCTCCTCGACCAGGAAGCCGAGTTCGCGGAGCCGCTGGCTCGAGCGCCCGATCAGGCGCGACGAGGTCGGCAGCGCGGCCGCGAGCGTCTTCTCCGCCGAAGCGAGGAGCCGGTTCACGTCGCGCAGGAGTTCGGGGTCGTGCTTCGACAGCCGGTCGAGCAGATCGAGCCGCTCGCTGGCCGCCGCCGCGTCGACCTCGCGGGTGAGCGTCCGATAGTAGCGCACCCGGACGCGCAGGCCGTGGAACTCCTCGGTCAACCGCCGGAACGGCTCGGGATGCTCTTCGATGAAGCGGCTGGCGACGCCGGCGCGGTTCGACGGGTCGAGCAACCGCAGAATCTGCGCCAGGCGCATCCAGCGCTTTTCGAGCGAATGCCACTCGGCGCCGTCGGCGACGTCGCCCGGCTCGATCTCGCGCAGGAAAGCGTCCGGCGCGGCGTCGCCCACCGGCTCATGCGGCATGCGCAGGTCCGAGCGGTGGATCATGTTGAGCCGGCGCTGCACGCTCTGCGCGATGAAGGCGGAGCCCTGCGCGAAGCGCCGCAGCCGCGGCTCGATCGCGATCACATAGGGCAGGAGGCTCACGAAGCCGGCAGAGGCGAAAGCCCACAGCACGGGGAAGAACGGCTTCGTGACAAAACTGTTGATCTCGTTTTTAATCGCCGGGCTTTCCTCGATCAGCCCGCCATAGAGCACGTCGAAATAGTTCGGATCGTTGATCAAAATCACGGGAACAACGATCGCTGGCAGAATGAACGCGCCGACCCGGAGAATGTAATAGACCAGCAGCGATTGGTGATAGACGAGCGGCGTCGTCAGCAGGCTCGGGGGCGCGTTGTTGAACTCGAGATAGATCGTCGACGCCCTGTCGAACTCGTCGTAGCGACGGAACGAGTCGAAAAAGAGCACGCCGACGCCGATCAGCGCGCCGATCCAGAAAAAGCCGCTCGCTCCGAAGAGCGTGAACGTCTCGGGATCCATGAGAGCCGCCTCCGACAGAGTGTCGCCGCGCCCCTGCGCCGCGCTGATTCAACATGTCTGAGGATAGGCGAGCGGGCGGTCGCGGAAAATAGCGTTGTCGAGCGCGGCGCGGCGCGCCGGCAAGGCGCTGGCCTCGCCCGCGCCCCCTCGCTACGCTCGACGGCGGAGAGCGAAGCGCGCGGCGGTCCGCGGCGCGGCGTCTGGGCAAGGGGGTCGCCATGAACCACGTCATGAAACGTATAAAGCGCCCGAGGAGCGTGACGAGCGGTGTCGCGGTCGCCATCGCGGCGCTGGCGACGCTTTCGGCCGCGCCCAACGCGCTGGCGTCGCCCCCGGAGTGGCTCGACTGCCCCAACGCTGTGGCGTTCGAGCGCGGCGCCGCGCGCGAGCAGAACCTAGACGCCGCGCGGGCGGCCGCGCCGACAGCCGGCGGCGCGGTCTCCGCGGATCTCGCGGCGCAAGCGGCGCTCTCGATGCTTTCCTACGAGATGTACGACGCTTACGACGCCGGGACCGATCCGATGGCGCTTCTGCCGAGCGGCTACAGCCCGGTGGGGATCGTGCTCGGCGATCCCGGGCGCGACACCGAGCGCCGCGACCGTCGCCGCCGCGACACGACGACGTTCTACGGCTTCATCGCCGACGAGCTCGCGACCGGCCGACGCGTCGTCGTGATCCGCGGCACGCTCCAGCCCGCCGAATGGATCCGCAACGTCCAGGCGCGGCAGGTCCCCTACCCGCTCGGCACGCGGCGGTTGCGCGCGGAAGCCTGGGCGCATCGCGGCTTCCTGACGATTTTCGGCAGCCTCCGCCTCGACGACGACCGCGAGACCCCGCTCTCGGAGGCGCTTCCAGCGCTCGTGGCGGGCCGCTCCGTCGCGATCATCGGCCACAGCCTCGGCGGCGCGCGCGCGACGCGGGGGGGCGGCGCGGCGGCGCGCCGCGCGCCTGCCGACGCCGCGCGGCTCCGAATCGTCACCTTCGCCTCGCCCAGGGTCGGCGACCAGGGCTTCGCCGACATGGCGCGGACGGTCGGGCGCATCGAGCGGGTCTGCAACCTGCCCGATCTCGTCACGATGGTTCCGCCGAGCGCGTGGCGTTTCGATTACGTGCATGTCGGCGAGACGTTCAAGATCTCGTCTTTCGACTGGCCGGCGCTCGACAACGACCTTGAAGCGGGCAAGCAGATCCTTTGCTGGCACAGCATCTTTGCGTACAGATACATGACTGATCCCGCGAAGACGCCCCCAGACGGGCTGGCCGACTGCCTCCGCGCGCCCTGAGCGCGGCGCGAGGATCGAACCGAGCGGAAAGAGGGCCGTGATCGCCAAGCTGCAGACGCGCATCGCCAGCTTGGCTCCGGGCGTCGTCCTGGCCGCGACGCTCGCCTTGGTCGCGACCTTCCTCTCCGCGCAATACGGCGCGCCGGCGATGCTGATGGCGCTCCTTCTCGGCATGGCGCTGAACGCCTTCGGGGACGAGGGGCGGTTCGCCGAAGGCGTCGACTTCGCGGCCAAGGGGCTGCTCAGGGCCGGCGTCGCGCTCCTCGGCGTGCGGATCAGCGCGGGGCTCTTCGTCGACCTCGGCGTCGAGACCATCGCCTTGATCGCCGCGGCGATCGTCGCGACCATCGCCTTCGGCGTCGGCTGCGCGCGACTTTTCGGGCGCGACTGGCGCTTCGGGGTGCTGACCGGAGCCGCGGTCGCGATCTGCGGCGCCTCCGCGGCGATCACGAT
This sequence comes from uncultured Limibaculum sp., assembly GCA_964467005.1. Classification (GTDB taxonomy): domain Bacteria; phylum Pseudomonadota; class Alphaproteobacteria; order Rhodobacterales; family Rhodobacteraceae; genus Thermohalobaculum. The sequence goes on along the minus strand of CAYXPI010000075.1, from coordinate 11,952 downwards.
CGCGGCGGTGCTGCCGCGGGGCCCGCACGCCGAGCGCGATCTGACCTTCACGGTCTTGAGCGTGACCGTGCTCTCGACCATCGCGATGATCCTCTACCCGCTCGCGGTCGCGGCGCTCGGGCTCGACGCACGCGCCGCGGGCGTCTTCCTCGGCGGGTCGATCCACGACGTCGCTCAGGTCGTCGGCGCGGGCTTCTCCGTCAGCGCGGAGACCGGAGAGACCGCGACGCTCGTCAAGCTGATCCGCGTGACGCTGCTCGCGCCGGTCGCGCTCGTCGTCGCGCTCGCCATCCGCCGCCTCGGGTTCGCGCAGCCCGAGGGCGCGAAACGCCCGCCGCTGGCGCCGAGCTTCGTCCTGGTGTTCCTCGCCCTCGCCGCGCTCAACTCGGCGAACGCGATCCCGGCGCCCGCGGCGGAGGCCTTGTCAGCGGCCTCCGGCTGGGCGCTCCTGATCGCCGTCGCGGCCGTCGGCGTGAAAACCTCGCTCAGGAGCGTGCTCGCGCTCGGCGGCCCGGCGGTGGCCCTGGTCGTCGCGGAGAGCGCGTTCATCGCGCTCGTGGTGCTCGTCGGCGTCTCGGCGCTCTGACGCCGGGCGCGCCGGGGCGTTGACGCGCGCGCCGCCCGCGCGCCAGAGACCACGGGTCATGTCGAAACGTCACGCGCCCGAAAACCCGGTCTACGAACCGCGCTGGGCGGCGATCCTCGCCGCGGTCGCGCCGCCGTCTCCGCTCGACTACCGGCCGCCGACGACGCCCTGGCTCACGGTCGTCCATGAGGACTCGCGGCTCGTCGCGCTCGACAAGCCGGCGCTCCTGCTCACCGTCCCTGGCAAGCCCGAGGGCCATGGCGACTGTCTCGAGGCGCGGGCGCAGGCGCGCTATCCGGACGCGCGGATCGTCCATCGGCTCGACCGGCCGACCTCCGGGCTCGTCGTCATGGCGCGCGATCCGGACGCGCATCGGATCCTCGGGCTGCAATTTGAGAAGCGCCAGGTCGCAAAGACCTATATCGCCCGGGTGGACGGCTGGCTCGCCGAGGACGCGGGCGAGATCGACGCCCCGCTCTGCGGCGACTGGCCGAACCGCCCGCGCCAGATGGTGAGCGCGGCCCACGGCAAGCCGTCGCTCACGCGGTGGCGCGTCCTGTCGCGGGAGCCGGGCGGCGCGACGCGGGTGCGTCTCGAGCCGAAGACCGGCCGCACGCACCAGCTGCGCGCGCATATGGCGTGGATCGGACATCCGATCCTCGGCGACGAGTTCTACGCCCCGCCCGGAGCCCGCGCCGCGGCCGACCGCCTGCAGCTTCACGCCGAGCGGCTCCGCCTGAGGCGTCCGAACGACGGGGCGCCGCTCGATCTCCACGCGCCCTGCCCGTTTTGACGGCGCGCGCGGCGACTGCTTTAACGACGCGTCGGCCGGCGCCCGCCGACCGAGATCAGGGATCCGCGATGAGTTTCTTCAGCCGCATGAAAGAACGCCTCTTCAAGTCGTCCTCGAAGATCGAGGAGGGCGTGGACGCGCTGATGGCGCCCGGCGACGAGGCGGCGCCGGAGGCCGAGGCGGAGGCTCCGAGCGCCGGCGCCGCGGCGGAGGGCGGCGCGTCGGCCCCGGCGCCGGCGTCCGCGCCCGGGCGAGCCTCCGATCCGGAGAGCGCAGGCGAGGACGCCAAGAAACCCGGCCTCGCGGCGCGGCTGATCTCCGCCGTGACCGGCGCGCCGGCGACGCCGGGCGAGAAGCGCCGCGCGCTCGACGACGAAATGCTTGAGGAGCTTGAGGAGCTTCTGATCGGCACGGATCTCGGCGTCGAGACCGCAATGCGCGTCACGGCGAACATCGCGGCCGGGCGGATGGGCCGACGGATCTCGGGCTCGGAGCTCAAGAACCTGCTGGCGGGCGAGATCGCGACCATCCTCGAGCCCGTCGCGACGCCGCTGCCCTTGTATAAGGACAAGAAGCCCCAGGTGGTGCTCGTGGTCGGCGTCAACGGCTCGGGCAAGACCACCACCATCGGCAAGCTCGCGAGCCAGTTCCGCGCGGCGGGGCGCAGCGTGGTGATCGCGGCGGGCGACACCTTCCGCGCGGCCGCGGTCGAGCAGCTCCAGGTCTGGGGCGCGCGTGCAGGCGTGCCCGTGCTCACAGCCCCCCAGGGGTCGGACCCGGCCTCGCTGGCCTTCGACGCGCTCTCGCAGGCCGAGCGGGACGGGGCGGATCTTCTCATGATCGACACGGCCGGGCGGCTCCAGAACCGGCAGGACCTCATGGAGGAGCTCGCCAAGATCGTCCGCGTGATCCGCAAGAAGGACCCGACGGCGCCACACAACACCCTCCTCGTGCTGGATGCGACCACGGGGCAAAACGCGCTCTCTCAGGTGGAGGTGTTCGCCAAGATCGCCGATGTGAGCGGGCTCGTGATGACCAAGCTCGACGGCACGGCGAAGGGCGGCGTCCTCGTCGCGCTGGCCGACAAGGCGCGCCTGCCGATCCACGCGATCGGGGTCGGCGAGGGGATCGACGACCTCGCCCCCTTCGACCCCGCCGAGTTCGCCGCCGCCCTCACCGGCACGGCGGCGGCGGAGTGAAGCGGTGACCCTCGCGGTGGTGCTCTACTGGTCGGTGCGGAGCCCCTATTGCTATGTGCTCGGGCCGCGGGTGCAGGCGCTCTCGGAGATGTTCGCGGTGGAGGTCGCGCTCAAAGTGGTGCATCCCGCGGCGCTGCGCCGGCCCGAGCGGTTCGCGGAGATGCGGGCCAACGCGCTTGCGCGGCCCCACTTCTTGATGGACAGCGCCCGAGAGGCCGCGCGCCACGGCCTGCCCTTCCGGCGGCCCACCCCGGACCCCGTGGCCTGGGAGCCAGAGACCCTGGTGCCGGCCACGGAGCAGCCCCGCGCCCGCCGGCTCGGCCGCCTTTGCGCCCTCGCAGAGACGCGGGGGGCCGGCCTCGCCTTCACGCTCGGCCTCGCGCGGCTGCTCTGGGACGGCGCGGTGGAGGACTGGGAGGCGGGCGTGCACCTCGCCAAGGTGGCCGACGCGGCCGGCCTGGATCTGGCCGACATGGAGGCCGAGATCGCCGGGGATCCCGACCGCTGGGAGCGAACGCTGGCGGCCAACGACGACGCCCTCCGCGCCGCGGGGCATTGGGGCGTGCCCACGCTCGTCTTCGAGGGCGAGCCCTTTTTCGGGCAGGACCGGTTCGAGACGCTCCTCTGGCGGCTCGGCCAGCGCGGCCTCGCACTCCGCTGACCGGGGCGTGGGGGCGGACCGCTGGGCGACTGGATCCTCTCCATCGAGGGCACGGCCGAGGGCGCCTTCTGGGCCACCGCGCTCGCCCTTCTCTCGGCGGTCGCTCATGCGAGCTTCGGCGCGCTCCAAAAGGGCCGGCACGACCCGTGGCTCACCCGCGCGGCGATCGATATGGGCTACGGGTCGATGGCGCTGCCCGTCGCGCTCTTCGTCTTCCCGCTGCCCGATGCGCAGCTCTGGCTCGTGCTCCTCGGCGTCTTCGTCATCCACGCCGCGTACAAATGGCTCATGGCCATGGCCTACACCCGGGGCTCGTTCACCGCGGTCTACCCGGTGGTGCGCGGCACGGGGCCCCTCGGCACCGTCCTCTTCGCCTATGGGGTGTTCGGCGAGGTGTTCACCGGAGTGCAATGGCTCGGGATGGCGATGCTCTCCGGCGGGATCCTCGGCCTCGCGGCGGTCAACATCGCGGAGATGGAGCCGCGCGGGCGCCAGCGCCTCTCCCACGCGCTGTGGCTCGCCGTCGCGACGGGGCTCGCAACCGCAGTCTACACCACCTACGACGCCTTCGGCATCCGTCTCGCGGCGGACCCCTTCACCTTCCTCGCCTGGTTCTTCGTGGTGGACGCGCTCCTCTTTCCCGTCCTCGCGATCGGCTGGTACCGGCGCATGGCCCACCCGCCGGCGCTCGGGCCCCTGGCGCTCCGCGGCATTGTCGGCGGGCTCTTGGGCTTCGTGAGCTTCGGCGGGGTGATGCTCGCCACCCGGCTCGACAAGGTGGGCGAGGCCGCCGCTCTCCGCGAGACCTCCGTGATCTTCGCGGCCCTCATCGGATGGTTGGCGCTCGGCGAGCGGATCGGCCCGGCGCGCGCGGCCCTCATGGCGGTGATCGCCCTTGGCGCCGTCCTCGTCGAGATGGGCTGACAGCGCCGCCCTCCCGCGGTAGGAGACCCCGAGCGCGGGGACGGGCGAGACGCATGAGCGAGCTTCTCGACATGGCGACACGTCTTCTCGGCTCCGGGGTGCTTCTCGGCGCCGCGGGCTACGCCGCGCTTTCCCTCCTGCGTCCGGACCGCGCGGCCGCACTCCGCGACACCGTCCGGACTCGGCTCTTCGGACCGGACCCCCTGGCCGAGCGGGCGCGCGCCACGGTCGCCCGGCAGAGGAGCCGGAGCGGTGCCCTTGTCGAGGGCTCGGGCCTCTGGGTGAGCCCCCCGCTCCACCCGCCGCCGGACTACGCGGCCCAGGTGGCCGGGAGCCGCATCCTCGCCGTGGGCAATCTCAAAGGCGGGGTCGGCAAGACCACGCTCACCGGCAATCTCTCGGCCTACCTTGCCGAGGCGCTGCCGAAGCCCGTCCTCGTCGTCGACCTCGACTTTCAGGGCTCGCTCTCCTCCCTCGCCGCACCGGGGATCAGCTGGCTGCCGGAGCCGGGGCGCGACAGCTTGGCCACCGCCCTCGTCAGCGGCGATGTCGGCCCGGCGGAGATCGCCGCCGCCCCCCTCCAGGCGCTCGGCCCCGGGGGCGCGCCCACACCGCAGCTCCGCGTGGTGCCCGCCTATTACGAACTCGCCCAGGCCGAGAACCGGCTGACCCTCGAATGGCTGCTCTCGGACCGCGAGGACCCCGCCTCGGACATCCGCTACCGGCTCGCCCGGGTGCTCCACGCGCCCGAGGTGCGGGACCGCTACAGCGCCATCCTGATCGACTGCCCGCCGCGGCTCACCATCGGCCACATCCAGGCGCTCGCCGCGGCCTCGCACCTCATCATTCCCACGATCTTCGACAAAATGTCGGCCGAGGCGGTGGTGGCCTACGGGCTCGAGGTCGAGACCTTCCGACGCAGCCTCTGCCCGCATCTCGCGTTTTTGGGGGTGGCCGGATCGGTCTGGAACGGCGACCGTGTGCAGACCGAGCGGGACATGCGCGACGAGATCGCCCAGCGGCTGGCCCGCCCGCAGATCGACGGCGGCCTCGCCGGGCGTGTCGAGATCGCGCCGACGGAGACCTTTCTGCGCGATCTCGTCTGGTTCAAGAGCCCGAACATCGCCTACGCCACCCAGCCGCGCAGCGAGCGCGACGCGAAGGCCTGGGCGCCGGTGGAGGCGCTGGGCCAGATGGTGATCGCACGCATGGGGCTGGTGTGAAGAGCGGAGAGTTCGCCGATCTCTTGAACGCCCTCGGAGGGGCGCTTGGGGCGCATCCGCTGGGCCCCGCGCTCGCGGCCCTGGCGCCGGGCTTCGCCGCCCGGTCCGAGACCCCGGCCAAGACGAGCGCCGCGGCCCTGGCGCGCCTGGCCGTCGCCGATCCGGAGGGGCCGGAGACGGCCGGATGCGCCGCCGAGGGCGCCCGGCTCCAAGCGCTGGCCGACGCGCTGGCACCCCACCTAAAGCCCGGCGCCCGGGGCGATCTCGGGGCGCTCGCCGCCGCGCTCGAGGGGCGCGGCGCCCTGCCGCTCGCCGCCTTGGCGGAGGCCTGGTCCGCCTCCGGCGAGCCCGAGCGGCCGGAGGCCCCGCCCGCGGGCGCCGCCGCGGTGGCCGAGATCGAGCGTCACGCCGCGGCCCTCAAATCGGCGCTCGGCACGGCGGAGGCCTTCGACACCGCCCTCGCCGCCCTCGAAGCCGCCGCCCGCCCGCGCTCCGGCCCGCTCATGGCCGGGGATGTCGCCGCCGTCGCCCGCGCGGTGCTCGACCGCCCGGCGGGCAAGACCAAGGCCGAAGCGCTCGCCGCTCTCCGCTCGGCCCATGCCGAGATCCTGGAAGCGCGCGCTCGGGTCGCGGCGCGCGACGGCCGATCCGCCGGCTGAGCGCCCGTGACTTCGGCCGTCCAGTTCGCTACATCGGAGCTATGGCCGCGAAGTCTCTCAACCCCTGGCTGAAGCTCGCCCTCGAGATCGGCCCGCTCGCCGTCTTCTTCCTGTCCTTTCGCTATGGGGAGGAGATTCTGGCCGATCCCGATCTGCGGGCACCGCTCGAGGCGGTGACCGGCGCAGCCGCCCTCTCCGGCGCGGCGGGACCGCTCTTCGTGGCGACCGCCACCTTCATGGTGGCCATCGCGATCTCGCTCACCGTGTCCTGGGCGCTCAGCCGCACCCTGCCGCGCATGGCGGTGGTGACGGGGGTGGTCGTCGCGGTCTTCGGCACGCTCACACTCGTGCTGCAGGACGAGACCTTCATCAAGATGAAGCCCACGGTGGTGAACGGGCTCTTCGCGCTCATTCTCGCCTTCGGCCTCCTGCAGGGCCGGTCCTACCTCAAATACCTCCTCGGCGAGACCATGCCGATCGACGACCGCGGCTGGATGATCTTCACCTGGCGCTGGGCCGGGTTCTTCGTGTTCCTCGCGATCCTCAACGAGGTGGTCTGGCGCACGCAGAGCGACGAGGTGTGGGTGAGCTTCAAGACCTTCGCCAACATCCCGCTCACCCTCATCTTCATCCTGCTGCAATGGCCGCTCTTGAAGCGCCACATGCTGCCGGAGGAGGGAGCCGAGGAAGAGGGCTCGCGATGAGGCTCTGGGTGCCGGTCTTGACCCTCGCGGCGCTCGTCGTCCCGGTGCGGGCCGACCCCGTTGCGGATCTCCTCGCCCAAGCCGCGGCGGACTGCGCGAGCTTCGAGGCCGGCGTGATATCGGGCGGCGACACGGCCGTCACGGAGGTGGATCTCGACGGGGACGGCGCGCCGGACCGGATCCTCGACACGAGCGCGCTTCGCTGTTCCTCGGCCGCCTCCATGTATTGCGGGTCCGGCGGCTGCACGGTGCACGCGATCGTGGGCGAGGCCGTCTCCAGCTTTCAGGCCGAGGGCTGGCGCGTGATCGACTGGGACGGCCGTCCGATCCTGCTCATCGCGCGCGACGGTGGCTGGTGCGGCGGCGCAGGGGCGGAGCTCTGTTTCGAGGCGGTCGTCTGGAGCGGCGGCCGGATGCTCACGGTGATGCCGCCGCCGAACTGACCCCGAGAAGCCCCTAGCCCCCCGTGGCGGCCCGTTCGCCGCGGCGCGCGGCCTCCTCGATGGCGGGGCGGATCTTGCCGCCAACATCGCCGGCCTGGATCGGCCCCACATGCTTGTAGACGATGCGGCCGTGGGCATCGATGACGAAGGTCTCCGGCACGCCGTAGACGCCGAAATCGATCCCCGTGCGCCCGGTTTCGTCCACCCCGATCCGGGTGTAGGGGTTGCCGAGCTCGTCAAGGAAAGCGAGGGCCCCGGAGGTCGTGTCCTTGTAGTTGATGCCGTGGATCACATGGCCCTCCGCGGCCAGCGCCTCGATCCAGGGATGCTCGAGCCGGCAGGGGCCGCACCAGCTGGCCCAGATGTTCACGAGCTTGACCCCCGGCGCGCGAAGATCCTCCACCGAAAGCCCGGGCGTGTCGCCGAGCCCTTCCAGAGCAAATTCGGGCGCCGGCTTGTCGATGAGCGCCGAGGGCAGCACATCCGCGTCCTCGCGCCCGAGGCCGAGGAGGAAAGTGGAGAGCACCGCCACCGCGCCCAGAAGCGGCACCACCATCCAGGGCCGAAACCCGCCACGCGCCGGCTCGGCCGGCTCCAGATCGCTCTCTGCCGTCATCGCCGATGCTCCATTTCCGCGCGCTCGAGCTCGCGCTTGGCCCGCCGATGGGCCGCGAGGCTCGACCAGACCAACCATCCCAGAATGGCCGCCGTCGCGCCGTAGGCGGCCAAGACATACAGCGCGTAAGGGTCGCCCCACAGCATCACGCCACCGCCCCGCGCACGCGCACAGCCTGGGCGCGGCGCTGCCGGATCTCGGTGCGCGCGCGTGTGAGGAGGAGGGCGACGAACAGCACGTAGAAGGCCACCATCGAGATGTAGAGCGGCGTGCGAAACACGTCGTCCATACGCTGGCCCGCCTGCACGGACAGCGAGGGCCCCTGATGCAGCGTGGCCCAAAACTCGACCGAATAGCGCGCGATGAAGGCGAAGACGACGCCCACCAGGCACACCACGGCCGAGAGATCATAGGCCTTCTCGGTGTCCTCCACCGCCTCCCACAGCGCGATGTAGCCGAGATAGAAGAAGAACATGATGAGGACGGCGGTCAGCCGCGCGTCCCACACCCACCAGGTGCCCCACATGGGCTGGCCCCAGACCGCGCCCGTGACGAGGGCCACCGCCGTGAAGGCCGCCCCGATGGGCGCTGCCGCCTTGGCCACCAGAAACGACACGTGGTGGCGCCGGATGAGCCCGACGAGCGAGGCGATCGCCATGATCGCGTAGGTGTTGATGGCGAGCATCGCGGCGGGCACGTGAATGAAGAGGATCTTCACCGTCGAGCCCTGCTGGTAATCGTCCGGAGTGAAGGCGACGCCCCAGACGAGCGCCACCGCCACAAGCGCGGCGGAGGCCACCCAAAGGGGGGTCACCAGGGGATCCGTCAGCCGCATGAAGGCGGCGGGGTTTGCGTAGCGCCACACCGACATGGGATGAGAATAGGGAGCGCGCGGGGCCAGAACAACGCTCGCCGCCACGCCGTGCTGCGACGAAACGCGGCGTGCCCCAGGGTCAGCCCGCGGCACGCCCGGGCGCCGTGACCGGGCGCAGCCCCTCGAAGCCGCGGACCGCGAGATGCCCGTCGGCGTCGAGCGCGACGGCAAGGCGCGTGAGGTCGTTGAGGATCGGCGCCGGAGGGGCCTCGATCTCCGGGGGCGCCGCAGCCTCCGCGATCTGGCGGAGGCGGCCCGCGCTGTCGATCCCCCGCGCCCGCCACCGGCGGGACGGCCCGATCCCGGTGAAGGCGTTGGCCGCCGCCGGATGCACCGCCTCGGCCCAGCCGGTCTCCGTGCGCTCGATGGCGAGGGCCTCATCGGTGCGCAGCCCGGCCAGCGTGAAGATGGCGGGCGCCGTGATCGGCGCGTCGCGGAGCGCCCGGCGCGCGCTCTCGAAATCGGGCGCGGTCTCCAGCACCCGGCGCAGAAGATGGGGCGGGGGCAGCGACGAGGTCCGGGCGAAGCGGACTTTGCCCCAGCCCCAGTCGACCGGCCGGCCGAGGCCCGAGCGTCGCTCCGGCCCCTGGTTGAGCGCGGCGGCGAAGCGCCCCGGCGCGGCCCCCTGCAACACACCCATCACGCCCGGCCAGGTGGCGGTGATCCACGGCCCCGCGGGCCCTGATAGGCGAACGATCTCGACGAGCCTCCCGAGCCCCTTGAACGGCCAGTCGAGCGTGCGGAACAGGCGAGGCGGCGCGCCGGCGAACACCCGCGCGGTGCAGCCGAACTCGAAGGAGAGCGCGAAGGCCAGCGCCCCGGGCCGACCCATTGCGTCGCGCACCGCCCGGATCTCCGACAGATAGGGATCGCGCGCGCGGCGAAGCCAGCGCTCGGCGATCCGGTCCCCCAGCGGCAAGGCGGCCCGGGCGCCGCGCCCCACCGGGCCCATGCCGGCGAGCACCGTGTCCATCACCCGCTCGGCGGCCGCGATCCGGTCGAGCGCGTAGGCACCGAGGCCGCGGTCGCGATAGTCCCACACCGGAATCTCGGGCAGCGGCGCGGCGCTCATCGCGCGTTGATCCGGAGCGCCAGCGCCGCAGCGAAGGGCGCGAGCGCGCCGGCGAAGAGGCTGAGCGCGCCGGTGAGGGCGAGCGCCGGCCAGGGATCGAGGCTGAGGAGGGCGCTCTCCACCGCCCGGGCGCCGAACACGAGGGTCGGCACATAGAGCGGCAGGACCAGGATCGAGAGGAGAAGCCCGCCCCGGCGCACCCCGACCGTGACCGCCGCACCGACCGCGCCGAGGAGGCTGAGCGCCGGGGTGCCGACCCCGAGCGCGAGCACCAGCACCGGCAGCACCTCCGCCGGAAGCTGGAGCATGAGCCCGAGCACCGGCGCCACCAGCGTGAGCGGGAGCCCCGTCGTCAGCCAATGGGCGGTCACCTTCGCCAGCACCACCCCCTCGAGCGCAATGGGTGAGAGCATGAGCTGCTCCAGCGTGCCGTCCTCGTGATCCGCCTGGAACATGCGGTCGAGGCTGAGGAGAACCGCCAAAAGCGCCGCGACCCAAAGAATGCCGCCGGCGATGCGCCCGAGGATTGCGGCCTCACGCCCGACGCCCAGGGGCACGAGCACCACGGCCAGCACGAAGAAGGCGACCGCAATGCCCCCGCCGCCGCCCAGGCGCAGAGCCAGGCGGAGGTCGCGCCGCAGCACGGCCACGAGGCCCGCCGTCACCAGCTGCCCTCCAGAAAGGGATCCTCCGCCGCGTCGGGCGCCTCCGGCGGCGGTGGGGAGAGCTCCAAGGCACGCATCGTGAGGCCGAGCGCGATATGGGTGGCCACGAGCGCGAGCCCCCCCGCCGCCACATGATCGGCCAGGATCTCCGCCACCAGGTCGCTCGAGCCCTTGTCGAGCGACACCGTGGGCTCGTCGAGGAGCCAGACCGGCCGATTCATCACCAAGAGGCGCGCGAGGCCGAGACGCCGCTTCTGGCCGGCCGAGCACTCTCCCGCCGGGCGCTCGGCCATGTGCGCGAGGCCGAACCGCTCCAGCACCCGCGCCGGCCGGTCCTCCTCCGCGTCGTAGATCGACGCCCAGAGGCTCAGATTGTCGGCCACCGTAAGCGGCGCCTTTACCGCGTCGAGATGCCCGGCATAGGCGATGCGCGCCTGGAATCCGGCCCGATCCTCCGAGAGCGCGGCGACCCCCAGCCGCACCTCCCCGGCCTCGGCGGGCAGAAACCCCGCGATCACCCGGAGAAGCGTGGACTTGCCCACACCGTTCGGCCCGCGAAGCGCCACCGCCTCGCCGGGCGCGATCCGAGCCGTCACGTCCGCCAACACGCGGCGGCCCCCGCGCCGGCAGCCCACGCCCTCGATCTCCAGCGCGTCGCCCGGTCTCACCGTCGCCATGCCGCACCCCCGGCCCCGTTTGCGCCTCTCTGCCGGAGAGCCGTCGCGCCGGTCAAGCGCCCGTGACACCCGCGCTGGACGCCTGCGACGACGCAGCCGCTTGCGCGCCACCGCAGGCATTCTTAAGGGCTGTTCAGCGAAACTATGGTGCGCGCGCCCCGCTCGGGCCCGGTCTCCGGCCCGCCCGCACCCCACGCCGCGAGACCCAAGGAGGGACCCCCATGCCCATCACCGTCGGACAGGACAGCGCCAAGACCCGCCGCGAGCTCACAGCCGGGGGCCAGACGGTCGCCTACTACTCGATCGCCGCGGCCGAGGCCGCCGGGCTCGGCGCCTTCTCGAAGCTGCCGGCGGTTCTGAAGGTCCTCCTCGAGAACATGCTGCGCTTCGAGGACGGCCTCACCGTGACGCTCGACGACATCAAGGCCTTCGGCGCCTGGGCCGAGGCCGGCGGGCGCACCGAGCGCGAGCTCGCCTACCGCCCCGCGCGGGTGCTCCTCCAGGATTTCACGGGCGTGCCCGCCGTGGTCGACCTCGCCGCAATGCGCGACGCGATCATCAAGCTCGGCGGCAACCCGGACAAGTTCAACCCGCTCAACCCGGTCGACCTCGTGATCGACCACTCGGTGATGGTCGACGAGTTCGGCAACCCGCGCGCGTTCCAGCTCAACGTCGCGCGCGAATACGAGCGGAACGGCGAGCGCTACGAATTCCTGAAATGGGGGCAGACGGCGTTCGAGAACTTCCGCGTGGTGCCCCCCGGCACCGGCATCTGCCACCAGGTGAACCTCGAATATCTGGGCCAAACCGTCTGGACGAAGGAAGAAGACGGCGAACCCATCGCCTATTTCGACAC
>CAYXPI010000074.1:0-17485 GCA_964467005.1 uncultured Limibaculum sp. | reverse complement strand
GGTGAAACGGCCGTCGCGGCCCAGGGGCAGGTTCATGCAGATGTTGAAGGGGCAGGGCACGTGCACGGGGCGGATCCCGAGTGCGGCGAGGGCCGCCTGGACATTGTTTGCGCTGTTCGCGTGGTGGTCGCGGGCTCCGAGCATCCGGTAGCGGGCCGCGTCGCAACGGGCGATGAGGATGTCGTGCGGCGCGCCGGCGCTGTCCTCCACGATCTCGATCGCCGGGCGGCGGCGGTTGGTGACGCGGATGTCGCCCTCCCGGACAGAGACGCGGCCGAGGGCGGTGCGCGTCTCATCCATGCCCAGCCTCTCCGCCGGCTCGCCCGCCACCAGGGCGAAGACGTCGCACAGCTGGGTGCCCGCGGGGTTTTCGAGGGTCAGCACCTCGCCCGCCCGCATGGCCACCGCCCGCCCCTCCCGCGCCGGGATCTCGTGGCGGAGGCCGTGGGCGACCCGCCCGCCGGGGGCGAGAGCGACCGAGGGGGTGGGCCCGTCCGGCACCGCGGGGTCGTAGGTCATCCGTCCTCCGCGCTGTCAGGGGCCCAGAACCCAGGCCGCTCGGCGATGAAGCGGCGCATGGGGGCGATGCAGTCCGCATCCTCGGCCACGATCACCTCCACCCCGCGCGCGCAGGACCCCCTCGTTGCCGCCAAAGGTCGTGTTCTCGGCGATCACCACCCGCGGGATCGCGAACTGCACGATGGCGCCCAAGCCCATCATGCAGGGCCGAGAGAGGTGTCGAGCCTGCTGTCGCGGCAGGTGCGCGGGCGGCCGGCCTTGCGGAGGGGGTCCATCTCCCCATGCGCGCTGGGCTCGCCCTGCCCGGACCCGCTGGTTGCGCCCGCGCGCCACCTCCTCCGCCCCCCTCGCCGGCACGAAGTCGATGGGGCAGCCCCCCTTCCTAAAAGCCCGCCCGCCCCTCCCCATAGGCGATGCGCAGAACGCCGCGGTCGGTCTCGGTCAGCATGGCGCTCACTCCAGCACGGGGGGGGGCGGTGCACGCGGGCAGCCGGTCGATCCGGGGAGACCAGGCGCCACCGCGCGAGCCGCCCGGTGAGGACGGCAGGATCGGCATGAAGACCGCCGCCGGCACCGCGCCGAAGCGCCTGGCCACCCCGTCGAGCCCCAGGAGCGCGGTCACGCCGCCCTCCCGAGTTCGAGCGCGAGAAACAGCTGGGCGCTCACCACCAGCGCGACCCACATGAGGAAAACGAAGCTGCCGATGGCGTTCACCTGCGCGGCGGTGTTGCCCGGCACGCTCCCGAGCACCTGCACCGGCAGGGTCTTGTTGAGCCCCGCGACGAACGAGCCCGCCGCGAACGCGTCGAACCCCACCGCGACCGTGAGGCAGGGCGCGGCGACGATGGCCGGCCGGCAGACGGGCAGCGCCACGCTCCGGAGCGCCCGCCACTCCGACACGCCGGGATTGCGCGCCGCCGCCTCGAGGCTCGGGTCCATCTGATGGAGCCGGAGGCGAATGACGGCCATGGCGAAAGGCGTGGTGAGGATTGTGTGGCCGATGACGATCGACCCGACCTGCCCCGAGATGCCGAGCTCGAAGAGCGAGGCCGGCATCGCCAGCCTGCACCAGCAGCGGTCCCCCCAGGATCCCGCGGGAGAGCATCCGCTGCCAGCTTGTGCGCGCGAAGGTCTGCACCATGCGGCAGGTCTTCGCCAAAAAGACCGACATCGCGGGGATGAAGACGAGGGGCGCCACGAGGAAGAGCCCCTGGCGAAGGAGGAGGGTGACCGGGTCGGCCGCGTTGCCGTCGATCTCGTGGGTGCGCTGGGCCTCGGCGGGGTCCGGCTCGGTGAGCCTCGCGCGGGCCGCCTTGGGGATGCGGTGGCCCGGATAGGCGGCCATCCGGGCGGGCGTCACCTGCCCCTCGCGCGGGAGCGTGTCTTGGATGAACGTCGTCACGAGGTCGGCCTTCGCGCGGCCTTTCCCGATGCGGCAGCTCTTGGTCCACTGGATGCCGCCTTCGCGCGGGATGACGGGGGCGGCCGGCGCGCCCTCCTTCTCGAGCGCGCCCGTGATCCAGCCGCCGAACCCGAACATGGCCAGCATCTCGCCGTTCTTCAGGCGGTTGAAGGTGCCGCCATCGTCGACAGACCCGCCCAGCTGCGGGCGGAGGGTGAGCGTGGTCTCCGGCACCGTGTCCCAGGCGGCGCCGTCGAGGTCCCAGAGCGCCGCGCCGTCGCCGTGGCAGAGGCTCATCATGCCGTGGGACGGCAACGGCCCGAGCTTGCCGGCGAACTCTGGCTTTCAGAAGCCGGCGAAGCTCTTCGCCTCCTCCGCCGAGATGGCCGACGCACTATCATCGAGACGGGCGTGTCGCCCGCCCGGTGGCCCGGGAATCTGGCGAAGTCCGGGTGCAGCAGGTCGTCGAACGGATCGTCGGCGGCGTCCAGGGGCTCGATGCAGCCCGCCGCGTTGAGCTGCGGGACGAACGCGGCGTCCGACAGGATCACGTCGCAGGTGCTGGGGGGCGACGGGGAGATGAGGGCCAGCATGGTGTCGCCGCCCGCAAAGATTTGGGCACGACGCTCACGGTGTTGGCCTCCTCGAAGGCGCCCACGATGTCCGGCTCACCATGCCCGTGCCAGGCGAGCATGGCGATCTCGATGGTCTCGGCCGAGGCGCGGCCGACGAAGGGCGCCGCGAGCCGGACGGCGGCGCGCCACCCGGGCTTGGGGTGCCGGGTAAGGGGCGTGCCAGATCGCGCGGTCCGTGCTAAGCCGCCGGCGACGCGAGCCCGGAGACTGTCCCGATGACCGCCCCCATGGAGGCCGGCGCCGCCCCCGCGCGCCGCCAGGCGCTGAGAGGCCACGCCGCCATGGCGCTCTTCGCGCTCGTCATCTCGGGCTCCTTCTCGCTGGGCGACCGGGCGGTGGAGGTGCTCGACCCCGGCGCGCTGATGGCCGCGCGCTTTCTCGTGGCGGCCTTGGCGACGGCGCTGGTGGCGGGCCCCCTCTTCCGGCGCGCGCATCTGGCCGCGCCCTGGCGCTATCTCGCGATCGGCGGGCTCTTCGCGGCCTATTTCATCCTGATGTTCGAGGCGCTGGCGATCACCGATCCGGTGACCCTCGCCGCCGTCTTCACCCTCACGCCGATCCTCACTGCGGGCTTCGCCTGGGCGCTCCTTGCGCAGGTGCCGCGGGCGCGGGTGACGCTGCCTCTGGCCCTCGGCGCGGCGGGCGCGCTCTGGGTGGTGGTGCGGGCCGATCTCGACGCACTCCTCGGGCTCGATCTCGACCGGGGGGCCTGGCTCTATCTCGTGGGCTGCGCGGCGCACGCGGCCTACACCCCCCTGGTGGCCAAGCTCGGGCGGGGGGAGCCCGCGGCGGTCTTCGGCCTCGGCGCGCTTCTGGGCGGCCTCCTCGCGACGGGCGCCTATGCGGGCCCCGAGCTCGCGGCGACGGACTGGGCCGCCCTCCCCGCCGCGGTCTGGGGCACGGTCCTCTATCTCGGCGTTCTCGCCACCGCCGGCACGTTCTTTCTCGTGCGCTACGCCGCGCTCCGCCTGCCCTCGGCCAAGGTGATGGCCTATGGCTATCTCGTGCCGGGCTTCGTCGTCCTCTGGGAGGGGCTGGCGACCGGCGCCTGGGTCGCGCCGCCGGTGTGGCTTGGGATGCTGGCCATCCTGGCCACCCTCGCCCTCCTCCTGCGCGAGGACCGGACCTCCGGCGGCTGAGCCCGCGCGCCTCTCGGGTCGGTCGATTGACAGCCCGTGTCGATTCGCCGAACCATCTCCGCCAGAGGCGATCCGAGGACCCGACGGCCATGGAAGACGAGCTGATCCAACTCCAGGGGCACCTCACCGAGTATCGGGCGATGCTGCACGCGCTCCGGACCGACGACGTGCCGGACGACGAGCAAGCCGTGGTCATCGGGATGCTCGAGTCCGAGATCGACGAGCTGGAGGCGGCGATCGCCGAGGTGATCGCGGCGATCGGCGAGGCCAACTCCTCGCACGACCCCAGCCTCGACAGCGCGGAGCCCCCGGCCTCTCGCCCCCCCGCGCCGCCGGCGGGCACGGGCGCGGTGGTGGCGGCCGCGGGGCGGAGCGTGCCTCCGGGCGGCGTCGATCCCCAGGCGGTGACCAGCGGCCTCGAGCTCGACCACGCCCACACCCCGGGGCCCGCGGATCTGTCGCACAACATGATCACCCTCGACGACGCGCCGGCGGGCCCGCCCCTCGAGCTCGACCCCACGGCCACGGGCTCGGGCCAGCTCATGAGCTACGGCGAGGTGGACCTGCCGCCGGGCGACCCCAACATGTCGCTCGACCTCTTGGCCGAGGGGGAAGCCATCCCGGAGAGCCGCTGGCCGCCCCAGAATTTCGGCGAGCTGACCGGCATGGAGGTGGGCACCCACCACCGCACGGGGATGGACTTCAACATGCTCCACCCGGCGGAGATCTCGAACGGGCTCCGCGTGCGGCGCGATGCGGGCGGGATCACCACCGAGGTGCGCTTTCGGATATCCCGGGAGAACGCGCAGTCCACCCAGTCCTCCAGCCGCCGGTTCCGCCCGGACGACTCGACCGCGGGCCCGCAGTCGGTCCACGGCGACTACACGCATACGGGCCAGAACCGAGGCCACCTGGCGGCGCGCGAGGCCTTCGCCCTCGACGAACGCTTCGTGGACCCGGAGTTCCACGAGCATCACGCCGAGCTGCAGAGGATGGTCGAGCAGGACGCGGACATGACGACGAACGTCAACCCGCAGGACCCGCATTTCAACCAGCACGGCGCCTGGCGTCAGGCCGAGCGCGAGGCCAACGCGCTCGCCGTGCAGCATGGCGAGATCGAGGTGCAGATCGAGCCCGTGCTCGCGCCCGACCCGCCGCGGCTGCCCAATGGCGAGCCGATTCCCGAAGGCTACATCCGCCGGGAGTTCACCGCCGACGGCCAGCTTCTGCGCGAAGGCTATTACCAGAACTCGGCGAGCGCGACCGGGCCCCTGCCGGTCGGCCAGGCGCCCTACGCCCCGGCGTCCCAGGGCGGCGGCTCCTCCCAGCCGGCCGCGGCCCCGCCCGCGACGCCCGAGGCCGACGCCCCGCGCATGAGCCAGATGCCGGACGCGCCGGAGACCAACGCCGCGGGCATGACCCGGATGCCGGATGGGGATTTCATGCCCGACGCGCCCATGTCCGGCGGCGCGGTTCCGGATGTGCCGCCCACGGGTGGGGCGTCGATGATGTCGCGCGCGGGCCAGGTGGTCGGGCTCGCGGGCGACGGGCTCTCGATCCTCGGCTGCGCGGCGAGCGGCTACCAGGTCGGCACGGGCATGGTGGAGATCTCGGAGGGGCGCACGGCCCACGGCGTCGTCGACATCGCCGAGGGCGGCACCAATCTCGCGCTGGAGATCGGCACCGCCCAGGCGGTGCGTTCGGGCGCCGTCACCCTGGTGGCCGAGGGCGGGACGGCGACCATGGGCACCACGCTCGTGACCGGCGGCGCGGCGATCGCGGCTGGCGGCGCCTGGGCCTGGGCCTATGAGGACATCCGCCGCGCGCTCGACGGCCGGCCGACCATGACCGACGAGGCCATCGAGATGTGGAGCGAGGAGGGGCTCGGCCTGCTCACCCAGTTGCCGCCCGCCGCGGAGCTGCCCGGCGCGATCTGGGACTGGATGACCGGCCCCCCCATTCCCGACGAGCCCAGGGCCACCCAGCGCGGCCTGCCCCCGGCCGGGGACTGACCCGGAGCCGGAAATTTCCGACGTGCATTCTGCCGAATAGCTGGTACTATTTCTGGAAACTGCCGCAATTTCGGTTGGTTTTTGAGACGAAGCCCGAAAGACTTGAGGAAATTTGCCAGTGATCTCTGTCGATTTCGGCCACCCGTCGGCCGGGCACGGGCGCCGTGGCTAGGCCGCCGCGCCGGCGCAGCGCCCCGCCTCCGGCGCCCCCGGGCCCGGTGCCGATCCCGGGTTCCCTCGTGCTCCACGAGCTCTTCGACCAGCGCCGCGGCAGCCGGGGCATGCGGTTCACTCAGGATTCGCCCATCCTGCCCGATGTGTGGACCGCCTTCGCCGCGGCCCCCCACCAGCCGCGCGACCTCCTGCTCAACCCCTACAAGGGCGAGCGCACGGGCCAGGTGGTCAAGCGCCTGCGCGAGCGGATCGAGGCGTTGCGCGCCCCTGCGAATGGGGAGCCGCTCTCCTGGGGCCACGAGGCGCCGCGGATCGCCCATGTGCCGGGCCTCGTCATCGCGCGGCTCTATTTCAACGAAGTGATCCGCCTCGTTCTGCCGAGCACCCACTGGTGGTCCGAGCGCTGGCCGGAACTCCGCCGCGCCCTCGGCAGCGCGCCGCAGGACTACGACCCCGCGACGCCCTTCTTCTCCGAGGCCGAGAGCGCCACCCTCGCCGGTTGGATGGCGGAGGAATGGTCCCCGCGCCCATCTCGGCCGAGCGCGGACACGGGGCCGCCCCCGCCCTACGACGTGCTGAAGCTCGTCCGCCTCGCCGGGCTTCTCGCCCTCGGCAAGGCGGGCGCGCTCGACCCCGCGGATCTCGAAGGCGACCCCGCCGCGGCGCGGATGCCGCCGGCGCGGGCTCTCGTCGACGCGTTCGGCGAGCTCTTCCGCGTCTTTCCGGTGAACCCGGACAACCCGCCGAACCCCAGATCCATCTGGAACGTCACGCTCAACCGCGAGGCGGCGCCGATGGTCAACCGCTCGACCAAGGCGATGAAGGCGGATGCCGGGCGACGGCTGTTCGAGATCTCCTGCCGCGAGCTTCGCTGGGCGGTGATCGACAGCGGGGTGGACGCGACGCACCCGGCCTTCGCCGACTGGGCGACGCCCTCGGAGGACGCGCCGCACCCGGACGAGGGGTTCGCGCGCGCGCCCCTCACCGCCGACCGCCGCCGCAGCCGGGTGGTGCGCACCTTCGACTTCGCCGAGCTCCGCGATCTCCTCGACCTCGACTTTCTGATCGCGCTGGAGGCGGAGTTCGACGACATCCTGGTGGTGGAGGCCGATCTCGTCCAGGAGCTGGAGCGGCGGGTGAGCCTGGCGCAGCAGGCGCTCGACGCCCTTCTCGACGAGCCCGAGTTGCCCGAGCCCATGCGCTTCGAGGCGGCGCGGAGCCACCACGCGCGGTGCAAGGTGATGGAGCGGCTCGTCCAGACCGCGCACAGCCAGATCCTCGCCCGCGAACCCGAGAGCAGCCGCCTGCCAGGGAGCGCGGCCAAGAGGCAGGCGCGGCGCTGGATCGGCGTGCTGAAGGACCGGATCGACCTCGGCATGGAGATCGACTGGTCGACCCTCGAGCCGCTCATCGAGGATCTGACGCCGGACACCCCGCCCCTCGCGCACGGCACCAATGTGGCCGGGGTGCTGGCGGCCAACTGGCGCGAGCCCTCCCCAAATGCGGAGAGCGGCTGGGCCGACCGGCTGGTGGGCGTCTGCCCGGATATCGAGCTCGTCGACCTCCGGGTTCTCACGCTCGGGCCCGGGGGGATCTTCGCGCCCCACGATTTCGAGGTGATCTCGGCGCTCAAATTCGTGGCGCATCTCAACGACCGGGCGGGCTCGCTCTACATCCACGGCGCCAATCTCTCGATCGCGATCGCGCACGACGTCACCCGCTTCGCCTGCGGGCGGACGCCGATTTGCGAGGAGTGCGAGCGGCTCGTGGCCTCGGGCGTCGTGGTCGTCGCGGCGGCGGGCAACAGCGGCTACGCCAACAGCCCGGAAGCGGCCGAGCGCTTCTACCGCTCCGGCAGCATCGCCGACCCCGGCAACGCCGAGGGGGTGATCACCGTGGGGGCCACGCACCGCTCCCGCCCGCACGAATACGGGGTGAGCTACTTCTCCTCCCGCGGGCCCACGGGCGACGGCCGGCAGAAGCCCGATCTCGTCGCGCCGGGGGAGAAGATCGAGACGCCCTCGCCCGGCCAGCGCTCCAACATCGTCGACGGCACGAGCTTCGCGGCGCCCCACGCCTCGGGCGCCGCCGCCATGCTGATGGCCCGCTACAGCGAGCTCATGGGCCAACCGCAGCGCATCAAGCGCATCCTGAAGGACACCGCGACCGATCTCGGCCGCGAGCGCGACTTCCAGGGGGCGGGGATGCTCGACATCCTGCGCGCCCTGCAATCGATCTGAGCCCCCGGATTTCGAGCACAGGAGAGAGTTGATGGCCGGTCTCACCCCCCTCACCCAAGGACGCCCAGGCCCGGAGGACGCGCCCGGCGCGGCCGCCGACCAAGGGCTTGCGATCGGCCGCGCGCCGGCCCGCAAGCGCACCACCAAGAGCGGGCTTCTCAGCGTCATCGGCGCGGACGACCGCCAGCAGATCGGCGACACCCGCGCCCTGCCCTGGCGCATGGTGTGCTCGCTCCGGCTCCGGAGCGCCAATGGCGGGGTCTTCGTCGGCACCGGCTGGTTCGTCGGCCCGCGCACGGTGCTGACGGCCGGGCATTGCATCCTCGACCGCCGCGTGGGCGCCTTCGTCTCCATCGACGTGATGCCCGGGCGGAGCGGGAACCTGCGCCCCTTCGGCCATCTGAGCGTCACGGCGGCGGAGGCCGAGGTCCATCCCGACTGGGCTGAGGGCTTCGACCCGGACCGCGATGTCGGCGTCCTCCACCTGCCCGAGCCCCTGGGCGAGCGGACCGGCTGGTTTGCCATCGCCTCGCCGGAGGACGCGCTCCTCCAGGGCTATCTCGTCAACGTCGCGGGCTACCCCGCCGAGATCGCGGACCGCCCGACCCATGGCCGGGAGCTCTGGTGGCACAAGGACGCGGTGGCGAGCCTCTCGCCCGAGCGGATCTTCTACACCACCGACACCTCGGGCGGGCAATCCGGCGGCCCGGTCTTCGCCTATGACGACGCGGCGGACGGCCCCATCGCGGTCGGCATCCATGCCTATGGGGTGCCGCGGCGCTTTGGGCTCCAGCCGGTGACGGAGGCGAACTCCGCCCCGCGGATCGACCCGGCGCTCGCGGAGATCATCCAGGGCTGGATCGCACGCGGCGAGGAGGCCGAGGTCCACGCCGCCGCTGTGCCCGAGAGCGCCGGCGGGGCCGAGGAGAGCGCGGGCGACGACCACGCCCTGGAGTTCCCCGAGCGCCGGGTGGCGCCGCCGCCCCGCCCCGCGCCCCGACCGGCCAGCGAGAGCGCGATCCTCCGGATGCTGGCGGACCCGGATGTGCCGATGTCCGAGATCCAGCCCTTCCTCGAGCCCGTGGCGGGCGGGGGCCGCCCCTTCGCGCCCAGCTTCCGGCTCCGCTCCGAGGCGCTGGAGGACGCGCTCCTGCCCGAAAGCGCCATCGCGCTCAACATGGTGAACGCCGCGGTCCGCCGGAAGCGCCAGCGCCGGTTCCGCCGCGAGGCGCCGACCCGGCCCAACGATCTGCGCCTTGTCTCCGACGGCGACAGCTGGTTCCTCCACCCCCTCATCACCGACACGATCAACCACCTGTCGGACCGCCATCTCGTCTTCAGCCTCGACGGGGCGGGCGACCTCCTCGACGACATCGCGCGGGAGGCCCAGGTGCTCGACTTCGCGGGCAAGGTGGAGGCCCAGGGCGTGCTCTTGAGCGGGGGCGGCAACGATCTCCTCGGCGACGGCGCCTTGAAAGACCTCCTCGTCGCGGGCGCGGGCACCGATCCGGCCGCCTATCTCGACGCCGACGCCTACGGCGCCAAGCTCGACACGGTGGCCGCGGGCTATGAGCGCTATCTGCGGCGCCTCTTCGCCGCCTTCCCGCGGCTCCACGTCTTTCTCCACGGCTACGACTACCCGATCCCGGTGCCGAAGGGCCCGTGGGTGGGCAAACCCATGCGCGGCATCGTGCCGCCGGCCATGCAGGCCCCGGTGGCCGCCCATCTCATCGACCTCTTCTACGACCGGCTGGAGGATCTCCTCTCCGGCTTCGGCGCGCAGGCCCATCTCGTCGACAACCGGGGCACCGCCGGCGCCCTCTGGTTCGACGAGATCCACCCCTCGGACGAGGGGTTCCGGCCCGTGGCCGACCGGTTCGACGAGGTCCTCCGGGACACGCTCCGCCCCCGCCTCGTGGCCGCCGAGAGCGCGCCGGCCACGGCCCGCGCCGGCCTGCCGCCTCTCCTGCCGCACATGACCCAGCCGGTGGACGCGGAGCGCGAGCGGCGGGACCGGCGGCGCCTTCTGGCCGAGGTTGCGGCCTTCCGCGGCGCGGTCGACGACCTGCCCCGGACCGAGAGCGGCGCGATTCCGGACGACACGGCCCTCCTCGCGCCCGAGGTCATCCTCGGCGAGCCGGATTTCCTCTCCGCGGGCTTTCTCGAGCGGGGGGCCGAGCGGGCCCGCGCGGTCTGCCGGATCCGCCGGGCGGACGGGGCGACGGGCACGGGCACCCTTCTCAAGGGCGGCTATCTCATCACCAACTGGCATGTGCTGCCCACCCCGGGCAGCGCGGCCAGCGCGGTGGCGGAGTTCGACTTCGAGGAGGGGCGCGCGACGATCCCCGTGGCGATCGAGCCCGGCCGCTTCTTCCTCGCCAATGAGGGGCGCGACGTCGCCATCGTCGCCTGCGACGACACCGATCTCGACCATGTGGAGCCGCTCGCTATCCCCCTCCGCCCGAGCGGAACGGGGGTCAACCAGCATGTGAACATCATCCAGCACCCGGCCGGGCGGCCCAAGGAGGTGGCGATCCGCGACAACCGGGTGACCCGGGTCAACAGGGGCACCATCGAGTACCGGACGGACACCGAGCCCGGCTCCTCCGGCGCCATGGTCTACAACGACCTCTGGGAGCCCATCGCGCTCCACCGTGCGGGCAAGGCGGGGGACTTCAACCAGGCGATCCGGCTCGACGCCATCGCGGGCTTCCTCGAGGCCCAGCTCCGCGGCGGCGGGCCGGAGGGCGCGCCCCAGGTGCTCGACTTCCTGGAGGGCACCTCGCCCCATCTCGGCTTCTTCGGCCGGGCGGGCGTGATCGACGCGCTCACCACCGAAGTCGAGATCCCGGATTTCCGGGGCGACGGCGAGTTCGCCGATCTCGGCTTCTGGAACATCGAGAACTTCTTCGGCACGGTGCCGGAGGACCGGATCGAGCGGGTGGCCGAGGTGCTGGCGGATATGAACATGGACGCGATCGGGCTCATCGAGGTCTCGGAGGAGACCATCGCGCGCACGGTGAGGGCCATGAACCGGCGGGGCCAGAACGCGGATTTCCTCTTCCTCGACGCCGGGCAGTCCCGCGACCTCGCCGTGGTGTTCGACCGCGACACGACCGAGGTGCGCCTCATGCGCGACGTGATGGAGAAGCACGCGGCGCTTCTGGAGGACCGGGTCGAGGGCAAGACCGTCTTCCCGCGCACGCCCCTCATCGCCGAGGTGGATGTGGGCGCGCCGGACGGGCTCGCCCGCTTCGTCATCATGGTGATCCACCTCAAATCCAAGGCCGGGCGCGACAAGGAGCTCTCGGCCAAGCGGCGGCGGAAGGCGGCGGAGCATCTGCGCGCGATCGCCGACGACATCCGCGACACGCTGGGCCTGCCGGTGATCATGGGGGGCGACTACAACGAGGATCTGACCACCGACGTGCTCTCGGGCCTCACCGACGCGCCGGACGTGTTCACCCTCACCGCCGACGACCAGGAGGACGGGAACATCACCTATCTGAGCTCCCGCTTCCGCTCGCTCATCGACCATGTGATCGTCGCCGGCGATCTCCACACCGGCGACATCCAGGGCGACGATCTCGGCATCGTGCGCTTCGACCGGACCATCGCGGATTTCGTGGAGGAGATCTCGGACCACACGCCGCTCGTCATGCGCATCGTGCTCCGGCCCGAGGTCGTGACCACCGAGCCCGAGCCCCAGCCGGAGCCGGACGAGGGCCCCGAGCAGGGCGCGGTGCGCCTCGCGATCCCGGAGGATGTGGAGGCGGTGACCCTACGCTTCACGTGACGGCGCTGGCCATGGCCTCGGCCATGGCGCTTTCCTCGATCTCGCCGGCCTCCTCGGGGGCCGGCGTGCCCGCCTCCGAGATGCCGGTGAGATAGCCCTCGATCTCGGCGAGGACCTCGTCCCACCTCGGGAGGAGAAGCACCGGGCAGGCCTTCCCCGTCCAGTCCTTGTGGCTGCGGATCGCGTCGATCCCCAGACCCAGATCGTGGCAGAGGACCGCGGCGAGCCGGGCCAGCCGGTCGTCCGCCGCGGCCTGGTCGATGCCCGCATGCATGCAGGTCTCGATGCCGATCGAGCTCCGATTGCCCGCCCGCCCCGCATGCCAGGCCATCTCGCCGATGGGCAGGTGCTTGATCACGCGGAGGTCGTCCACCGTGTAGTGCCAGGAGACCCAGCGCCGGGTGCCGCTCGCCAGCCGGTAATGCCCCGTCGTCGTGACGAAGCGGGCATGGGCGCGGGCGTCGGCGCCCCGATTGGCGTTGCCGGTGTTGTGGAGCGTGAGGAAGCGGGGCGAGATCCGGGTGCCGGGGCGGTTGGGCCGGCCCCGCGGGATGAGGTCGATCTCGAGGCCGAGGCTCTGGCCGAGCTCGGCGCGGGTCATCGGGGGCGTGGTGGCTGGGCGCATGATCTCACTCCACTCGCACAAGGAGGCTGCGGGTCGCGCCGCCGCTCTCGGCGATCACGACGAGGTACTCGCCCCCGGCGCCGTGGCGCGCGGCGGTGACGGCGAGGCCGCCGAGGGCGGGCGCAAAGCGGAGGCCGTCGGCCTGCGGCACGGGCCCGACGAGGCTGGGCGCGTAGGGCTTGGCCCCACCTTCGGCGCGGATCACCCCGGTCTCGCCCGGGCGGAGGGTCATGGCCGGCTGGGGTAGGACGGTGAAGGGCCGCTCAGGCTCGAAATCGGCGCAGGCGGCCGGGTGCACGGGCCGGTCAGCCGCGGCGGCGAGGGCGGCCTCCACGGCAGCCGCCGGGCTGCCCGCAGCGGCCTCGGGGCGGCGGGCGGAGCGGGCCACCTCCGGGCGGAGCGCGCCGGTGCCGGCCGAGAGCGCCGTGCGGAGCCCGCTCACGAGGCGGGTGAGATCGGGCTCGGACGCGATGAGCGCGGCCGTCACCTGGGCGTGGATCTCGTGCACCCGCTCGTAGAGCCGGCGCCCTTCCCCCCGCGCCTCGGCGAGCCGCCCGCGCGCCCGCCGGGCGAGGCTCTCCGCCTCGGGATCCGCCGCGGCCTCCAACCGGGCGAGCGGCCGGGCGATGGCGGCCTCGAGCCCCGGAAGCGCCGGCGGGATCGCGCCGAGCGCGCAGCCGAGGGCCCGGATCCCCGCCACATAGGCGCCGAGCCGCGGTTCGCTGTGGAGCGCGCCACCGGCCGCGAAAAGCCCGGCGCCCGCCGCGCCGAAGCCGAGCGCCGTGCCCGGATGGCCGCGGAGCCCGGCGGCGGCGCCTGCCGCCGCGGAGCCGATCCCGAGGAGCCCGGCGGCGCGCCCGCCCAGCGTCCGCTCGGTGAGGGCGGTGTAGTAGCGGTCGCGCGTCGTCTCGGCGAAGGCGACGGCGTTGGCGAGGCTCGGGCGGGCGCGGAAGGCCGCGTCCTCGCCCGGGCGGTAGGGGTCGACGAGGGTGCAGCCGCCCAGAAGGGCGGCGGTGGCGAACGCGGCAACGCCGGATCTCGCCAGGGGAGACCTGTGGGACATGGGACCGTTCTCTTTGGGAGGATACGGGCCCAGTCTGCCGGAAATCCCTTAAGAAACCCTGAAAACTCGCGACGAATTCTCCGGGTCAGCCCACGAAGTCCCAGAGGCCCTCGGACACCTCGTCCAGCGTCTCGACGAAGGGCGAGGCGGCCCGGTTCTCCGGCGCCGTGCCGAAGGCCAGGAGCACCTGCGCCCGCGAGGCGGGCCCCTCGAGAACGCTCAGCCAGAACGCCTCGCCATCGGCGTCCGGGTCGCGCTCCAGCACGTTGTTGTAGAGGAGGTCCACATAGGCCTCGTCCGAGAGATAGTCCGCCTCGTCGGGGCGGGTGGCGTTGCCGAAGGCCTCCTCGAACTCGGGGTTGGTCAGGAACTCCTGGGCGACCTGAACCTCGGAGAACCCGAAATCCCGGGTGCCGATCCAGAAATTGAGACCGGCGAGGTCGATGTCGCCGTTCCGATCCAGCGCGGCTTCGTAGAGGAGCGCGATCCGCTTTGCACCCTCGTCGTCGACCACGCTGCCATTGCCCGGGGCGAACACCGCCAACCGGTCGCTGCCGAGCTCGACGACCGCGTCGCTCTCGGTGAGCGGCTCGACCTCGAGAAGCCGCACGCGGTAGCTGGGGCTCGGCGCGCCGTCGAGGGCGACCGACACGATCTCGGCCTCCTCGCCTTCGGAGAAGATCACCTCGTCCGCCTCGACGACCTGACCGGACGCGGTCTGCACCTGGTAGCTCACCAGCAGCACGTCCTCGGTGTTGCCGGCCCGGGTGATGGAGAAATCGAGGCTCGCGCCGTCGGTGCGCGTGTCGGCGCGATTGAGGAACAGGATGCTGTCCGCGGCCGCGGCGCCGCGGGAGCGGCCCGCCAACACCAGAAGATCGGGCGCGAAGGGGCCGTCGTCGCCGAGCGCGCCATTCGACGCATCGGAGCGGTTCGCGCCGTCGTCGCCGCTGGAGCCGCCGCGAAGGCTGCCGATCGAGCCGTCCGGGTCGGCGCCGCCGGAGCCGCCATCGCCCCCCGATCCGCCGCGACCGCCAAGGCCGCCGGGGGTCACGTTCGTGGGGTTTCGGCCCATGGTGGGTGCGCCGAAGCCCGCGACGACCTCGACCGTGCCGAAATTGAGAATGCCGTGGGCGCCCGCACCCGCGTCGCCCGCCGCGCCGCCGACGCCGCCGAAGCCGCCATCGCCGCCGTCGCCGCCGTCGCCGCCATCGGCCACGAAGATCACGCCCGCGGCTCCGTCGCCGCCATCGCCGCCATCGCCACCATCGCCGCCGAAGCCGCCACTGCCGCCATTGCCGGGGTTGCCCAGGCTGCGATCGCCGATCGCGGTGTCGAGGAGCACAAGCCGCCCCGTGGCCGCGTTCCACACGGTGCCGGCCGCCGATCCGCCATCCCCGGCCGTCCCGCCGTCGCCGCCGGCCTCGCCTCTGCCCCCATTTCGGCCGTCGCCGCCGCCGAAGTCGCCGTCGCCGCCCCGATTGGCGTCGTTGCCATTCGCACCGCTGCCGCCATTGCCGCCGCGGCCGGCAACGGCGCGGTTGTCGTCGAACTCGGTGCGCACGAGGGTGAGCGTGCCTTCGTTGAAGATCGAGCCGATGGCGTCGCCCGCGTCGCCGCCCGCGCCGCCGCTGGCCGCCTTGTCGCCGACGAGGAAGTCGAAGGGCCCGTCGCGTCCGTTGGCGCCGTTCGCGCCGGTGTCGCGCCCGCCGGAGATCGTCAGGTCCTCGAGGGTGAGGCGCGCGCCGGGCTCGATGTCGAAATGCCGGCCGCCATCGGGGATCGTGGAGGCGTCGAGGGTCACGTCCGACACGCCGTCGCCGTCGATGTCGCCGATGATCGTGATGTCCTCGCCGCGGAACCCGTCGCCCCGGAAGATCGTGTAGGTGTCGACGAGGAAGATCGTCTCGATCCCCTCGGCAAATCGGATGATGTCCGGCTCGTCGTTGTTGCGCGCAACGGCCAGCGCGTTGCGCAGGGTCTGCCCCGAGACGAGGCTGTCGTCCGCGTCGGTGACAAGAAACTCGGCCATGGTAAGCTCCCGGATGATCTGGGTTTTGATTGACCCAGGCAAGGCACGCTGGGCGACGGATATTGGCCGGACAATGGAGAGGCTATGGCCGCTTTCGCAGCCGGCCCGTGATCAGGTGTCCGGTTTCGACACCGTGGCGTCGGGCACCTGGATGCCGAGGAGCGCCTTCGCCCGCTCGCGCGCCCACTGAAACGCCACATAGAGCGCGGGCGTGGCGAAGATGCCGACGACGGTGGCCAGGATCATGCCGCCGGCCACCGCCGTGCCGACCGTGCGCCGGGTGATTTCCGCCGCGCCCACGGCGAAGACCAGCGGGATGATCCCGGCGACGAAGGAGAGCCCGGTCATCATCACCGCGCGGAATCGGGTGCGTGCGCCGTCGATCGCGGCGTCGACAATCTCCGCCCCCTCCTCCCGCCGCTGCTTGGCGAACTCGACGATGAGGATCGCGTTCTTCGCCACGAGTGCGATGAGGATGACGAGGCCGATCTGGCCGTAGAGGTCGAAGGAGAGGCCCGCGACCAGCAGCCCGGCGAGCGCGCCCGCCACGCCGAAGACCACCGAGAGCAGCACGGGCAGCGGGATCGTCCAGCTCTCGTAGAGCCCGACAAGGAAGAGATAGGCGAAGACGAGGGAGAACGCGAGGATCGCGGTCGTCTGCCCCGCCGCCAGCTTCTCCTGAAGCGCGGTGGTCGTCCACTCGTAGTCGTAGCCGGGCGGCAGCGTGGCCTCGGAGATCTCCTCCATGGCGATGAGGGCCGTGCCGGTCGCCTCCCCCGCCGCGGGCTCGCCGT
Source organism: uncultured Limibaculum sp. (assembly GCA_964467005.1). Taxonomy (GTDB): domain Bacteria; phylum Pseudomonadota; class Alphaproteobacteria; order Rhodobacterales; family Rhodobacteraceae; genus Thermohalobaculum. Next base: position 1,054 of record CAYXPI010000074.1, on the reverse strand, counting down.
TGAGCGTGACCGAGCGATAGTTGTTGTAGCGAATGATCGACTGGGGCCCGATCACATACTCCACCCGGGCGACGGCGGGCAGCGGCACCATCTCGCCGGCGGCGTTGCGCACATGCAGCCGGTCGAGATCGGGCACCGCGTCGCGATCGGCCTCGGCGGCCTGCATGTTGACCTGCCAGGAGCGGCCGAAAAGGTTGAAGTCGTTCACATAGAGCGAGCCGAAGGTGCCCTGGAGCGTGGTGAAGAGGTCGCTGACGGACACGCCGAGGGTTTGGAGCCGCTCCCGGTCGATGTCGAGGAAGAGCTGCGGCGCGTTGGCCGAATAGGTGGAGAAGGTGGGACCGAGCCGCCCATCGGAATTGGCCGCGACCGTGAGCCCGCCGGCGACGGCCGCGAGATCCGCGGCGGCCCGACCCTCGAGGTCGATGAGCTGGTACTCGAAGCCCGATCCCGAGCCGAGGCCGATGATCGGCGGCAGGTTGAACGCGAAGGCCTGCGCCTCGCGCACCCCGGCGGCGATGCCGCGCATCTGCTCGAGCACGGCGAAGACGGTCTCCCCCGCGCCGCGTGTCTCGAAATCCTCGAGCACCACGGCGAGGAAGGCGCTGTTGGAGATGACCAGCCCGTCGAGAATGCTGTAGCCGCTCGCCCCCACCACGCTGCGCACGCCCGGGATCTCGGAGACCGCCTCGGTGAGCGCGAGGCGCACCTCCTCGGAGCGGTTGACCGAGGCGCCCTCGGGCAGGCGGAGCTCGACCATGAAGGCGCCCTGATCCTCGGCCGGCAGAAAGCCCGTGGGCACCGTGGCGAAGAGCCCGCCGGCCGCCGCTCCCGCCCCGCCGAGGAGGAGGAGCCCGATCACCGCGCGCCGGGCAATGGCGGCCGCGACGCTCGTGTAGCGGTCCCGCGTCCAGTCGATCCCGCGGGAGATGACGGCGAGAACCCCGGTGGGCGGGCCCGTGCGCTGGCGGAGGACGAGGCCGCAGAGCGCGGGGCTGAGGGTGAGCGCGTTGACCGTGGAGATGACCACCGAGACCGAGACGGCGACGGCGAA
>CAYXPI010000073.1:0-17624 GCA_964467005.1 uncultured Limibaculum sp. | reverse complement strand
GAGCAGACCTCGACCAACTCGATCGCCTCGATCTACGCCTGGACCGGCGGCCTCAAGCACCGCGCGACGCTCGACGGCAACGACGCGCTCCGCACCTTCGCCGAGACGCTGGAGAAGACCGTGGTGGCGACCGTGGAAAGCGGGTCGATGACCAAGGACCTCGCGCTCCTCGTGGGCCCGGATCAGGGCTGGCTCACCACCATGGGCTTCCTCGAGAAGGTCGACGACAACCTCAACGCGGCCCTGGCCGGCTGAGGCCCCCCGGGGCTCAGGCCCCCCGCGCCCGGCTCGCCGCCGCATAGCCCGCCGCCGTCTCGCGAAAGGCGGCGACGGCGGGCACCCGCCGCCGGTCTCGGTGGATCACGAGATACTCCTCGAAGGCGAAGCGCATCCGCCCCGGCGCAAGGGGGCGGTGCACGAGCCTCGGGTCCGGCGGGGTGTCGGATTCGCTCACCAGCGTGACCCCGAGCCCCCGGGCCACGGCCTCGCGGATCGCCTCCCGCGCGCCGATCTCGAGGAATCTGCGCGGCGAGACGCCCGCGGCGGCCAGCGCGCGTTCCCCCATCGCCCGGGTGCGCGAGCCCGGCTCGCGGAGGATCACGGTCTCCTGCGCGAGATCGGCGAGCGCGATCTGCCGGGCGCCCGAGCGCGGGTGGCCGCGCGGAAGGGTGATGTAAAGCCCCTCGGTCTTGATCGGCTCGATCAGGAGCGTCTCCCCCGCCGGCGGCTCGCAGGTGATGCCGACCTCGGCGCCGCCATGCTCCACCGCCTCCACCACCGCGCTCAAGGAGGCGATCCGCACCGAGACCTCGACGCCGGGATGGCGCCGGCCGAAGAGATCGAGGAGGTCGATGGCAATCGTCACGCTGTCCGACACCAGACGCAGCCGCCCGCCCACCAGTGCGGCGCGGCGGTCGAGCGCATCCTCCACCTCGGCAGCCGCCCGCATTAACCGTTCGGTCACAAGGAAGAGATCGCGCCCCGCCTTCGTGAGCCGCAGCCCTCGCCCGGCTTTCTCCACGAGCTTGAGCCCGCTCTTCGCCTCCAACGCCTTGATGTGCTGCGAGATCGTGGGCTGGGAGACGCCGATGAGCTGGGCTGCGCGGCCCACGCCTCCCTCCGCGGCCACGTGGTAGAACGCCCGGATCTGGGGAAAATTCATAAGCCCCACCTCTGAATCGACAAATTTATATCAATTTGACCGAAGTATCGGCCCCAGACAAGCATGGCGCATCCCCCCACCCGCCACCGGGAGCTCGTGTTCCGATGATCACCGACCTCTTTCTCCGCCAGACCGCGCCTCAGACCGTCGATCTCGCCGCCCTCTACCCGGGCGCGAGCAACTTCGCGATCGTCTCCTCGGACGCCGACGCCGTGACGGCCCAGATCTCGGGCACCGACCTCACCCTCACGCCCGGCGCACTCGGCTTCGCCGATCTCACGCTGAGCTTCGACACCGCCGACGGGCCGGCGACCGACCCCTTCCGCGCCATCGTCGTGGGCCCCAACGCCTACAGCTTCGCGGTGCTGCCGGACACGCAGAGCTACACCTCCTCCTCCGATCCGGAGATCCAGGCGCTCTTCGGGAACATGGTCGACTACCTTGTGGAGCAGCAGGACGCCCTCGCGATCCAGCATGTGATCCATGTGGGCGACATCACCGATTTCGGCTCGGTCGCGCAGTGGACCATCGCCGAGGACGCGATGGAGCGGCTGGACGGCGAGATCTCCTACACCCTGGCGGTCGGCAACCACGATCAGCAGCGCCCGGGCTTCGCCTCGGCCTTCAGCTTCGAGAGCGATGTCGACACCTACTTCACGCCGGAGCAGGTGGGCGCGACCGCGGCCCAGGGCGGCGGCCTGTATGATGGCTTCGATGTGGGCCCGGACACCTTCGGCAACGGCGACAGCTATGCCAACTCGATCCGCAACCACTACACCACCTTCACCGCCCCGGATGGGACTGACTGGCTCGTCCTCTCCCTCGAATTCGGCGCGCCGGACGACGTGCTCCGTTGGGCGTCGGAGGTGGTGGAGGCGCATCTCGACCACCGGGTGATCATCGACACCCACTCCTGGAACGGCGGCGACAAGCGCGTGGACCCGACCACCGAGCCGCTCACGGGCGAAAACGACGGCTGGGGCTACGCGATCCGGGAGAACCCCCGCGGGATCAACGGCGGCGAGGACATGTGGCGCGAGTTTGCGTCGAAATACCCGAACGTCACGTTCACCTTTAACGGCCACAACTTCCTCGACGGCGCCGAAACGGTGGTGAGCCAGGCGGCGGGCGACAACGACGTTCACCAGATCTTCGTGAACTACCAGAACGGCATCTCGGGCGAGATCACCGGGGCGGGCGACCCGGCCGAGGGCGGACGCGGCGGCAACGGCGCCTTCCGCCTGGTCGTGATCGACCCGGACAACGACCGGCTGACGACCCACACCAAGTTCACCGCGCTCGACCAGTTCTTCGAGCGCGTGGACCATCAGGAGGTGTTTGAGGGCGTGGCGCTCGGCGCGCCCGAGGAAATCGCCCTCGCCAAATTCGGCCCGGACCAGGTGGTGCAGGCCTCGGGCCCGACCGCGCTGGTGACGATCGACCCCTCCGCCTCGATCCTGCCGGACGGGGTGGGCGCGAAGTTCCGTGTGATCGACGACCAGGGCCGGGTGCTCGGCTTCTCCGAAGGCGCGCCCATCGAGGTCACCCTGCCCTACGGCCCCAACCGGCTCACGCTCGAGGCCGAGGACGACAACGGCAATCTCAGCCGCGACGCGGGCGTGGTGATCGTCGAGGCCCCGGGCGCGCTCCTCACCGAGACCTTCGACGACGGGGTGCTCGACGGCTGGTCCGGCGTGCAGCCCCCGGGCAGCTTCGCCGCGCTCGGCACCGATCTCGGCCTCGGGCTGCCCTCGCTCGGCGGGGTCAGCCAGATCCCGCTCACCCTCAGGTTCGACTCGAGCTTCCGGCCCTACGACAACATGACAGGCGAGGTGCTCGTCTCCTTCGACGGCGGCCAGAGCTTCTCGAGCCTCCTCACCCTCGACACCTCCACGGTGCCGGGCGGCACGAGCTCCCTCTCCCGGTCCAACGAGGCGGTCTCCCTCACCCTCACGGCCCCCAGCACCGCCGAGACCGCGACCCTCGCCTGGCGCCTCTTCGACGCGGACAACGACTGGTGGTGGGCGATCGACACGATCGCGCTCACCGGCGCCGAGAGCGTGACGCTCGACACCTTCTGGACCGAGGATTTCGAGGGCCTTGCCGGCGCCCTCCAGCCCGCGGCGGACGAGGACATCCCCGCCGACCTCCTCGGCTGGACCCACACCGCCCCCGATGGCTGGACGCGGAGCTTCACCGTCGACCCCGCCGACGCGCCCCCGGGCACCACCGAATGGGCCGGCTGGTCCTTCACCACGCCCGCCTTCTGGCTGGCGGCCGACACCCAGTCCCGCGACAGCTTCACCCTCGGCCAGGGCGTGATCGCCGTGGCGGACAGCGACGAGTGGTCCGACGGCCCCTTCGGCACCGGCTCCAATCTCGGCGGCGAGATGACGACGATGCTCGAAACCCTCGCGATCCCGCTCGCGGGCCGGGCGGATGCGGGCGACGCCGATCTCCGCCTCAGCTTCGACTCCTCCTTCCGCCCCTATGAGCGGCAAACCGGCGAGGTGCTGGTCTCCTTCGACGGCGGCGCGAGCTTCGAGAGCCTCCTCACCCTCAACACCGACACCGCGGGCGGCGCGAGCTCCCTCTCCCGCGCCAACGAGGCCGTGGCGCTCGACTTCACGGCGCCCGCGGGCACCGAGGAGGTGGTCTTCCGCTTCGACTACCGCGACACCGACAACGACTGGTGGTGGGCGATCGACAATCTCGCGCTGGCCGAGCTCACGCGGGACGCGACCGTCCTGCTCGCGGAGGATTTCGACGGCCTCGCGGACGACCTCCAGCCCGCGGTCGACGAGAACATCCCCGCCACGACCCTCGGCTGGACCCAGACGCCCCCCGCCGGCTGGCAGCGCGAGGTCGCGCCCACCACGTCCCAAGGCACCACCGAGTGGCAGGGCTGGTCGTTCGTCACCCCTGAATTCTGGCTCTCGGCCGACGGGCAGTCGCGGGACAGCTTCACCCTGGGTCAGGGCGTGATCGCGGTCGCGGACACCGACGAGTGGGACGATTTCAACGCAGGTGCGGCCGGCAACACGGACGAGTTCGACACCACCCTCACCACGCCCGGCATCGCGCTCGCGCCCGTGGGCGGCGGCCAGCAGGTGACGGGCATCGACGCGGTGGGCGTGGCGGCCCTCGCACCAGACGAGCTCCTGCGCTTCGCCCCGGGCGTCACCGCCACGGCGGAGAACGGCGACGGCAGCCTCATCTTCGACTACACGATCGCCCTCGACCTCGCGGTGCCCGAGCCCGCGGCCGGCGCCTTCACGCCCCTCTGGCAGACCAACATCGCCAACCCCAACGACGCCGAGGCCTACATCCAGAATTTCGGGTCCGGCACGGGCGGGATCGGGATCCTGGGCGACTACGCCGGCGGCTTCGCCTATGACAGCTTCCAGCGGGTCGTCGCCACGGTCGCGCGGGTGGACGCGGACACCTCCCTCCTCGCGATCTATGTGGACGGCGCGCTCGTCAACGAGGTGACGGTCCCGAGCTTCCGCTTCTCGGTCGCGCCGGAGGACGGGGTGCTGCTCCTCGCGGACCCGGCCAACTTCACCACCGACGCGGCCCTCGCCTCCGCGGCCTTTGTGGGCGGCGCGCTCTCGGCCACGGAAGTGGCGGCGCTCGGCGCGTTCGACGGCGGCGCGATCCTGCCCGCGGGCACGGCGAACGCCGCCGAGATCCGCGTGGTGGGCGACGCCTTCGTCGACCGCCTCGGCAGCTCCACGGTCGAGATCACCGGCGCGGAGGAGAAACTCACCTTCGGCGATCTCGCGAGCTTCGGCGCGGTGCCGGCGGATCTTCTCCTCACCGCGGACGAGCTCGAGGCCGGTGTCCTTTCCGTCGAGGCGCCGGAGCCCGACGAGGGCATTCTCGTCACCCCCGCGGCGTCCGGCGTGCTCGACGAATACACCTTCGTCATCGACCTCTATGTCGCGGGCGGCCAATCGTCCTTCACCGCGCTCTACCAGACCGACGTGACGAACGCGGGCGACGCCGACATCTACATCCGGGGCGACGGAGGCATCGGCATCTCGGGCAACTACCAGGGCGCCATCGAATTCGACGCCTGGAACCGCATCGCCCTCACCTTCCGGCTGGATGGCGACACCCAGATCCTGCGCAAATACATCGACGGCGCCTTTGTCGGCGAGCAGGTGGTGGACAGCGACATCACCGACGGCACCCGCTGGTCGATCGACGCGGATGCGGGCTTCCTCCTCCTCACCGAGCCGGCGGGCTTCACCTCGGACACTGCGGTGAATTCCCTCACCCTCACGCCGGACGTGCTGACGGATGCGGAGATTGCCGCCCTCGGCGGGCCCGATGTGGCGGGGCCCGAGGGCATCCCGGCCAACCCGGACGCGGTGCAGCTCAATTTCGACGACGCGCTCGACAGCGCGGATTTCGGTGCGGCGGAGGTCGAGCTCGTGACCCTCGGGGGCGACACGAGCTACCTCCTCAAGGGCTCGATCTTCGGCAACCCCAACGGCGAGGGGACGGCGTCGCTCTACCAGCAGTCGAACGGCGGCAACGAGATCCTCGTCTACACCGGCGCGGGCGCCGAGGACTGGGGCGACTATGTGTACGACATGGTGGTGGAGCCCGCGGACAACGACACCATCGGCGCGGTCTTCCGCTGGCAGGACGCGAGCACCCATTACGAGCTCGCCATCGACCAACAGAGCAACACCCGCACCCTCACCCGGGTGGTCGACGGTGCGGCGACCGTCCTCGCCACCGAGGCCGGCAGCTACCGCCACTTCGCCGAGCAGGATCTGCGCATCAGCGTGATCGGCGGCGAGATCACCGTGACGCTCGACGAAGAGATCCTCTTCGGCGGCCCGGTGACCGACCCCGAGCCCATCGAGACGGGCACCGTCGGCGTCCTCTCCCGCTTCATGGACCGGGTGAAGATCGACCACATCGCTGTCAACGCCCCCGTGCTGGCCGCCAAGATCTCGGGCGACACCCGGGTGGCCGACACGGATGGCGACGGGTCGGAGATCCTCTCCCTCTCCGCCGCGGGCAGCGTGGTGGCCGATGCCCTCGCCAGCTACACTTGGTATGTGGGCGAGGCGCCGGTGGCCACGGGTGTCGAGGCGGAGATCGCCGCGCCCGCGGGCTTCAGCGACATTCGCCTGCGCATCGAGGACAGCGCCGGCGCGGTCGCCGAGGCCAAGGTGACGGCGAAGGTGGCGGAGGCCGACCGCATCCTCCTCTTCGAGGATTTCGAGGGCGGGCCCGGCGCTTTCCGCGTCGTCGACGAAGGCACCCAGAACGCGCCGTCGGACTGGCAGGTGACCGGGGGGGCGTATGTCCAGGCCTCCGGCATCGGGTCGTCGCAGCAAGAAACCGGCTTCGGCGCCTGGTCCCTGGGCGGAGAGGGGGCCTATATCCTCCGCGACGGGACCTACGCCGTCTACGACACGCCCGAGGCTGCGGGGTGGACCGATCTCCACCTCTCCACCGAGATCACGCCGGTGGACGGCGACGGCATCGGCGTTCTCGTCCGCTACCAGGATCCGGGCAACTACCTGAAGCTCGAGCTCGACGACACGGTGGGCGTCGTCCAGCTCACGCGGCATGAAGACGGCTACGAGACCGTGCTCGCCCGGGGCTGGACGGCCTACGAACCCGGCGAGACGCTCGAGCTCGAGGTGCGTCTCGAGGGGGACCTCATCTCCACTTTCGTGGACGGCAAGCCGATCTTCGGCACCGAGGTGCGCGACGACACGTTCAAGGACGGCACCATCGCGCTCTACGCCTGGAACCAGGAGGGCGTGGCCTTCGACGACGTCACGGTGGCCGACCTCACCTTCCGAGGGCCCGAGCGCGAGCGCATCGAGGGCACGGATCGGAGCGATCGCCTGGTCGGCACGGCGGCCGACGAAATCCTGGCCCCGGGCGCCGGGCGGTTCGACCGCGCCGTCGGCGGGGAGGGGTCGGACGTGTTCGAGTTCGGCGCGGAGACCGGGAACGGCAGCCGCGAGACCGACTGGCTCCTCGATTTCACGCCGGGCCTCGACGCCATCGATCTGGGCGGCGCCGAGATCGATCGGGCCTTCGACCTGGGCGAGACCGTTCTCCTCCGGCTTGCGGGCGACGGCGACCTCGTGGTCGTGGTGGGCGCCGGGAGCCTCGAGGAGATCGACTTCCTCTGAGCGCCTCAGCCGCCCCCGGGGCTCGGGGGCGGCGTCTCTCCCACGATCCAGAGGCTCCGCGCGGCGTCCGGGTCGATCCCGTGCCAGATCGCAGTCTGGCGGAGGAGCGCGTCGAGAGGGGGGTGGGGGGTCTCTGGGCCGATGGAGCCGCGCACCGCGTCCGGGTCCGGTTGCAGCACCACCACCTCCCAAAACCGGAAGCCGTCGTCGAGAAAATCCGCGGGCGACGTCTCTCCGGCGAGGTCGAGCACCACAAGACGCCGGGCGCTGTGGGTGCTCGTCTCGTCCGTGTGGACCACGCGGTAGCGGAGCTCCCCGCCCCCGGGGGCCTCGAAGCTCTCGCGCGCCACGACGAAGACGGGCCTGGCCGTCCTTGCGAGGTCGTCGAGCTCGGCCGGGCTCCGCGGCGGGGCCGGTCGCGTGAGAAGGACGGCCGACGCCGCCCCGATCGCGGCCAGGAGGAGGGCGGCGAGGATCGCCGAGCCTGCGCGCCGCCCGCGGTGCCGCGGGGCCGGCCGCGGAGCGCCGTAGGCCGCCGGCGGGTCGCGGCGGGCGCCGCGCCGCGCCCCCGCCGCCGCGCCGCCTCCCGGGTCGGCCGCCAGCATGGCCGCCGCCTGCTCGCGAAGGCCGTCCTCCACCGCGGCGATCTCCTCCGCGCCGGCGCCCGCCCGGCGCATCGCGCTCGCCACGGCGGCCAGATGCGCGTCGAGCGCCCGTCGCACCGCCGGATCAGCCATCGCGCCCGCGCCCCTCGCCGCCGTCGACCAGCGCGTCGATGGCCTCCGAAAGGCCCCGCCAATAGGCCGCCATCGCGGCGAACCGGTCGTACCCGGCCGGCGAGAGCGCGTAGTAGCGCCGGGGCGGGCCGTCCGCCGAGGGCGCGCGGTAGCTGACCAAGAGCCCCTCCTTCGTCATGCGGCCGAGCGCGGGGTAGATCGTGCTCTCTGAAAAGACCAGCGCGTCGGACCGGTTGAGCCGCTCGATGATGCCGTAGCCGTAATCCTCCCGCTGCCGGAGCGCGGCCAACAGGCAGAAATCCACCATGCCCCGCCGCATCTGCGACACCCAGCTGTCCGCGCTCACGCCCCGCTCCGTCGTTGCCGAGCGTGAAGCCTACGCCCCCCGGCGCCCGGGCTCAAACGCCGTGAGCGACCCACAGGCCCGGCGCGAGGTCCGCCTCGGCGAGTGCGCGGGTCTCGGCGGCGTCGGCGAAGGCGATGAGGAGATCCGCCCGGTCGATCCGCCCCTCGTCGAGCGCGCCGAGCCAAAAGGCGCGGCCGGCCGGGTCCGCGGGGCGGGCGAGCTCCGCGTCGTAGAGGAGGTCGACGAGTGCGGCGTCGGACCCGTCGCCAAGGCGGGCGGCGAATTCGGGGCTCTCCAGAAACGCCTCCGCGATCTCCCTCCGCTCCGCCCCCTCGGCCCGGCGGCTCGACCAGAAGAGAAACCCGGGCTCCTCGGGCGTCCGCCCCAGCGCCGTGCGGTAGAGGAGATAGGCGAACTCCGCATCCGGCCCGCGATCGCCGAGGAGATAGCTCCCGTCCGCCAACGCGATCCGCTCGACATCGCGGAGCGTCGCGCGCCCGTCGGCCAGCGCGACGGTGTGGCCCGCCTCCTCCGCGGTCAGCGCCACCTCGGCGCGCGCGGCGTCGAGCGCCAGAGTGTCCTCTCCCGGCCCGCCCTCCAGCCGGTCGCGCCCGCCGCTCCAGAGGAAGGTGTCGTCGCCGGCAAGGCCCTGGAGGCGGTCGTCGCCCGGGCCGCCCGAGAGCGTGTCTGCGCCCGCCGTGGCGCCCGCCTGCCGCCAGGCGACCGCGGCCTGATACTTGGGGGCGTCGGCCGCGTCCTGCCCGCCGAAGGCTTTCAGCCCGAAGGCTTCCGACGGGCCCCATGTGCCGGCGAGGTGGAAGAGCGCCATGTCTCCGCCATGCGCAAAGGCGTGCCATGCGTCGAGATAGGTGCGGTAGATCTCGGCCATCTCGGGGCGCGCGTTGATCTCGGACACCAGGCCCTCGAGCTCCGGCGTCTCCCACGAGACGATGTGCTGGCCCGCCTCATAGGCGACGAGGGGCAGCCCGTGGCGCTCGGCGACCGCCCGGTTGGCGTGCAGTTCCCGGCCGGCTTCGGAGGTGCCGGCGAACATCGCCCGAATCTCGGCGTCGAGCCGGGCGAAGACCTCCGCGTATTCGGCCTCGGAGATCCCGCCCGGTGCGGCGGCCACCAGCGCGGCGATCGCGCCGTCCTCCGCCTCGCCATCGGGGAAGTAGGGCGCGATGGCGAGCTGGTCGACGAGCCCCTCGGCGCCGAGCCGCGCGACCTCGGCCATCGCGCCGTCGAGCACCGCCGCCCAGCCCGCCTGCCCCGCCAGCGTGGTGATCACCCGGTCGGGCGCCATCACGTCCGTCACGATCTCGAACACCTCGACGGCGCGCCGGGCATAGACCTGCGGGACGAAGACATCCTCCCGCCCCTCGGCCTCCCGGATCTCGGCCGCCTCCGCCTCCAGCTCCGCGAAGATCGGGAACCAGCCGTTCCACGCCTCGTTGCCGTACTCGATCGTCACCGTGAGCTCGGGCGCAAGCCGCGCGTCGACCAGCTCGGCAAGCTGGCGCACATAGGCGTCGTCCGCCTGCCAGGGCACGGTGATCCAAATGTCCGCGCCGAGCGCGTTGCCGAGATCGATCATCACCTCGTAGGGCACGCCCACATCGAACCGGGTGAGGGTGTCGAAGGTGCCCCAGGTTGCCCAATCCATCTGCGCGCGATCCTCCCAGGCGCCGTGGGCGCCCCAGTTGGTCTTGTTCCAATCCATGAAGCGGATCGTGTCGAACGGCGCGAGGTCGGCCATGAGGGTCTCGGAGACGAGCGGCGACGTCTCGTCGTGGCCCGGCGTGAAGAGGTGGATGTCCGTGAGCGGATGGGCCGGGTCGGTCTCGAGGATGGTGAGGAAGATCGCCGGGTCGTCCGAGGGCCCGAGCGCGATCTCCAGCCGGTTCTCGGCGATCCGGTCGTCCCGGTCGTCCACCCGGATGCGCGCGCCGTTGGCCTCGATCTCGAGGGCGCCGCGGCCCTCCCAGGTCAGGGTGTAGGTGCCCGGCTCGAAGACCGGCGACGAGAGGAGGAGCACCGTCCGCGCCGCCTGGTCCGGCGCGAGGCCCGTGGGGTAGCCCCGGTCGTCGAGGGCGATCGGCCGGCCATCGTCCCACAGCGAGGCGTCCTCGGGGTCGTGGGAGATCCAGGCGCTGCCCTGGCGCATGAGATCGGTGAAAGAGATGTTGCCGTCGTGGTAGCTCGGCTCGGAGACGCCGATGCCGAGGCGGCGCGCGTCGGGGGCGGTCATGGGCGGCTCCACTCTGTCTACCTCGTGATGCGATGTAGCATACCCCGCACCGCGACGGAGCTCAATCGGGGCGTGCGCTCCGCTCGCCCTGGCCGCGCAGTCAGGCCCGGAGCGTCTCGAAGGCCACCTCGAAAAAGCTCTTCACGAGGCGCAGCTCACGCTTGTCGACCGGGGTCACCAGAAAGTTCCGGTAGGGCTCGGGCATCTCGCGGATCGGGATCTCCACCAGATGGCGGGAGGGAAAGAGGCTGTTCTCGAGGAGGATGCCGACGCCGATCCCATGCAGGATCGCCTCCTTCACCACCGGAAAGGTCCAGGTCTTCACCACCTGGGAGAAGGCGAGGCCCTGGCGCCCCAGCTTCTGGCGCACCACCCGCTGGGTGAGGGAGCCGTCCTCCGGCAGGATCACGGGCTGGCGGGCGATCTCGGCGAGCGCCACGGTCTCGCGCTCGGCCAAGGGGTGGTCGCGGCGCATCACGGCCAGATAGCGGGTGGTCTCGAGCGGACGGGCGTGAACCTGCGGGCCGAGGGTCGGCTCGGCGACGACGGCCAGATCCGCCTCCCGCTCGCCCAGCCGACGCATCGCCTCGTCCCACCGGTGGAGGCCGAACTCGATCTGCACCTTCGGATAGCGCCGGGTGTAGCGGGCGAGGATCGGCATCGTCGGCCGCGGGGCGTTGGCGATCACGGTGAGCTGCCCGGCATCCAGGGTGCCGTAGCGCGCGACCTTCTCCACCACGATCTCCTCGAGGGTGCGGAGCCGGTCCGACATCTCGAAGAGCTCGCGCCCCGCGCCGGTGAGCTCCAGCCCCTCGCGCCGGCGGACGAAGAGCCGCGTGCCCATGAGGCTCTCGAGCTTGGCGACATGCTGCGTGACGGAGGGTTGCGACACGCCGAGCGCCGCGGCGGCGCGGGAGAAGCTCCGCTCCCGGGCGGCGACCGTGAAAGCGGCGAGCTGATGCGGGCTCGGTTTCGTCGCGTCGGACAACGGATCGCTCTGGCCGCTGAGAGTGATATAAGTCAGGCTTATACAACGTCACCGGAGTGTCAATCCCATTGGGCACAGTGAGGGCGTTGCGGAATCGGAGGCGCTCATGCCCACCATCACGCTCACCGGCATCGAAAAGTCCTTCGGCGACACCCAGGTGCTCTCCGGCATCGACCTCGAGATCCGCGACGGCGAGTTCCTCACGCTGGTCGGCCCCTCGGGCTGCGGCAAGTCCACGCTTCTGCGCATCATCGCGGGGCTCGAGGCGCAGAGCGCGGGCGACGTGGCCATCGGCGCGCGGGTGGTGAACGGGATCCGCGCCTCGGAGCGGGATCTGGCGATGGTCTTCCAGTCCTACGCGCTCTACCCGCATCTGACGGTGGCGGAGAACATGGGCACGCCGCTGCGCCTCCGAATGGGGTTCTGGGCGCGGCAGGCGATCCTCGGGCCGCTGATCGCGCCGACCGCGCATAAGGAGATGCGCGCCCGGGTGCAGGCCGCGGCCGAGACGCTGAAGATCGAGGCGCTTCTGGGGCGCAAACCCGGCCAGCTCTCCGGCGGGCAGCGCCAGCGCGCCGCCATCGGGCGGGCCATGGTGCGCGAGCCCATCGCTTTTCTGATGGACGAGCCCCTCTCGAACCTCGACGCGGCGCTGCGCGTCCATATGCGCTCGGAGCTTGCGGAGCTTCATCGGGCGCTGGCCACCACCTTCGTCTATGTGACGCACGATCAGGCCGAAGCGCTCACCATGTCCGACCGCATTGCGGTGATGATGGGCGGGCGGATCCTGCAGCTGGCGAGCCCGCAGGAGATCTACGAGAACCCGGTGGATCTCGAGGTGGCGCAGTTCATCGGCAGCCCCAAGATCAACACGCTGCCCGGCGCGGCGGACGCGACGGGCTGGGTGTGCGCGCTCGGGGTCACGCTGGCGCGCCGGGTGGCCGCGCCGGCCCAAACGGTGACCGTGGGCATCCGGCCCGAGCATCTGGAGCTTCGCCCCGGCCCGGGCCCGGATGTGTACACGGGGCGCATCACCCACAAGGAGAACCTGGGCGCGGATGTCTATCTCCACGCCGCGATGGGCGACGGGGCGCACCGCTTGGTGGCCCGGGTCACCTCCGCCGCGGCGTCGACGCTCGGGATCGGCGCCGAGGCGCATTTCGGCCGGGTGCGGGGCGAGGCGCTGGTGTTCGGCGTGGACGGCCGCCGGCTGGAGCTCGCGCCCGCCGAGGCCCAGCTGGGAGCCGCGTGATGCACCGCTCGCGCGCCCATCTCTGGTTCGTCCTGCCTGCGGTGACGCTGATGATCGTGATCCTGGTGCTGCCCGTGCTGATCGCCGCCCTCCTCTCCTTCACCGATTACAGCCTCGGCAATCCGAGCTTCGAGTGGGTGGGGTGGGAGAACTACGACCGGCTGCTCAACCGCTCCTCGTTCCAGAAGATGTTCACGGCCACCTTCCTCTATGTGGGCGTGGTGGTGCCGCTCTCGGTGGGCCTGGGGCTCGGGGCGGCGCTCCTCATCACCTCGGTGAAGCGCTTCGGCGACCTCTACAAGACGGTGTTCTTCCTGCCCGTGATGGCCGCGCTCCTCGCGATGGCGATCGTGTGGGAGTTTGCGCTCGACCCCACGGTGGGCCTCATCAACGAGGCGCTGGAGCGGGGCTGCGGCGGCGTGCTCGAGATTTGGGGCTGGTACGCGCGGGGCTGCGCCGACGGCTTTCCCAACTGGCTCGGCCAGAAGGACACGGCCCTCGGCACCATCATCTTCATCGGCGTGTGGCAGGGCTTCGGCTTCACCATGGTGCTCTATCTCGCGGGGCTCACCTCGATCCCGCGCGAGCTCTACCACGCCGCGGAGATGGACGGCGCTCGGAGCGCGTGGGACCGGTTCCGCCTCGTCACCTGGCCGATGCTGGGGCCCACCACCGTCTTCGTGGTCACGATCTCCTGCATCCGCTCGTTCCAGGTGTTCGACACCGTGGAGGCGCTGACCGAGGGCGGGCCGGCGCGCACCACCTATGTGATGATGTACGGGATCTTCGAGCGCGGGGTGGAGCAAAACCTCGTCGGCCTCGCGGCGGCGATCACGGTGTTCTTCGTCGGCTTCGTCTTCGTCCTCACCCTGATCCAGCGCTGGCTGGTCGAGCGCAAGGTGCATTACGCATGAGCGACGCCGCCCTTCCCGCCGGGGCCGCGCGGCTCCGCGTCTCGACCGCCGAGGCGCTCAAGCACGCGGCGCTGATCCTGGGCGCGCTCATCGTGCTCCTGCCCTTCTACATCATGGTCTCGTCTTCCTTGAAATCGCCGGGCGAGATCGAGCGGGGCGAGGGCGGGCTCGTCGGCTCCCAGGCGCTCATGGTCGACGAGCGCTGCGTGAAGCGAAACGAGCCGGGCCCGGAGGCGATCGCGGCGGCCGCAGAGACCCGCACGGGGCTCACCGAGCGCGAGGTGCGCGCCGAGCTCATGGTGGGCGTGCGCGAGGCCTGCATGCTGCGGCCCGTGGTCTTCAACTACACCATGGCCTTCTCCGAGGCGCCGCTTCTGCGCTACCTCCTCAACGGCGTGATCGTCACCGTCTCGATCTTCGTCATCCAGGTGCTGGTGGCGCTTCCTTGCGCCTACGCGCTCTCCAAGCTCCGGTGGTGGGGGCGCGAGGCGGTCTTCGCCATGGTGCTCTTCTGCCTCCTCATCCCGGTCCACGCCATCGCGCTGCCGATCTATATCGGGCTCTCGCATCTCGGGCTCACCAACACCTACGCCGCCCTCGTGATCCCGTGGACGATCTCCGTCTTCGGCATCTTCCTCATGCGCCAGTTCTTCATGACGGTGCCGGACGACCTGATCGACGCGGCCCGGATGGACGGGATGAGCGAGTTCGCCATCGTCTGGAAGGTGATGCTGCCCACGGCCATCCCCGCGCTCCTCGCCTTCGGCATCTTCTCGGTGGTGGCGCATTGGAACGACTATTTCTGGCCCCGCATCGTGATCACGGGCGACCGGAGCCTCTTCACCCCGCCGCTTGGGCTGCGGGAGTTCATGTCCGATCTCGACGGCTCGTTCTACGGCCCGATGATGGCGACCGCGACGGTGATCGTGGTGCCCCTCATCGTCGCCTTCCTGCTCGCCCAGCGCCGCTTCATCGAGGGGATCACGCTCACCGGCATGAAGTGACCCCGCGCCCCGCGTCCCCGGCCACCGGGACAGCCCACGGGCCGCCAAGAGCCCGCGCCTCACCCCAGCAAAGGAAGAGACACCATGACCCGCCTGCTCGCCTCCGCCGCCCTCGGCCTCGCGCTTGCCGCCCCGGCCTACGCCGACGACAAGATCGTCGTCGAGTTCGCCTACCCCTACAGCCACCTCTTCGACGTGACCTACGAGAAGATCCTGCCGCAGTTCTACGAGGCGCATCCGAACATCGAGATCCGCATGCGCGCCACCTATGAGAGCTATGAGGACGGCACCAACACCATCCTCCGCGAGGCGGTGGCCGGCGATCTGCCGGATGTGACCATGCAGGGCCTCAACCGCCAGGCGATCCTCGTCGAGAAAGGCATCGCCAAGTCGCTCGAGCCCTTCATTGCCAAGGAGGCCGACTTCGCCAAGGACGGCTACCACGAGGCGATGCTCTCGCTCGGCACCTTCGACGAGGAAGTCTACGGCCTGCCCTTCTCGATCTCGCTGCCGGTCGGCTACTACAACATGGACCTCATGCGCCAGGCCGGCATCGAGACCACCGCCGACCTGCCCAAGACCTGGGACGACGTGGTCGCCGCCTGCGCCAAGCTCAAAGAGGCCGGTGTCGACACCCCGATGTTCTGGGGCTGGAACATCACCGGCAACTGGTTCTTCCAGGCGCTGATGTGGAGCCAGGACAAGCCGACGGTGGAGAACGGCGCGGTGAACATGGACACCGAGGAGGCCAAGACCTCGCTCGAGACCATGCGCGCCCTCTTCCGCGGCTGCGAGATGCCGAACTTCGACATCAAGGGCGCGCTGGCCGCCTTCGCCGCCGGCGAGGTCGCGATGTTCTACTGGTCGACCTCGGCCGTGGGCACGATCGAGCGCACCAAGGGCGATTTCGATTTCCGCACCAACGAGTATCCGGGCCTCACCGCCGAGGGCCCGATGGGCCTGCCCGCGGGCGGCAACGCGGCCATGCTCGTCTCGACCTCGGAGGACCCCGAGGAGCTCGCCGCCGCCTGGGCGTGGCTGAAGTTCATCACCTCGGGCCAGGGCGCCGCCGAGGTGGCCCGCACCACCGGCTACATGCCCCCCAACAAGGCGGCCAACGAGATCATCCTGGCCGATTTCTACGGCGAGAACCCGAACAAGGAGACCGCCGTGCGCCAGCTCTCGCTGCTGCGCGACTGGCAGGCCTATCCGGGCGACAAGGGCCTCGCCATCACCCAGGTGATCGAGGACGGCATCGAGGGCATCGTCGTCGGCGATTTCGAGGACATGGGCGAGCTGCAGACCGAGCTCACGGAAGAGGTCGTGGACCTTCTGCCCAACTGATCCCCACGCGAGGGGGCGGCGCGCCCGCCCCCTCCCATCCCCCGAAGGCGACGATGAAGCTCCTCCAATTCACCGACATCCACCTCACGGCGCCGGGCCAGACCATCGGCGGCCGCGACCCCAACGCGAATTTCGAGCGCGCGCTGGCCCACGCGCTGGCGCATCACCCGGATGCCGAGGCTGCGATCGTCACCGGCGATCTCTCGGATTGGGGCGACCGGGCGGATTACCTCCGGCTGCGCGCGCGCCTCGCCGAGCTGCCGCTGCCGGTTCATCTGTGCATCGGCAATCACGACGACCGCGCGGCGTTCCTCGACGTGTTCCCCGAGACGGCCGACCGCGACGGACATGTGCAGCGCGCGGTCCCGCTCTCGGAGGGCACGGCGGTCCTCCTCGACAGCTGGGCGCCAGAGACCCATGCCGGCGCCTTCTGCGCGCGCCGGGCGGCCTGGCTCGAGGACGCGCTGGCGGAGGCCGCCCCGCCCGTCTTCCTCTTCCTCCACCACAATCCCGTGCCGACCGGCATCGCGCCGATGGACCGCATCGGCCTCCTCGACCGTGAGCGCCTCGGCGCCGTGGTCGCGCGCCACCGCGCCCGGATCGCGCATATCGGCTTCGGCCATCTGCATCTGCCGGTGGCGGGGTCCTTCCACGGGGTGCCGGTGGCGGCGACCCGGGGCACCAACCACGCCGGCTGGCCCGACTTCGCGGAGACGGAGCTGTTGCTCGCCGCCGACCTTCCGGAGGCCTACGCCGTGATCCGGGCCGAGGGGCCCTATGTGACCGTCACGATGGTGGAATACGGCTACACCGGGCCGATCCGCCGCGAGGGCTCGCCCGACTACGCCGCGTGGGACCGGGAGACCATGGCCCGCTGACTGCTAGTTTTTGGGCAGTAGGCGATGGCTTTGATGAGAATTTGGTCAGTTCTGGGCGCCCGCATGTGCGAAACGCGGTCCGCCTGCCGGAAACCCTCGCGACGTGAGGGGGTTACGCTCTGCCTCACCGAATGGCACGTGGCTTGCTCCGCTCCCGTCGACCGCGACAAAGGAGGGACTCCATGACACGCAGCGCGCTCATCTCAGCGGCACTTGCCACCGCTTTCGGCCTCGGCGCAGCCCAGGCGCAGGAGGACACGATCAAGGTCGGCGTCCTGCACTCGCTCTCGGGGACCATGGCGATCTCCGAGACCACGCTCAAAGACGTGATGCTGATGCTGATCGCGCAGCACAACGAGAAGGGCGGCCTCCTCGGTAAGCAGCTCGAAGCGGTGGTCGTCGATCCGGCGTCGGACTGGCCGCTCTTTGCCGAGAAGGCGCGGGAGCTTCTCGAGGTCCATGAGGTGGCGGCCGTCTTCGGCGCCTGGACCTCGGTCAGCCGGAAATCCGTCCTCCCGGTGTTCGAGGAGCTGAACGGCCTTCTTTTCTACCCCGTGCAGTACGAGGGCGAGGAG
>CAYXPI010000072.1:1839-17827 GCA_964467005.1 uncultured Limibaculum sp. | reverse complement strand
GTCAACATCATCTCCTGCCCCTCCTGCGCGCGCCAGGGCTTCGACGTGATCAAGACGGTGTCGATCCTCGAAGAGCGGCTGGAGCACATCAAGACGCCGATGTCCCTCTCGATCATCGGCTGCGTGGTCAACGGCCCCGGCGAGGCGCTGATGACCGATGTGGGCTTCACCGGCGGCGGTGCGGGGCGCGGCATGGTGTATCTCGCCGGCAAACAGTCCCACACCGAGGACAACGCGCGGATGATCGACCACATCGTCGAGCAGGTGGAGAGGAAGGCCGCCGAGATCGAGGCGCGGGCGGCCGCGGAGGCCTCTGAGCCGACGGCCGCGGAATGAGCGCGCCGAGGCTCTGTGAGGGGTGGTCGCTGGCGAGCCGGGCGGGCGCCGGCGCCACCGTGGAGGCGTCGGACCGCGCGCGCCGATGCGCGCGGAGAGGATGAGGCGGGCGGCGTGGCCCTGGCGACCGTCCGCAGCCGGTGGATCGTCCGCGCACTTGCGGTGGGCCTCCTGGTCGCCCTTGCAGGCATGGCGATGATCTGGATGTCCGCCCACGACCCCGCCCGTTGGCATGTGGATCCGCTGATGGCGGAGCGGACGGGCCGGCCCAACGATTATCTCCTGGCCCCGGAGGGTCTCTCGCGCGCCGCGCCCGATCGCGTCGCCCCGCCGCGCCCCGAAAACCCAGAGAGCTTGGCCGCGCGGCTCCACGCCGTCGCTCTTGCCGAGCCGCGCGTGGCGGTGGTGGCCGGCGGTCCGGAGGGTCTCTTCACCACCTATGTCCAGCGGTCCGCGGTCGTCGGGTTTCCGGACTACGTGTCCGTCCGGGCGCTCCCCGTCGAGGGTGGCGCGGGGCTCGCCGTCTGGTCCCGCGCGCGCTTCGGCTACTCCGACCTCGGGGTCAACCGCGCGCGGGTGGAACGCTGGATCGCGGCTCTCGACGAAGACGGGTGACGCCCGCGGTCGGGCGGGCGGGTGTGCCCGGAGGGGCCACTGGGTCTGGCGACGGCTCGGGAGACCGCGGGCGTCCGGCTCAGACGTTCGGCGCGCAACCTGTGGCCTGGTGGCGCCAGATCACCAGGTTCCGGGCCTTTTCGCAGCGGGAGAGCACCTGACGCGACCCGATCTGCAAACAGGCGAGCTCGCCCACTTCCACGCGCTGCCCTGTGCTGTCCGTGCAGTAGCACTCGGGATAGCTGTGGCCGGGTTTGGGCGCCGGCGGCGTGTAGGCGTGGCGGGGCGTCTCCTCGGCCAAAGACGGGAGCGCGAGACCGGCCACGAGTGCGGAACCTAAGACGAGAATTCTCATTAGAAAAATTTAGCCCGCCCGTTGCGGTTTGGCAATTCCGGCGTGCTGCCTCCAGGCGTCCCACGCCTCGGGGGTGTCCAGATCGGTGACCGCCGCGCGCCCCGGGAGCGGCAGATCCACCAGAAACTCGCCGTGCTCGGCCAGGATCTCGCGCGCGCCGCGATCGCCCTCCAGTCGGCCAAGGGGCTCGAAAAAGCGCCGGCCGACGAGGACCGGGTGGCCGGGGGTCCCGTCCTCGGCCGTGGCGCGGACGATCGCGCGCCCCTCGCCGGGCGCAAAGGCGGCGATGAGGCGGTCGATGTCGCCCGCGCCAATCTCCGGCATGTCGGCGAGGAGTATCAGCACCCCGTCCGCGTCGGGCGAGATGGCGGCGAGGCCGGCGGCGATGGAGGTGCCCATGCCCTCCTCGGCGCGGTGATTGACCACGGCCCGCACGGCGAGACCGGCAAGGGCGCCACGGCGGTGCGGGGCATCGGGCGCGAGCACCACCACGGTTTCCTCCGCCCCGCTCTCGGACGCCGCGGCCGCCACGCGGGAGAGGAGGGCCCGGCCCTCGATCTCCTCCAGCAGCTTGTCGCACCCCCGCATCCTGCGGCCCGCCCCGGCGGCGAGCACGAGCGCCGAAATCCGCGGCCGGGTCGGCCCCTCCTGTCCGCCCGTGCGAGGGGCGGGGCGCGACGGGATCTCGGCCAGGAGACCGCCGACCCCCATGGCCGCAATCGCGGCGCCGTCCACCTCCCGGCCATGGGCGATGCGGTCGAGCACCCAGTCTGCGCCGTTCAGCTTGGGCGAGCGGGCGCAGCCGGGCAGGCCGATCACCGGGCGGAGCGCGCCGGCCAGCGGCTGCTCGCCGAGGAAGAGGAGGTTTCCCGGGTCCACCGGCATCCCGAGGCGCGTGACACGCCCTCCGGCGGCTGCGAGGCCCGCGGGGCCGACATCCTCCCGATCCGATGTGGCGGAGGCGGTGAGAACGAGCGCGAGCTCGCCCGGAAGATCGGCCAGGGCGGCGGCCACGGCCGCCGTCTCGTGCGGCACCGTCCGCTCCGCCACCAGCTCGACGCCCAGCGCCGCGAGCCGGGCGCGCACCGCCTCCGCTCCTTTTGCGAGCGCCTTGCCGGAGAGCGCGGCCGTTTCGGTGAGGACAAGCCCCGCGGTGCGGCGGGCGAGGGGGGCGACGGCGATCACCCCGGGCGCAAGGGCAGACGTGGCACGCTCCAGGATGGTCTCGGGCACGGCGTAGGGGATCACCTTGATCGTCGCCACCATCTGGCGCTGGGCAACGCGGGTGGCGTCCGGCAGGGTGGCGAGCGTGAGGGCTTCGTCGATGGCGTTGAGCGTGTCAACCGCGGCGCGGTCCACCGTCACGAGGCCGGCCCGCTCGGCAAACAGGTTGACGCGCCCGGTGAAGGGGGCGGAGCGGCTGAGGCCGAGCGCGGCGGGATCCGGGGCCAGCGCGGCTCCCAGCCTGGCCGCGGCGGTGTCCTCCGAGAGGTCCTCTGGCGCGAGGCGCGCCACCGTGACCTCCCGCTGTCCGCTCTCGGCAATCCGGCGGAGGTCGTCCGGCGAGAGCCGGCGCCCCTTCTTGAGCTTGCCGTCCGGCAAGGCGAGGCCGTGGGCGAGGATCGCGCCCTCCGCCGCATCGAGGGGCACGGGTCCGAATCTCATGGCAGCGCGCGGGCATCGGCAGCACGGCCCGGGCGCGAGGCGGGCCGGCGGAGGCGCTCGGTGATTTCGGCGAGGATCGAGACGGCGATCTCCGCCGGCGTGCGCGCCCCGATGTCGAGGCCCACAGGCGCGTCGATCCGGGCGATGGCCGCCTCCGGAACCCCGGTGGCGCGCAGCCGCTCGAGGCGTTTGGCGTGCGTGCGGGTCGAGCCGAGGGCGCCGACATAGAAGGCGTCGGACCCGAGGGCGGCGACGAGCGCCGGGTCGTCGAGCTTGGGGTCGTGGGTGAGGAGGACCACCGCGGTTCTGAGATCGAGGCCGTGGGCCGAGAGGGCGGCGTCCGGCCAGCTGTCGACGAGGCGCTGACCTGGGAACCGTTCAGCCGTGAGGAAGGCGGCGCGCGGGTCGATCACCGTCACCTCGTAGCCGAGCTCCACTGCCATGCGGGCGAGGGGCTGGGCGATGTGCACGGCCCCAACCACGGCGAGGCGCAGCGGCGGGGTGTGGACCGCGACGAAGCGGAGGGCGTCGTCCTCGGCAAACCCGGAGCGGTCGGCGTCGAAACGCTCCGGCGCGTCGTCATAGCCGAGGATGCGGTGGGCGAGCCCTGGGAGGCGGTCGATCTCACCCTGCGGCGCGCGGGGCAGCCGGGTTTCGATCGCGACCGCCCGGCGCGCGCCGCGGGCCTCGACGAGTTCGGCCAGCACCGCCTCTGGCAGCGCGGGCCCCACGGGCTCCAGCAGCACCCGGATGCGCCCGCCGCAGGCAAGGCCGACGGCGAAAGCGTCGTCGTCCGACACACCGAAGGTCATGAGACGGGGTGCGCCGTCGTCCAGCGCCTCCAGCGCCTCGGCCACCACCGCGCCCTCGACGCAGCCGCCAGAGACCGAGCCCAGAAGCTCTGCGGCGCCGGAGATCGCCAGTTGCGCGCCGACGGGCCGCGGCGCCGACCCCCACGTCTCGGCAACCGTGGCGAGTGCGGCGCCTCGGCCCGCGCGATGCCAGGCCAGTGCGGCCTCCGGAATGCGGTCGTGGTCGGCGGGGCTCATAAGCGGTCTCCGGGGCGAATGCTCTCTACACATGGCGCCGCCCGGATGTGGCTGCAAGACGGCGTTTCTGCGGCGTTGCGAAAGGCGCTTGACTCTCTCGCGCCGTGTGTACATCTTAAAGTTGCGTGGGTTCCAAGTCTAAAGCATCTTTGTCGGCTGTATAGCGTGTGACGTCGCGATGCCGCCTCAGGGCGCGCGACTTAGGAATGAATTCGGATCGAGGCCGGGTCGGGCAGAGGTTCGACTGGGCGTCAGGAGAGCTGACCGGTGAACCAGAGCTTCGGCATTGTGCTGCCCCTGCGCAAAAAGACCCGGATCGATCCCGGCGATTTGATCACGGAAATCCGCCTGCTCGTGGAGCAGACCGGCGCCACCGTCCGCATCGACCCGCGGATGATGCACAAGGCGCCGCCCAAGAACAGCCTCCTCGGCTTCCGGAAGGCGCCGCCCGAAACAGTCGCCTTCGAGCTGGACGGGGTGCGTCTGAGGGTGTCGATGCATCCGGAGCCGTTCACCGATCGGCTGGAGATGGGTCGCTACGTCAACCCGGTGATGTGGGACCGAGGCCTCGGCGAGTTCACCGATCATCGCGCCTATTTCAAGGTGCACGAAGCCGGCATCGAGGGCGAGGAGGGGCCGGATGCAGTGTTTGATCGCGCCGCCGCCGTCACCGCGACGGCGTCCGTGGTCGCCCGGCTGTCGGACCCCGTCGGCGCGATCTGGCTCTCGGCCCGAAACTCCATCCCGATGAAGGCGTTCGGAGCCGCGATCGAGGATCTCAAGGACGGGGCGGCGCCGCTCGCCTTCTGGCTGCGCTGGCATGTGCTGCCCCCCGGCGAGATGGAGGAGCTGCATTCCGGCCTCGTCACCGGCGGGCTTGCGGCCTTCACCGGACGCGAGCTGATGGTGCGGCCTTCGACGATCGAGACGCGGGTGATGATCGAGCACACCTTCGACCTCGCGCGTCGGATGCTCGACGAGAAGCTCGCCGTGAGCGACAATCAAATAGTCGAGACCGAGGAGGGCGGCCGGCTCAAGCTGCGCCTCTCCAGCCGCCAGCGGAAAGGCGAGGCGCCGGTTTGCGAAATCGTGCCGCTGGACGCCCCGGCGCCGAAACCAACCGTTGCGCAGTTGGCCGAGGAGGCGGCGAAGGCGGCCGAGGCCAAGGCGCGGGAGGCGTTCGCGCGTGACGCGGCGCAGGCCGCGCCCGAGCCCGCCGCTCCGGACAGCGCGCCCGAACCGGCGCCGGCCAATCCCTTTGCGCCCGAGCCCAAGCGGATCGAGCCCGGCGCGCTCGCCGCACAACCGCCCATTCAGGCGGCGAACGATCCCAAGCGCAGCTCTAAGGTGGCCGCAACCGGCGGTGTGCGCCGCGTGGTGCGGATGGTGCCGACGGGCCGAAGCGCGCGCTGACCGCGGGCCCGGTCCGTCCCGTTTCCACGCTTGCCCTCGGCGGTGGCCGAGGTCATGGTGACCTTTCGGGCAACCCCGGACGATCGGGAGACGGCGATGGCAGGCGAGGGCCGCGAGCGAACGGCTCTGGTGGCCGGTGGCGGGATCGGCGGCCTTGCGGCGGCGCTGGCGCTCGCCAGGTCTGGCTGGCAGGTGTCGGTGTTCGAGCGGGCGGAGGCCTTCGCCGAGCTGGGCGCGGGGCTGCAGATGAGCCCCAATGCCTGCCGGGTGCTCCGCTGGCTCGGCGTGTTCGACCGCGTGGCCGAGAGCGCCTTTCGCCCCGAGGCCGCCCAGATGCGCGACGGGCACACCGGCTCCCCCATCTACCGCGTGAGCCTCGGGCAGGAGGCGGAGCTCCGCTGGGGCGCGCCCTATCTCCACGTGCATCGGGCGGATCTTCACGCCGCGCTCCTGGCCGCCGCGGAGGCGGCCGGCGTCGCCCTCCTCACAGGCCATCGTGCCGAGACCTACGGCAACCGCCCAGAGGGGGTGCGCCTTCGCCTGGTCGACGGCACCACCCATACGGGCCACCTGCTCATCGCGGCGGATGGCATCCGGTCGGTTCTGAGGGGCGTCCTCAACGGGCCCGAGACCCCCGCCTTCACCGGGCAGATCGCCTGGCGGGCCACCCTGCCGGCGGAGCGGGTGCCCGAAGGGCTCGTGGCGCCGGAGGCGACCGTCTGGGCCGGCCCCGGGCGGCACCTCGTCACCTACTATCTCCGGGGCGGTCGGCTTGTGAACCTCGTCGCCGTGGAGGAGCGCGAGGGCCCGACTGAGGAGAGCTGGGCCGTCTCCGGCGATCCCGACGAGCTCCGAGCGGCCTTCGAGGGCTGGCATCTCGACGTCGTGCGCCTTCTTGAGCGGGTGGAGGCGCCGTTTCTCTGGGGGCTCTACGAGCGTCCCGAGCAGGTGCGCTGGTGCGACGGCCGCGTGGCGCTGTTGGGCGACTCGGCCCACGCGATGCTTCCCTTCATGGCGCAAGGAGCGGCGATGGCGCTGGAGGACGCGGCGGTGCTGGTGCGCTCGCTCCGCGCCCGGCAAAGCGTGCCCGAGGCGCTCTTGGCCTATGAGGAGGCGCGCTGGTCCCGGGTGACGCGGGTGCAGGGGCAGAGCCGGTCGAACGGCCTTCTTTTCCACAAGCGCACGGAGATCGGGCGGCTCCTCACATGGGCGCCGATCTCGGCGCTCAGCTGGCTCGCCCCGGGCTTCGCGGCCGCCCAGCTCGACTGGCTCTACGGCCACGACGTGACGGACGGGCTGGCGTGAGCGGAGCGCCCTGGGGCGCGGGCCTGTCCGACACGCCGCTTTGGCACGACGCCGCCCCGCCCGAACCCGAAAGCGGCCGCACGCCTCCCGCTCGGGTCGACGTGGCCGTGGTCGGCGCGGGCTACACCGGGCTCTCCTGCGCCCTCACCCTGGCGAAAGCGGGGCGCACCGTGGCGGTGTTGGAGGCAGGTGCCCCCGGCGCCGGCGCCTCGACCCGGAACGGCGGCATGATCGGCTGGGGCCACAAGGCGCGGCTCTCCTCCTTGGCCAAGCGCCACGGCGCCGAGGCCGCGACCGCTATGCTGCGAGATGCCCGGGCCTCCCTCGCCTGGACGACGGATCTCCTCGCGCGGCTGCCGGTCGACCCCCGGTTCCGCCGCTCGGGGCGCTATCTGGGCGCCGGCTCGGCCCTCCATTTTGCGCGCCTGGCGGCCTGGGCGCGCGACGAGGCCCCAGCGCTCGGCATGCGCGTGGAGGTGGTGCGCCCGCGCGACCAGGCGGCCGAGATCGCGACCGACACCTATTCGGGGGGCCTCCTCTTTCCGGACCACGGCGTGCTGCACCCGGCGCTCTTCCACCGCGGGCTGCTCGAGGCGGCGCGGGCCGCCGGGGCCCAGGTGGTCGACCATGCGGGCGTGCATGCGCTGTCGGGCGCGCCGGGGGGTTGGCG
Organism: uncultured Limibaculum sp.; assembly: GCA_964467005.1. Classification (GTDB taxonomy): domain Bacteria; phylum Pseudomonadota; class Alphaproteobacteria; order Rhodobacterales; family Rhodobacteraceae; genus Thermohalobaculum. The sequence goes on along the minus strand of CAYXPI010000072.1, from coordinate 10,419 downwards.
GATCGCGACCGACAAGGGTCCGGTCGAGGCTCGGGACATCGTCTTCGCCGCGAACGGCTATGCCCGGCTCGGCGGGCGCGTCTTCCGTCAGCAGGCGCGGGGGCTCGTGCCGGTTCCCTCCTTCGTCATCGCAACCGAGCGGCTCGGCGCCAACCGCATCGCGAGCCTCCTTCCCGGCGGCCGCGCCTATGTCGACACCCGGGCCGCGCACTCCTATTTCCGCGCCGATCCGGACGGGGAGCGCCTCGTCTGGGGTGGGCGGGCGTCCCTCACCCCGCTCCCGCCTGCGCCCGCGGCCCGGCGGCTCCGGGACCAGATGCTGAGCGTCTTCCCCGAGCTCGCCGCCACGCGCATCACCCATTCCTGGACCGGCACCGTCGCCTTCACGCGGGACCGGGTGCCACATCTCGGCCGGATCGACGGGGTGTGGCACGCCTGCGGCTACAACGGCTCGGGCGTCGCCATGGCGCCCTATCTCGGCCATCGCCTGGCCGAGCGCATCGTGGCCGAAGGCGCGGGGCGGACGGCGCTCGATGCGGGCCGGCTCCGCCCCCATCCCTGGCCCGCGGCGATGCCCTGGGCGCTCCGGGCGCTCGAGGTCTACTATCGGGGGCGCGAGCGGCTCGAGGGCGTGGCCCGCATCCGCCGTCACTGAGGCGTGTCGCCCTCCGCAAGCGCCTTGGCCTGGGCCACCCACGCGTCGCGCGCGGCGCGGCCGGGGAAACTCCCCGTGGCGGCGTCGAGCCATACGAGGTCGGCCTCGGTGAACGCGGCAAGCTGGGAATAGAGATAGACGCCGCGCTCGTTCAACAGCGCCTCCATCTTCGGCCCGATGCCCTTGATCTTTTTGAGATCGTCCGGCGCATCCGGCGCGCGCGTCAGGAGGTTGCCGGGCGCCGCCGGGCCCTCCCCGTCTTGGGTCGCGGGCTCGGCCGCCGTCTCCGTGGTCTCCGCCGCGGGGGATTCTGCCGCCGGCGTCTGGGCTTTCACCGCCTCGGCCTTGGGCGCGCTGGTCGGTCGCGTTGCTCCGAGCCCGGCTTTCTCCCGCCCCCAGACGAGATACCCGATGCCGATGCCGATCCCAATCGCAATCGTCATGGTGCCGACCATTTCCGCCGATCCGTACTCCATTTTTCGCGTCCCCTCCCCATGGTCCCCCTGGCCCTGCGCGGCCGGTCCGACTCGTTGTTGCCCGGGATCTTGCGATCACGCCGGCCACGCTCACCAAATCTGGGACAACCTGCGCCGAATGTCCATGGCGAAGGCGCTCAGGGCGCCCGGCCGGCGGCGCCGCGCCGCTTGAGCCGCGCCTCCCGCGCCGCGATGTAGAGGGTGGAGCCCGCGATGATCACCCCGCCGGCGAGGGTCCAGGCGTCGATCACCTCGCCGAACCAGACATAGCCGGCAACGCCGATGGTGAGGAGCCGGAGATAGGTGAACGGGGCGATGAACCCCGCCTCCCCTATGGCATAGGCCCGGATGTCGGCATAGGTGCGCACGGCCGAGCCCGCGACCAGAACCCCCAGCACCCCCCAGGCGAGTCCATCCGCCGGCAGCTCCCAGACGAAGAGAGCTGGCGGCAGGGTGGCGACCGTGACCACGGCCGAGGAGGAGACGAAGACCGCATCGGACCCGTCGGCGTCCGACACCCGGCGCCCGACGATCAGCGAGGCGGCGAAGGCCAAGGAGGAGAGGAGGGCGGCGAGCATCGCGGGGTCGGTCTGGCCGATGCCTGGGCGAAGGATCACGACGGCGCCGAGAAAGCCCGCGGCGATCGCGCTCCAGCGCCGGATGCCGACGGCTTCGGCGAGGAAAATCATGGCAAAGGCCGTCGCGAAGACCGGCGCCATGAAGAAGAGGATCGTCGCCGTGGCCATCGGGAGCTGCCAGATCGCGTAGAAGCCCGCGTTGAGCGCGATGCCGATGAGGAGCCCGCGGAGGAGATGCAGCGGCCAGCGGGTGAAGCGAAGGCGCGCGCCGCCGGACTGGGCGCGCCAGATCACCGCCGGCACGATGAGAACCGCCACCAGCGCCGAGCGCAGGAAAGCGAGCATGGCCGAGTGGAGCTCCGGCGTCAGCACCCGGACGGCGAGGGTCATGGCGGTGGCGCCGGCGACGGAGGCCAGGATCCAGAGCGCGCCTTGGGCGTTGGCCGAGAGCCCGGAGCCCGCCGCGCTCACAGCTTGGCGCGTGGATGGGCGCGGGCCAGCACGGCCGCGAGGCGCGCGGGCTCGACGGCGGTGTAGATCTGCGTGGTGGCGAGGCGGGCGTGGCCGAGAAGCTCTTGCACCGCGCGGAGGTCACCGCCCGCGGCGAGGAGGTCGGTCGCGAAGGCGTGGCGGAGCGCGTGGGGCGTGGTGGAGGGCGGCAGCCCGAGCGCCGCCCTGGCCTGGCGGACGGTTTTGCGCACGAGGCCAGGGTCGAGCGGGCCGCCCCGGGCGCCGAGGAAGAGCGCGCCGTCCGGGCCCGGGCGGTGGGGGCAGAGGGCGCGGTAACGCTCCACCAGCCGCGCGACGTCCGGGAGGACCGGAACCGTTCGCCTCCGGCGGCCCTTGCCGAGGACGGAGACGCTCTCGCCCAAGGGCGCCTGCCCCCAGCGAAGCGCCAGCGCCTCGCCGACGCGCAGCCCCGCGCCCCAGAGGAGGCCGAGAACGGCGACGTCCCGCGCCGCGATCCAGGCCTCGGGATGGGCGCCCTCCGCCACCGCGAGGAGGGCCCGGGCCTCGGGCGCCGGCACCGGCCGGGGCAGGGAGCGGCGGATGCGAGGGGTGGCGAGCCCGTCCACGGCCTTGGCGGCAAGCCCCTCGGCCTCCTCCGCCCAGGCGAAGAAGCTCCGCAGCGCGGCAACCGCGCGGGAGAGGGACCGCGGCCCCCGGCCCCGCGCGCTCTCCGCGGCGAGGAACGCGCGGAGATCCGCAAGGCTCAGCCCCTCGAGCGCCGCCCGCGACACCGGCCCGCCCAGATGATCGGCCAGAAACCGCCCCAGCCGTCCCAGATCGTCACCATACGCCTTGCGGGTGGCGGGCGCGAGGCCCCGGGCCGCCAGATGCGTCACGTAGCGGGCGAGAAGCGCGTCGAACGCGGTGGCGGCGCTCATGCCTCCGCCAGGTGACCGAGGAGAAGCCGTCCCACGATCGCGCCGAAGAACACGAGAAGGTCCACCCCCTGGTCGGGCCCGAAACGGTCGGGATCGGAGGCCCCGAAGACGACGAGGCCCGCCGCCCCCTCGAGATCGAGCCGCATCATCGCCTCAGACCGCACGGAGGTCATGGCGCCGAAGATGAGCTCCGCCTCGCCCGAGGCCTCGCGGAGCACGACCCCGTCGGCCGCCGGCTCCCCGTCGAGCATGAGATAGGCCTCGACCGTGCCCTCGGGCAGGGCGAGCACCCGTCCCTCCAGCCCGGGGCCGAGACCGTCCGCCGGCCGCGCCTCGTCCACATCCGCTTCGAGGCAAACCCGCGCCTCCTCCACCCCGAGGAGGACAGGCACCTCCGTGGTGAGGCACCGGAGAAACGCGCCGAGATCCGGCGCGTCGTGCAGCGCCAGAACCGCCCGGTGGAGCTGGCGGGTGCCGGAGACGTTCTCATAAGCCGCGGCGATCACGCTCCGATTGGCCTGGACGAGGCGTTTGAGGCGGCCTTCCAGCCGCTCCACCAGCCGGTCGCGCAGATCCACCACCTGGCGGGCCTGGCCGTTGCCGTCTTCGGCGATGAGCGCGCGCATCACCTGATCGTCGCCGAGCACAAGCTCGGGGTCGGCCACGATGAGCGACCGGATGAGGTCCCGCTCGTCGGTGTTGAGCGCGATGCCGGCCATGCCCGCCCGCCCCTTCTCCTCGCGCATCGCGTCGCTCACGGGCCCGCTCAGCCGAGGATCGACTGGCCGGTCTTGGCCCAGTCCGCCAGGAAGATCTCCAGGCCTTTGTCGGTCAGCGGGTGGTCGGCGAGCTTTTTCAGCACCCCGGGCGGCAGGGTGGCCACATCGGCGCCGATCTTGGCGACCTCCTGCACATGGTTCACGCTGCGGATCGAGGCCGCCAGGATTTGCGTCTCGAAGTGGTAATTGTCATAGATCTGGCGGATGTCGGCGATGAGCTGGAGCCCGTCGATCGCAATGTCGTCGAGCCGGCCGATAAAGGGCGAGATGAAGGTGGCCCCCGCCTTGGCCGCAAGGAGCGCCTGATTGGCGGAGAAGCAGAGCGTGACGTTGACCATCCGTCCTTCGTCCGAGAGCGTCTTGCAGGCGCGCAGCCCGTCCCAGGTGAGGGGCACCTTCACCGCGATGTTGGGGGCGATCTGGGCGAGCCGCCGGCCCTCGGCGATCATCGCCTCGGCCTCCGTCGCGGTCACCTCGGCCGACACCGGGCCCTCGACGAGCGCGCAGATCTCGGCGGTCACCTCGTCGATCTGGCGGCCGGATTTGAGGATGAGCGAGGGGTTCGTGGTCACCCCGTCCACGAGGCCGGACGCGGCCAGCTCGCGGATTTCGCCGGTATCGGCTGTGTCGACGAAAAATTTCATGGATCCCCCGGCGGGGCGCGCCCCGTCCCTGCCTCACCTTGCGGCGCAGTCTATGCGAGGGGGCGGGGGAGAGCCAGTCCCTTGACCGAGCCGGTGCGCCATCCGTCCGGCGCGCAGGTGGCCGTGCTGGTGCCCGCGCCGCTGCCTGGTCCGCTCGACTATCTGGTGCCCGAGGGGCTCACGCTCGAGGACGGCGCGGTGGTCGAGGTCGCGCTCGGGGGGCGTCGGGTGATCGGGGCCGTATGGGGCCCGGGCCGGGCCGAGGTGCCCGCGGCGCGGCTGAAGCCGGTGCTGGCGCGGCTGCCGGTGCCGCCCCTCCGCCCCGCGCTCCGGCGCTTTCTGGATCGCGCCGCGGCCTACACGCTCACCCCGCCTGGCCAGATGCTGCAGCTCGCGCTCCGGGCGCCGGAGCTCGGGCGCCCTCCGAAATCGGTGCGGGTCGTCCGGCTCGCGGGCCCGCCGCCCGAGAGGATGACGCCCGAGCGGGCGCGCGTGCTCGAGGTCCTCGCGACCGCGCCGGGGCCAATGCCGCCCCAGCGGCTTGCCGCCGCCGCCGAGGTGGGGGCGGGGGTGGTCAAGGGCCTCGTCGAGGCGGGCACCCTCGCGGCGGACACCCGGGCCGAGGAGCGGCCCTACCCCACTCTCTTCGGCCAGGCGCCCGGCCGCCATCTGAGCGCGCCCCAGGCCGAAGCGGCGGCGGCCCTCCGGGCGGCCCTCGCCGAACGGCGCTACGAGACCGTTCTCCTCCGGGGTGTCACCGGCTCGGGCAAGACGGAGGTCTATCTCGAGGCGGTGGCGGAATGCGTGGGCCAGGGTCGCCAGGCGCTGGTGCTGGTGCCGGAGGTCGCGCTCACCCCCGCCTTCCTCGCCCGGGTCGAGGCGCGCTTCGGCGCCCGGGCGGCGGAGTGGCACCACGCGGTGAGCGGGCCGGAGCGCCGGCGCCTCTGGATCGCTGCGGCTGAGGGTCGCGTGCCGCTCGTGGTGGGCGCGCGCTCGGCTCTCTTCCTGCCCTTCGCCGATCTCGGGCTCATCGTGATCGACGAGGAGCACGAGCCGAGCTTCAAGCAGGAGGACGGGGTTCTCTACCACGCCCGCGATATGGGCGTGCTGCGCGCCGCCGAGGAGGGGGCGCTTGCCGTCCTCGCCTCCGCCACCCCCTCGCTCGAGACCTGGGCCAACGCCGATGCGGGCAAATACCGGCGGTTGGAGCTGCCCCGGCGCTTCGGCGCGGCGCAGATGCCGGAGATCGGGCTCGTCGATCTGAGAGTGGACCCGCCGGAGCGGGGGGACTGGATCTCCGGCCGCCTCGCCCATGCGGTGGCCGCGCGCCTCGCGGCCGGTGAGCAGGCGCTCCTCTTCCTCAATCGCCGGGGCTATGCGCCGCTCACCCTCTGCGGCGCTTGTGGGCATCGGTTCGTCTGCCCGGATTGCGATGTCTGCCTCGTGCACCACCGGCTGCGCGGCCGCATGATGTGCCACCAATGCGGGCACACCGAGCCCGTGCCCACCCGGTGCCCGGCCTGTGGGCGCGAGGATCGGCTCTCGGAATGCGGGCCGGGGGTGGAGCGCATCGCGGAGGAGGCGGCCCGGCGGTTTCCCGCTGCGCGCCTTGCGGTTCTGTCCTCCGACCTCGTGACGGGCCCGGCGGAGATGAAGGCGCGTCTCGCGGAGATCGCCGAGGGCGCTGCGGATGTTGTCGTGGGCACCCAGATCGTTGCGAAGGGGCACAACTTTCCGAGGCTCACACTGGTGGGGGTGGTCGACGCCGATCTCGGCCTCCAGGGCGGGGATCTGCGCGCGGCGGAGCGAACGTTCCAGCTCATCTCCCAGGTTGCGGGCCGGGCGGGGCGGGGCGACCGGCCGGGGCGCGCGCTCGTGCAGACCACCCAGCCCGACCACCCGGTGATGCAGGCGATCCTGAGCGGCGAGGCCGAGGCCTTCTGGGCGGCGGAGGCGGAGGCACGGCGCGCGGCGGGGGTCCCGCCCTATGGCCGGATGGCCGGCATCGTGGTGAGCGGGCTCGAGGAGCGCCAGGTGTGGGAGGCGGCGCGCGCGCTCGGCCGGGCTCGGGGGCCGATCCTCGCCGCAGGGGCGGAGCTCTACGGGCCGGCCGCCGCCCCGATCGGGCGCATTCGCGGACGCACCCGGGTGCGGCTCCTCGTGAAGGCGGCCAAGGGCGTGGCGCTCCAGCGTGCCGTTGCGGCTTGGCTCGACGGCGTGAAACTTCACTCCGCCGTGCGCGTGGCGGTGGACATCGATCCCCAGAGCTTTCTCTGAGAAGCGGACAGGCGCGGCCTCCGCCCTATCTCTCGCGGCAGCAGAGTAGGAGACGCGCATGCCCTTACCCATTCCCACCCCCTCCGCCGTGGTCGCCACGTCGGCCACGCTTGCAGGCCTCGGCCTCGGGCTCGCGCTCGGCCTCGCGGCGGCGGCTCTCTATCATCAGGGGGCCCGTGCGACGGGCGCCGAGACCGGGGATACGCGATGATCCTCCGCCAAAGCGCCAACGCCGCCCTCCATCTGGCCGGTGGGGTCGCCCTCGGCGTCACCCTGGTCCTCGCCGCCTGCACCCTCGCGCAGCTCGCCAAGTCCGCTCAGCGGGGCACGGGCGGCGGCGCAGCGCCAGAGCCGCCGATCACCCCGGCGCCGGAGACGCTGGCCGGCGCGTCGGGCGACACAGTCGACACCGCCTGAGCACGATCCGGGTCGCGCGTCGGCGATGCGGCGGGTTTCTTCGGGGACAGACCCAACCGGAGACCGCGCATGACCCGTGCCACCGCCGAAATCCGTGCCCTGCCTCTGTCCACCGCCGCGATGAGGGCCCTCCAAGCCGGGGGGCTCGACACCCACGGCCAGCCCCCGGAACACCTCATCTCCGACGGCCTCGGCACGCCCTGCCGCCACTGCCTGCGCGATGTGCCCGCCGGCCGCGGCTCTCTTCTGCTCGCATACCGGCCCTTTCCCGAGCCTCAACCCTATGCCGAGACCGGGCCGATCTTTCTCTGCGCCGACCCCTGCACGGCGTGGGACGGGGCAGGGCCGCCGCCCATCCTCACCACGAGCCGCAGCTACCACCTCCGGGGCTATGACCGGACGGGGCGAATCGTGTCCGGCACCGGGGGCGTGGTGGCCCGTGCGTCGCTCTGGGACCGTGCGGCGGCGCTCCTCGCCGACCCCGAGATCGTGGAGGCGCATGTCCGCTCGGCGGCCAATGGCTGCTATCAGTGCCGTCTCCGACGCGGCTGAGCGCGGCGGCTAGGCGAGCGCGCCGCCCGGCGGACGGGCATGGGTGGCGACGGCGGCCCGCAGCGCGCCGAGGCACACGGGCTCCGGCAAATGCGCGTCGACCCCGCACGCCGCCAGATCCCGCGCGGTCGGCCCGTCCTTGCCCGAGACGATGGCGATCGGCACCCGAGGCCGGCCCTGCGCCCGCTCCCACCCTCGGATCTCGCCGGCGGCGCGCAGAGCGCCGGCGCCTGGGATCGATTGCGACATCACGATCATGTCGTAGCGCTCGGCCACGCTCATGCTCACCGCCACCTCGGAGGAGAGAGCCAGATCGCTCGCGATCCCCTCGTGGAGAAGGAGCGCCGAGACCATTTGCACCCGGACGACATCGCCGTCGGCCACCAGCACCTTAAGCTTCGGGCGGCGGTCTGCGGGCGCGGAGCCGGCCACCGCATCGGGGTCCGCGACGCTGATCATGCCCACGAGCCGCGGCCGACCGGCATCGTCGTTCTCGGCCGACAGCCGTTCCCGCAGATGCACCCAGTCGCCCCAGGCGGCCTTCGCACGGTACTCCACCACCTGGTCGATCCCGTTCTGCGCCGCGGTGGCGCAGGCCGCGACGGCGGCGTGCCGGTCCCGATCCGGCAACAGCTCCAGCCACCCGGCCTGACCGATCCAGCGGTCTGCGGGGTATCCAAGAATGCGCTCGATCCCCGGCGAAATCCGCGACACGGAGAGCGACGGGAGCAGAAGACCCCGCATCACCACCCCGGTCCGATCCAGCCGTGCACGAAAAAACCGCAAGCAATGCCCCCCAAACCCGAAACCACCC
>CAYXPI010000072.1:0-1739 GCA_964467005.1 uncultured Limibaculum sp. | reverse complement strand
GTGCCGAACCCGCCAGGTGCGAGCCGGCGCTCTGCGACGATCTGCCCGGCGGGCGTTGCGGCCACGCCGGTCATCCGATGCGGTTTTTCGGGGCCGGCGCGCCGAGTCCGCGGATCTGTGGCGCAGTTGCAAGCCCGACGGCCCTGTGTTAGCGAACCTGCGCGCGGCGGGACGGGTTGCCATTCCCATGAGGATGAGCGGCCCCGCTGGGGGAGGATGTCGCAGTGGCAGGCACTGAAACGCTCACATCGACGATTGCCGGGCGCTACGCCACCGCACTTTTCGATCTCGCCTTGGAGGCCGACGCGCTCGACTCGGTCGAAGCCGACGTCGAGGCCCTGGGGCAGGCGCTCGCCGAGAGCGCTGATCTGTCCGCACTCATCGCAAGCCCGCTCTACGGTCGCGAGAGCCAAGGGCGCGCCATGTCGGCCATCGCGTCGGCGATGGGTCTGGGCAGCCTCACCGCAAACCTCGTCGGCGTGATGGCCGCCAAGCGGCGGCTATTCGCGCTGCCGGGCGTTCTAGAGAAGTTCAAGGCGCGCCTTGCCGAGCACCGGGGGCAGGCGACCGCGACGGTGACGGCCGCGCGCCCCCTTTCCGACGCGCAGATCGACGCGCTGAAAGCGAAGCTGAGCGGCGCGCTCTCCCGCGAGGTCAAGCTCGACATCACGATCGACCCTGCCATCCTCGGCGGGCTCGTGGTCAAAGTGGGCTCCCGGATGGTCGACACCTCGATCCGGTCGAAGCTCAACTCCCTGCAAAACGCAATGAGAGAGGCCGGCTGAGATGGGCATCCAGGCATCGGAAATTTCTGCGATCCTCAAGGAGCAGATCAAGAACTTCGGCCAGGAGGCCGAGGTCACCGAGATCGGCCAGGTGCTCTCGGTGGGCGACGGGATCGCGCGCGTCTACGGGCTCGACCGGGTGCAGGCCGGCGAAATGGTGGAGTTTCCGAACGGCACCCGCGGCATGGCCCTCAATCTCGAGGCCGACAATGTTGGCGTCGTGATCTTCGGCTCGGACCAGGAGATCAAGGAAGGCGACACGGTCAAGCGCACCAACACGATCGTTGACGTGCCCTGCGGCAAGACCCTTCTCGGCCGGGTGGTCGACGCGCTCGGCAACCCGATCGATGGCAAGGGCCCGGTGGAGTTCACCGAGCGCCGGGTGGCCGATGTGAAAGCGCCCGGCATCATCCCGCGCAAATCGGTGCACGAGCCGATGGCCACCGGTCTCAAGGCGATCGACGCGCTGATCCCCATCGGCCGCGGCCAGCGCGAGCTCATCATCGGCGACCGGCAGACCGGCAAAACCGCTATCGCCATGGACGCCTTCATCAACCAGAAGCCCTACAACGAGGCGGCAGGCAGCGACGAGAGCAAGAAGCTCTACTGCATCTACGTCGCCGTCGGCCAGAAGCGCTCCTCCGTAGCGCGGCTCGTCAAGACGCTCGAAGAGAACGGCGCAATGCCGTACTCGATCGTGGTCGCGGCAACTGCGTCTGACGCTGCACCCATGCAGTTCTTGGCTCCCTATGCCGGCTGCGCAATGGGTGAGTACTTCCGAGACAACAGCATGCACTCGGTCATCGTTTACGATGATCTGTCAAAGCAGGCCATCGCCTATCGCCAGATGTCGCTGCTGCTGCGCCGCCCGCCGGGCCGTGAAGCGTTCCCGGGCGACGTCTTCTATCTGCATTCGCGCCTGCTGGAGCGCGCGGCGAAGCTCAATGAAGACAA
>CAYXPI010000071.1:0-18046 GCA_964467005.1 uncultured Limibaculum sp. | reverse complement strand
GCGCGGCAGCTCTCGGCGATCGCGGCGGCCCTCCGCTCCGGCGATGCGCCGGCGCTGGCGGCCGAGGCCTGGGCGGCCGTGGCGGCCGAGGCCGCCGCCCTCGTGGCCGCAGCGCGGGACGACCGGCTGCCCCCGCCCGACCTCGCCGCGGAGATCGCCCGCGGCGCGGCCGCGCGCTTTCCCCTCTCAGCCAAGGATCTCGTGGCCCGCGGATGGCCGCCGGGGCCCGAGCTTGGCGCCGCGCTTGCCCGGGCGAAGGCGGCCTGGCGTGCCAGCGCCTTCGCGCTCGACCGGCCGGCGCTCCTCGCCCGTCTCGAGCCGCCGTCGAACGACTGAGCCCCTTTACAGCGGCCTTCGTCGGGCCGAGAGTGGCGGGCGATAGGTCAGCCATATTGCCATAGATCGACTCCCATGGATCTCGACAGCCTCCTCGCCCTCGCGGGCTTCGCCTTCGCCGCCGTCTGGACGCCCGGGCCGAACAACATGATGCTGGCTGCCTCGGGCGCGACCTTCGGCTGGCGCGCCACGGTGCCCCACGCCATGGGCGTGGCGTTCGGCTTTCCGATCATGCTCTTTCTCATCGCGCTCGGGCTCGGCGAGGCGTTCCAGCGCTCGGCCCTCTTGCGCGAGGGGCTCGCTTATCTCGGCTGCGCGGTGATGCTCTATCTCGCGGTCCGGATCGCGCTGGCCGACAGGGCCAGAGGCGGTCGAAGGTCGCGTCCCTTGAGCTTTCTCGAGGCGGTGGGGTTTCAATGGGTCAACCCCAAGGCCTGGGTGATGGCGATCGGCGCGGCGGCCACCTATGTGTCCGGCGCACGGCCGCTCCTCGAGGCCGCGGTGGCGGCCGGGGTGTTCGCGGTGGCGGGGCTCACATCCTCGCAGGGCTGGAGCGGCTTCGGCGCCGCTCTCGGCCGGGTTCTGGGCGACGGGTGGCGCCTCCGGGCGTTCAACGTCGCGATGGGCGGGCTCCTCGGCCTCGCGGCGCTCTGGCTCGTCTTCGGCGAGGAGGGGCCGGCCTAGCGGTGGCGGGCGAGCGCCTCGGCCCAGCGCGGATCGCCGCTCAGCCGGCGGCGGAGGGGCGTGTCGGTCTCGGCGGGCGCGCGGGCGATGTAGCGGAGCGCCTCGGCCCGGCTCTCCCCGGCGAGCGCGTCCAGATAGGCCTCCGCCGCGGCGAGCGAGAAGGCGGTGCCCGTCGCATCGGCGAAATTGACCGGCAGGTCGGTCCAGACCGCGCCGGTCCATCCCGCGGCCGCGCACCACGCGGCGACCGTGCCGGCTTGGGTGCCCTGGCGCGTGCCGCGCGCGAGGCAGACGGCGCCGATCCGCGCCCGCGGCGCCCGCTCCCGCGCGGCGAGGTCTCGGGCGGCCGCCTCCGCGCTGGCGGCGGCGGAGGCGATGGCGTGGGTGGGGCAGGGTGCGCCGGCCTCCGGGTCGAGCGCGAGGGTGAGAGCGCCGAGGCGCTTCGCGCTCACCCGGGAGAACTCGACGGGCAGCACGGGGCCGGCGCCCATGGCCCAGCCGCCCCGCACCTTGGGTGCCAGGTCGTCGAGATCCCACACCAGGGACCCCCAGCCGAGGATCGCATAGGCCATGCCGCCTCCCTTCCGCCGCGGTCTCACCGGCGCCTCACCCTGCGGCACGCCTGCGTGAGGCGGGCGCGAGGCCGGCTGACCCCGGCGTCCGGCGCGCCTATCTGCCCGGAGCCGCCCGAGCGGCGCAACCCCGCCCCGCAGACCGGAGATGACCCCCATGAGCTCTGAGACCCTCACCCGCCGCACCGCCCTCCTCGGCGCGGGCGCCGCCAGCCTCGCCCTTCTCGGCGCCTGCGGATCGACCGCGCGCACCGCGGCGCCGGCCGCCCCCACCCCCACCGTCGCGCCGGACGCGATCGTCACCGCCCGTGGCAGCTTCGAGGGCCGCTCCGACCACGTCACCACGGGCCACGCGCGCATCCTCCGTTCCAACGGGCAGTGGCTGGTCGAGCTCGAGGACGACTTCTTTTTCGACGGCGCGCCGGACCCGAAGGTCGCCCTCGGCAATCAGGGCTACGACGCGGACACGATCCTGTCGCCCCTGCGCACCGATCAGGGCCGGCAGGCCTACGCGCTGAAGGCCGGGCTCGACATCGGGGACTACACCCAGGTCTGGATCTGGTGCGAGCGCTTCAACGTGCCCCTCGGCGTCGCGGAGCTCACGCTGGTGTGACCGCGCCGGGCGCCCATGCTTGCCAGGCTCGGCGGGCCCTGACATCCTCGACTGGCCTGGATCGGGAGGGGGCCATGAGCGTTCGAGAGAGCCGCGTGCTCGCCGCCAACGAGGCCTTCTACCTCGCGATGCGCGCGGGCGATCTCGCCGCCATGGAGGCGCTCTGGTCGAAACGCGCGGGCGTGAGCTGCACCCATCCCGGCCGGCCGATGCTGGTGGGCCGGAACGCCGTGATGGGGAGCTGGCGCGCGATCCTCGGCGGCGGACGGCCCCCGGCCATCGCCTGCGCCGGCGCCGTGGCCACCCTCTCCGGGGCGACGGCGATCGTGCTCTGCGAGGAGCGGGTGATGGGCGCGCGGCTGATGGCGGTCAACACCTTCGCGCTCGAGGGCGGATCGGGCGCCTGGCGCATGGTCGGCCATCATGCGGGCGAGTTCGCCTGAGAGGGGCTCAGAAGAGCGCGCGGCTGTCCGCGGGCGCCTCGGCCCGGTCGTGGAGGCCGTAGTCTCGGATGACGGCGGCCACCCGCAGGCGGTACCCCGCGAAGAGGCCGGAGCGGCCCATGGCCTGCATCCGGCGGTGGACGTCGTGGGTCCGCCAGGCGGTCACCGCGGCCTCGTCGCGCCAGAACGACAGGGAGAGGAGCTTGCCCGGGGTGGTGAGGCTCTCGAAGCGCTCGACGGAGATGAAGCCGTCCATCGTCTCGAGATGGCTCCGAAGCTCGGCCGCGAGGTCGAGATAGGCGGCCTGCCGGCCCTCGGCGGGCTCGACCTCGAAGATGATCGCGATCATGGGCGGCCCCCCCGGTTTGTACGCTACCTGAAAGATGGCGGGCCAACGCGGCGAGGGCAAGCGCCGCCGCCGGTCTGTCGCCGGGTCCTGCCCCGCGAGGACGGTTGACAGCCCGCCCGCCCGGCGCTAACCGACCGCTTCCGCACGCGCGGACCCACCCGTGGCCGATAGGGCCTGTCGCTCGCGCTCCGACCGGGGCCGAGAGAGGAGGGACGGGGCAGACCTTGTGATTGGAGAGCGAGAATGACCAAGCGGACCTCCGCGAAGTACAAAATCGACCGCCGCATGGGCGAAAACATCTGGGGGCGCCCGAAATCCCCGGTGAACCGGCGCGAGTATGGCCCCGGCCAGCACGGCCAGCGGCGCAAGGGCAAGATGTCGGATTTCGGCTTGCAGCTCCGCGCCAAGCAGAAGCTCAAGGGTTATTACGGCGACCTCACGGAGAAGCAATTTCGCCGGATCTACGCCGAGGCCGAGCGGCGCCGGGGCGACACCGGCGAGCTCTTGGTGGGGCTTCTCGAGCAGCGGCTCGACGCGGTGGTTTACCGGGCGAAATTCGTGCCGACGATCTTCGCCGCGCGTCAGTTCGTCAATCACGGGCATGTGCGGATCAACGGCACGCGGTGCAACATCCCCTCGGCGCGGGTGACCCCCGGTGACGAGATCACCCTCGGCGAGAAGGCCAAGCAGATGGCCCTGGTGCTCGAGGCCGTGCAGTCCGCCGAGCGGGACGTGCCCGAGTATCTAGAGGTGGACCACAACAAGCTGACGGCCCATTTCGTGCGGGTGCCGGCGCTGGCCGAGATCCCCTATGCGGCGATGATGGAGCCGAACCTCGTCGTCGAGTACTACGCGCAGAACTGAGGCGCGGGCCGCGGGCGCGGCGCGGTCCGGGGGCCCCGCCCGCCCGGGCCGCCGGGAGTGCCCATGGCCGCGCCGGCGCCCCCCATCGGCCCCCGGACCGCGCCGGGGCCCGCCTCAGGCGGCGGCGAGTTCCTCGGCGAAGAGAACGAAGCGCAGCGGCCCGTCCTCCCCCGATCCGAAGGGCCAGCAGGTGGCGAGCGCCAGCTCCCGCGGGCCGGTGCGCCGCGCCGGCAGCCGCCACACCCGTGCATCGACGACCAGCGCGTGGGTCACCCGGTAGGGCCGGGCCGTGCCGTCGGCGGTGGTGAGGACCAGGCGGTCGCCCGGTGCCAGATCCGCGAGGAAGGCGAGATGGCTGTCGCGGTGCCCGGCCACCGCTGCGAGCCCCGGCTGCCCGAGAGGCGCGGTGCCCGCCACATGCCCCGGACCCCAGGCCATCGCCTCGCCCGAGGCCGCATCGAGCACCACCGCCGCGGCGCCGATCCGGGGCGCGCTGAGATGCGCGGCCGCCCGCGCGTCCGCCCAGCCCCAGGGCTTGGCGGGCCGGCCCGTGGCCATGGTCTCGGCCCAGGCTGTGGCGAGGAGGCGCTGGCCCATCCAAGCCTTCACTGGCGGGAGGGCGCCCTTCACCGTCTCCACGGTGCCGAGGGCCAGGGCCGCGAGGGCGAGGACGGTGGCCGCCCGCCGCGCCCGGCTCATGCGCGCGCTCCCGAACGCCGGGCCGACGCGCGGAGCCACACCAGGACGAGGGCGCCCATGATCAGAAGCGCGAGGCCGAGGGTAAAGCCCTGGCGCCAGTTGAGCGCGCCCTTGGGCAAAGCCGCGGCGGGGGTCGTGTCCTCCACGGCGGCGCGCGGGGCGATGCGGTCGAGCGCGGCCCGGTCGAGCGTCGGGACGGGCGCAGGGGCGTCCTCGAAGAGGAAGGCCTCCGGATCCCAGCCGGCGGGGAGGGCGAGCGGCACCTCGGCCCGCGCGATGGCCTCGTCGACGGGGCGCGAGGGTGTCGCGTCCACGGCCACGAGGGAGGTGAGCCGAGAGACGAGGCCGTAGCCGAGGGCGGTCTCCAGGATCTCCGCGTCGATGGCCTCGGCGGCGTCGGGGGCCACGTCCCAGCCGAGGCGGCGGGCCTCCAGCGCCTGGATCCGGCGGCGGGCGAAGAGCTTGGCCACACCCTCGCGCTCGGCCGCGCCGCCGAGGGGCAGGCGGACGGACCAGGGCTGCTCCCCGCGCCGGCCGGAGAGGACGGCCTCGCCCGAGAGCCCGGCGCCGCGGAGGGCCAGGACCACGGGCTCGCCCGCATAGAGGTCCGGGATCGGGGTTGGGAGCGCCTCCGCCTCGGCGCCCTCCGGCAGGGCGAGCGCCAGATCGGTGATCGCCGGCGCCTCGATCTTGGCGAAGAGCTCGGCCATGCGCGCGCCCACCTCCGAAAGGTCGCCGATGGTGAGGTGGGCGCCGCGGCCGAGCTCCGCCGCCCGGGACATGAAATAGCTGTTGGGCGCCGAGCCGATGCCGACGGTGAAGAGGCGCGTGGCGCCGAGCTCGGCGTCGATGAGGGCGAGCATCTCGGCCTCGTTGCCGACCGCCCCGTCGGTGAGGAAGATCACCTGGCGGAGCGTGCCTTCGGGCGCCGCGCCGGAGAGCGCGAAGTCGAGCGCCGGGAGCATCTCGGTGCCGCCCTCGGCGTCGAGCCGGCGGACGGCGGCGACGGCCTCGCGGATGTTCTGGGCGGTGGCCGCGACGGGCTCGGGGTGGAAGACGGCGAAGCGGTCGTTGAACACCACCACGTTGAACCGGTCCTCCGGCCGGAGTCGCTCGAGCGCGAGCGCCAGCCCCTCGCGGGCCTGGGCGATGGAGGCGCCGGACATGGACCCGGAGATGTCTTGCGCGAAGATCACCTCCCGCCGGGGGAGCGGCGCGGCGGGCCCGAGATCGGGAGCGGAGAGCATGAGCATGAGGTGCTGCGCGCCCTCATGGGTCTCGGCGAAGAGGGCGGCCTCCGGCGCGCGGCCTGCGCTCTCCCAGCGGAGGACGAAGTCCCGGTCCGCCGGCGCGGGCCCGTCGAGGACGATCCGGGCCTGGCCAGGCGCGCCCTCGGAGACGGTGATCGGATGGAATGGGCTCTCGAGCGCCGCGATTTCGAAGCCCGGGGCGAGGTCGATGGTGACCTCCACCGGGTTGCGGAGCGTGCCGGGCGCCTCGCGGCGAGGATCGGCCACCGGCGGGGTGATGCGCGCGCGGTCCGGCACCGGGTCGGCCACGCCCCAGCCCGAGCCGTCGAACTCGACGGCCTGGACCACGGGGGCCGGGCTGTAGCGGGGCGCGACGACCAGCGGCAGGCGGAGCTCCCACCGCCCGTCGCGGGGCGCGAGGCTCTGCTGGAACGCGATCTGGGTCACCACCGTCTCGCCAGGGCCGATATTGGCCACGGAATTGGTGAAGAGGTTGGGCCGCTCCTGCTCCACGAGGGCGGCCTTCTTGCCCTCGGCCTTCGCGGCCTCGTAGATCGCCTGGGCCGCCCGGCGCTCCTCGATGCGTCCCTCGATGAAGCGGTCGCCAACGCGCATCCGCAGCCGGTCCACCGCGCTGTCCTCGGGCAGGGGGAAGGCGTAGACGCCCTCGACCCACCGCTCTGTGGGGTTCTGGAAGCGCTGGGTGACGGTGGCGCGGGCGACGGTGCCGGTCACCTCGACGTCGATCTTGGTGGAGACGAGGGGTGCCGAAACGTAGCGGCCGGGCGTGTCGGTGCGGAGCATGAGGCGCCCGCTCGTGACATCGTCGAGGGTGAGGAGCGCGCCGATCTCGCCCAGCCCTGGCGCGGGGGACGGTGTCTCGGCCAAGGCGGGCAGGGGTGTGAGGGCCGCGAGGACGGCAAGGATACGCAGGATACGCATGGATCTCTCCCAACAGCGGGGCGCAGACGGCCTCCGGGTGCGATGGCGAGTGTGGGGGGGAATCGGGCGCGACCGGGGCAACGGATCGAGCGGCCGGCGAGTTCGGCGGGACGTGTTGCGACGGGGGCACTCGGCGTACCTTGGGCGCAACAATCCAATGGGCGCCCCCCGCGCGCCGGCGGCAATTCGGCGCTGGCCCTTGGCGGGCTGCGGGTCTATGTGAGCCGAAGGAGGATCCCCAGGATGCCGGACGTTCCAATCTCGGCGGCGCATCGCCTGCCGCGCTGGCGCCGCCCCGAGGCGCTCCTCCTCCTCATGGCCGTCGCCTCGCCGCTGGCCTTCGCCACCTGGATGGCGCTTCTCAACAATTTCGTGGTGGAGCGCGCGGCCTTCGACGGGCTCGACATCGGCGTTCTCCATGTGGTGCGGGAGATCCCGGGCTTCCTCGCGTTTCTGGTGATCTATCTCCTCTTCGTGATCCACGAGCAGCGGCTGGCGCTCCTCTCGCTCGTGATCCTCGGCCTCGGCACGGCGGTGGTGGCGGACCTGCCCACCTATTGGGGCCTCCTGCTCACCACCGTGATCTCGTCGATCGGGTTTCATTATTACGAGACGGTGAACCAGTCGCTCCAGCTCCAGTGGCTGCCGAAGGACCGCGCGGCCAAGACCATCGGGTGGATCGTGTCGGCGGGCTCCGCGGGCTCGCTCCTCGCCTTCTCGGGCATCATCCTGGGCGCGGAGGCTTTCGGCTGGGGCTACGAGACGCTCTATTGGCTGGGGGGTGGCGCCTGCGCGGCGCTCGCGCTCGTCGCCTGGGCCGCGTTCCCGACCTTCCAGGCGCCGGTGGTGCAGCACCGCAAGATGGTGCTCCGCCCGCGCTACTGGCTCTACTACATGCTCGTCTTCATCGGCGGCGCGCGGCGGCAGATCTTCGTCGTCTTCGCGCCCTTCATGATGGTGGAGCATTTCGGCCTCGACGTGCATGAGGTCACCGCCCTCATGCTGGCCAACTATGTGGCGACGATCCTCTTCGCGCCGATCGCGGGGCGCCTCATCCACCGGTTCGGCGAGCGCTGGGCGCTCATCGTCGAATATGTCGGGCTCTTCGCGGTTTTCGCGCTCTATGGCGGGATCTATCTGTTCGATTGGGGGGTGAGCCTCGCCATCGGCCTCTACATCGCGGACCATCTCCTCTTTGCCCTCGCGATCGCGCACAAGACCTACTTCCAGAAGATCGCGGACCCGGCGGACCAGGCCCCCACCGCGGCCGTGGCCTTTACGATCAACCACATCGCCGCGGTCACCTTGCCGGCGCCTCTCGGCCTCCTTTGGCTCACCTTTCCGGGCGCGGTCTTCGCGCTCGCCTCGGCGCTGGCGCTCGTCTCTCTCGGGCTTGCGCTCCTGGTGCCGCGGCATCCGAGCGCGGGGCACGAGACGACGCTCGGCCGCCCGCTCCCCCAGCCCGCCGAGTGAGGATGACCGCGCCGCGCTTCACCACGGGCTCCACCTTGCGCCATGTGGCGGTGATGACCTCCACCGGGGCCATCGGGCTGATGGCGCTCTTCCTGGTGGATGCGGCCAACCTCTTCTACGTCTCGCTCCTCGGCGAGAAGGAGCTGGCGGCGGCCATCGGCTTTGCCGGCACGGTGCAGTTTTTCATGATCTCGGTCTCCATCGGGCTTGCGATCGGGGCGACGGCGCTGGTCAGCCGCGCCATCGGGGCCGGCCGGCGGGCGGAGGCGCGGCGCCTCGCGGCCTCGGCGCTCGCGATCAACCTCCTGGTGCTCACCCTCGTCACCCTCGGCGTGTGGCTCGCCCGGGAGCCGATCCTCGCGGCCCTCGGGGCGTCGGGCGAGACAGCGGAGATCGCCTCGGGCTACCTCGCCATCGTGCTGCCGGCGCTGCCGCTTCTCGGCATCGGCATGGTGTCGGGCGGGCTCTTGCGCTCCGTGGGCGACGCGCGGCGCGCCATGTGGGTGACCCTCGGAGGCGGCCTCATCGCGGCGGGGCTCGACCCGATCTTCATCTTCGGGCTCGGCCTCGGGGTCGACGGGGCGGCGATCGTCTCCGTCATCTCCCGCGCGGTGGTGGCGGCCATCGGTCTGCGCTTCGCCGTCGGGCGGCACGACCTCATCGCCCGGCCGCGCCTCACGGACGCCTGGGAGGACGCGCGCGCCCTCGCCCGGATCGCGGGCCCCGCGGTCGCCACCCAGCTCTCCACCCCCTTCGGCATGGCCTATCTCACCTCGGTCGTCGCGGCGCATGGCGACGCGGCGGTGGCGGGCTGGGCCGTGGTCGGTCGGCTCACCGCGCTCGGCTTCGGCGGCATCTTCGCGCTCTCCGGCGCCATCGGGCCCATCTTCGGGCAGAATCTCGGCGCGGGGCTGGGCGAGCGTCTCGTCTCCACCTATCGGGACGCGCTCCTCTTCGCCGGGGTCTATGTGGCGGTCGTCTGGGCGCTCCTGGCCGGGTTCTCGGGCGCGATCGTCGCGGCTTTCGGGCTCACCGGCGAGGGGGCGGCGGTGTTCGAGGCCTTCGCGCAGGTGGGCGCCGGCGCCTATCTCTTCACCGCGGCGCTCTTCGTCGCCAACGCCTCCTTCAACAATCTCGGACGGCCCACCTGGTCGACCGGGTTCAACTGGTCGCGCGACGCGGCGGTGATCCCCGGCCTCGCCTTCCTGCTCGCAGGGGCCGCCGGGCCCGCCGGCGCGGTCTATGTCCAGGCCCTGGCGGGCGCCCTCGTCGGCACGGCCGCGGCGGCGACGGCGTGGCGGCATGTGGCGCGGGTGGGCGGGGCCACCCGGCCCGAGCCCGTGGCACCCGCGACCCCGGATCTGCCGGCGGTTCCCTTCGCGAGCGGGCGCGCGGCCCTCGATTTCGGCGAGACGGAGGGCGCGCGCCCGGCCACGCGACCCCTGGCCGAGCCCGGAAAGACAGGCTAGAGAGCCGGCTGATCCGCCGTCGACCAGGGACAGAGACGCATCATGCCGAAGATCACCTATATCGAGCACTCAGGAAAGGAACATGTCGTCGAGGTCGCGGAGGGCCTCACCGTGATGGAGGGCGCGGTCTCCAACAACATCCCCGGCATCGACGCCGATTGCGGCGGGGCCTGCGCCTGCTCGACCTGCCATGTCTATGTCCACCCGGACTGGACGGGGAAGCTCCCGCCCAAGGAGGACATGGAGAGCGACATGCTCGACTTCGCCTTCGAGCCCGACCCCGCGCGCTCGCGCCTCACCTGCCAGCTGAAAGTGACGGCGGAGCTCGACGGCCTCGTGGTGCAGATGCCGGAAAAGCAGATCTGATGCGCCTGGCGGCCCTCCTGGGGGCCGGCGCGCTGGCCGCGCTCGGCTTGGGGAGCGGCGCACCGGCGCCGGCGGCCAACGGTCCGCCGCTGGGCGGGCCCGCACACTGTGCCGATCGCGACGGCGACGGCCGCACGGAGATCGCGGAGGTCGTCACCCCGCACATCGGCGGCACGCTGAGGATCTGGCGCGTCGGCTCCGACGGGCTGACGGAGGTCGCCGCCGCCCCGGGCTTCTCCAACCACCGGATCGGGGAGCCCGTCGTCACCTCGGGGTTGCGCGCCTGCGGGAAGCCCGAGCTCGTCCTGCCCGATGTCGGCTGGACATCGCTCCGCGCCGTGGGCCTCGAGGCCGGCGGCGTCGTCGAGCGCCCGCTGCCTTTTCCCGCCACACGGGACGGGCTGGCCCGCGCGCTGGCCTGCGGGGCGCCCTGATGTCCCTGCGCCACCGGCCGCTGGTGGGGGTGACCGCGTTCCTTCATCGGGTGGACGACCAGTTCGAGGCCGATGTCTGCGGCGTCCGCACGCCGGAGGCGGTGGCCGAGGTCTCGGGCTGCGCGCCCATCGTGCTCCCAGGCCGGCCGGACGCGCTGCCCACCGGCCATCTCATGGACCTCCTCGACGGGCTCGTGCTGACCGGCGGGCGGCCCAATGTGCATCCGCGCCACTATGGCGAGGCGGCGACCGAACGCCATGGCAGCTTCGACGAGGGACGGACGGCGATCACCCTGCCGCTCATCCGGGAGATGATCGCGGCGGGCCGCCCGGTCTTCGGGCTCTGCCTCGGCATCCAGGAGATGAACGTGGCCTTCGGCGGCACGCTGCACCCCGAGATCCGCGACGAGCCGGGGCGCATGAACCACCGGATGCCGCCGGGGGAGAAGGACGCGACGGTGATCTTCGAGAAGCGCCACAAGGTGCGGTTCCGCGATGGCGGCGTGTTCCACCGGGTCCTCGGCGTGCGCGAGACGGTGACCAACTCGCTCCACGGCCAGGCGGTCTGGCGCGCGGGCGAGCGCGTGGTGATCGAGGGCCGCGCGGAGGACGAGACGGTGGAGGCGATCTCGATCGCGGGGGCGGCGCGATTCGCGCTCGGGGTGCAGTGGCACGCCGAGTACGAGGCCGGGGCCGACCCGATCTCGCGTGCGCTGTTCGAGGCCTTCGGCGAGGCCGCCCGCGCCGCCCAGGCCGCCCGCTCCGCCGCCCGATCATCCGCTGCGACGTCTCAGTGAGGCTTGCGCGCGGTGATGATGTGAGCCGAGGTCGCGAACTCGGCGCGCCCGCTGTCCGCGATGTGGGCCGACAAGCGGCCCTCCGCCTCCGCCAGAATCTCGGCGATCTTGTCGTCCGTGAGGTGGATGCCGAAGAGCGGCAACCAGCCGCGCAGCTCGCCCTCGACCATGGTCCCCGCGCTCGGAAAGCTCGCCTGCTCCGTTTTGGTCGCGATCTCGATCTGGTTTAGGCCGCCGGCCGTCAGACTGTCGGCCACCACGGCGGGGTTGCTGAGCGAGAACGGCAGGAGGACGGCGTCGCCCGCGGCGGTGCTGACCATCTCGTCGAGCAGCGTGCCGAGATCGGCATAGGCCGGGTCGTGGTCCGTGGAGTTCCAGACCGCGATCGCGACCGAGCCGCCCGGCTCGGCCACGCGGGCCATCTCGCGCGCGGCCTTGGCACGATCCTGGAAGAACATCATGCCGAACTGTGAGACCACGCAGTCGAAGCGCGCATCCTCGAAAGGGAGCGCCTCGGCACTGCCCTGCACCCAAGCGATCCCGGGTTCGGTCTCGGCCGCCACGGCGAGCATTCCGGCTGCGGGATCGAGACCGGTGACGCTGCCCGATGGCCCCACCCGCGTCAAAGCATGGCGCGCGAGACCGCCGGTGCCGCAGGCGATGTCGAGAACACGCGCGCCCTCGGAGATCCCGGCACCGTCCACGAGATGCCGCGTCCAGGGTGAAAAGAGCGAGGCGACGAAGAGCGTTTCTTAGCCGCGTCCGGCGGCGAGCTCCGCCTCGGTTGCGGTGATGTCCATCGATGGGCCTTTGACCCGGCTGGCGTGACCTGCCGTTGGACACTCGACCAATTCGCATGCGGTGAACAGGCTGCACCGCTCGCGATCAGCCGACGAAGGCGCGCTCCACCACATAGTGCTTGGGGTCGGAATTGGCGCCCTCCTCCAGGCCGTGGCGCTCCAGGATGGCCTTCATGTCGGTGTTGAGCCCGATGGAGCCGCAGATCATCGCGCGATCCGTCTCGGGCGACATCCCCTCGACCCCGAGATCGCGGAAGAGCGTGCCGTTTTCCAGGTGGGTGGTGATGCGGCCCATCTTCGGGCTCTCTTCGCGCGTGGTGGTGGGGTAGTAGGTGAGCTTTTCCGCCGCGTCCTCCCCCACCAGCGGGTCGTCCGCCAGGCTCTCCACGATCTCCCGGCCATAGGCGAGCTCGGCCACCTCGCGGCAGGTGTGGGTGACGATCACCCGGTCGAATCGCTCATAGGTCTCAGGGTCGCGCAGGAGCGAGGCGAAGGGCGCGAAGCCGGTGCCGGTGGCGAAGAACCAAAGCCGCTTGCCGGGCAAGAGCGCATCGTGCACCAGCGTGCCCACGGGTTTGGGGCGCAGGATGATCTCGTCCCCCGGCTTGATGTGCTGGAGCTTCGAGGTGAGCGGCCCGTCCTGCACCTTGATCGAGTAAAACTCGAGCTCGTCCGACCAGGAGGGCGAGGCGATGGAGTAGGCGCGCAAGAGCGGCTTCTGGCGGCCCGTCTCGTCCGGGTCGCCCATGAGGCCGATCATCACGAACTCGCCCGAGCGGAAGCGCAAGGAGCGGGGGCGGGTGCAGCGGAAGGCGAAGAGCCGGTCGGTGTAGTGCTGCACATGGGTGACGGTCTGCGCGTCGGGCAGGCGGGAGGCCGGGGCGGCGCCGGCGGGGGCTTGAGCGGTCATCTCGGTCATCGGTCTCTTGCTGGGATCGCCGGTTTCTAGCGCAAGGGCGCGGGTCGGGGAAGGCGGCCGGGAGACGCGCACCCCTATCTTCCAGCAGGTTGGGGCTGCGTGCGCCGGGTCAAGGGCGCTCGCGGCGCGGTGATGGGTCAGAGCCAGTCGCGCAGGATCGGGATGAGCGGCAGGTCGGCGGGCGGCATCGGATAGTCGCGGAGCCGCTCCGGGCGCGCCCATGCGAGGCGCTGGCCCTCCCGTCCCTGCACGATCCCCTCCCATTTGCGGCAGGCGAAGAGCGGCATGAGAAGGTGGAAGCTCTCATAGGCGTGGCTCGCGAAGGTGAGGGGGGCGAGGCAGCTCTCCCATGTGCCGATGCCGAGTTCCTCCTCGAGCTCGCGGATGAGGGCGGCCTCCGGGCTCTCTCCGGGCTCGACCTTGCCGCCGGGAAACTCCCACAGCCCGGCCATCGGCTTGCCCTCCGGCCGTTGGGCGAGGAGCACGCGCCCGTCCGGATCGACAAGCGCCACGGCCGCCACGAGGACGAGCCGCGTCTCAGCTCCGGTAGTCGGCGTTGATCGCGACATAGCGTTTGGTGAGGTCGCAGGTCCACACGGTGGCCCGGCCCGCGCCGACGCCGAGATCGACGCCGATTTCCAGCTCGGAGCGGCGCATATAGGCCGCGCCGTCGGCCTCCCGATAGCTCGGCGAGACCCAGCCGTTCTCGGCGACCTGGATGTCGCCGAAGCGGATGGCGAGCCGGTCCCGATCCGCCCGCTCCCCGGATTTGCCGACAGCCATGACGATGCGGCCCCAATTCGGGTCTTCGCCCGCAAGGGCGGTCTTCACGAGCGGCGAGTTGGCGATCGCGAGGCCCACGCGGCGCGCGGCGGGCGCGCTGTCGGCGCCGGTCACCTCGATCCGGGCGAGCTTGGTCGCGCCCTCCCCGTCGCGGGCGACCTGGACGGCAAGGTTCTCCATCACATCCGCGAGCGCGGCGCTGAGGGCGGGCAGGCGCGGGTCGTCCGCCGCCGCGATGGGGGGCATGGCCGAGGCCCCCGTGGCGGCCAGAACGAGGGTGTCGGAGGTGGAGGTGTCGCCGTCCACGGTGACGGCGTTGAAGGTCGTGTCCGCGATCTCGGAGAGGAGCGCCTGGAGGATCGGCTGGGCCACCGCGGCGTCGGTGAAGACGAAGGCGAGCATCGTCGCCATGTCGGGCGCGATCATGCCCGAGCCCTTGGCGATGCCGGAGACCGTGACCGTCACCCCGCCGAGATCGGCCCGCATGGTGGCGCCTTTCGGGAAGGTGTCCGTGGTCATGATCGCGCGGGCGGCGGCCTCCCAGGCCTCGGGAGCCAGGCGGTCGCGCAGGCGCCCGAGGCTGCCGGCCACGCGCTCCGCCGGCAGGGGCTCGCCGATGACGCCGGTGGAGGCGAGGAGAACGTCGCCCGGAGCGATGCCGAGGGACGCGGCGGTTGCCTCGGCCACCCGCTCGACGGCGGCGAGGCCCGCGGCACCCGTGAAGGCGTTGGCGTTGCCCGAATTCACCAGGATCGCCCTCCGCCCCGGCTCGGCAGCCGCGAGGGCGGCGACGCGCGCCGCGCTCCAGGTCACGGGCGCGGCCCGGGTGGCGGAGCGGGTGAAGACCCCGGCGAGCGCCGTCCCCGCCGCGAGATGGGCCAGCATCACGTCGTCCCGCCCCGCATAGCGCACCCCGGCCGCATCCGCTGCGAGGCGCAGGCCGGCGACGGGTGCTATCTCCGGGAACCGCGCGGGGGCGAGGGGCGACACATGGCCGCCGAGGCGGGCCTCGAGCTCCGCAATCTCCCCCTCGATCTGCGCCAGAGCGGCCCGCTTCCCGGCAAGCTCGGCCCGCAGCGCCCGCAGCGCGTCGTCCTCCACGCTCACTCCCCCACTCACTCGGCGGCGGGCTCGAGCAGCTCGTCCGCCAGCATCGCCTCGGCCGGGATCCCGTCGGCCGAGACGGTGATCTCGATCTCCTCCCGCGCCTCGGCCACGAGGTCGCGCTGCGCCGCCTCGACCATCCCGCGGACGATCTCCTCGCGCACCTCCTCGAGCGGCGGGGCGCCGCGCTCGCGCCGCTCGTTGACCAGGATGAGATGCCAGCCGAAGGGGCTCTCCACGGGGTCGCTCACCACGCCCGTTTCGAGGGCGAAGGCGGCGTCGGCGAACTCGGGCACCATATCGGCCGCGACGAACCAGCCGAGATCGCCGCCCCGGCTCGCGGTCCCGTCGGTCCCGTGCTCGCGGGCGATCTCGGCGAAGGCGGCGCCCCCGTCGATCTCCGCCTTGAGCCGGGTCGCCTCCTCCTCGGTCTCGACGAGGATGTGCGCCGCGTTGATCTCCTCCACCGGCTCGGCATCGGCAAAGCGGGTGGCGTATTCGGCGGCGATCGTCTCCTCGGTGATGCGTGCGCGCATCACCTCGCGCATATAGGTGTCGGCCAGCGTCGAGTTTACGAGATTGCGGAGGGTGAGCTGCACAGCCACCCGCTCGTCGATGCCCTGCGCCCGCGCGGCCTCGGCCAAGGCCGCCTGGTTCACCATTTGCTCGAGGAGCCCGTCCTTCAGCACCTCGGGCGGCAGCGCCTGATACTGCTGGGGCAGGGCCTGGCGCACGGAGATGAGCTCGCCGAGGGTGATCTCGAGGTTGCCGACCGTCGCGATCACGGTCTCCGCGGTGAGGCCGGCCAGCGGGTCCTCGGGCTCGGCCGCAGGGGCCGCGCCGCCATCCGGGTCCGCCGCGGTGGTCTCCGGAGCCGTCTCCGGCGCGGGCTCCTCGGCGCTCTGCGCCCGCGCCGCGGAGGCGAGGGCGATCGCGGAGGCGAGGACGATCCCGGCTGCGGCGAGCCGGATGAAGGGGCTTGGGGTCACGGGCGGTCTCCTTGGGGCATCTCGCGCGTCGTCTGTCCTTGGGCTCGGTGGGCGGCCCGCGCTCCCGCGCCGCCGGACGTTGACAGGCGGCGGGGGGCGACAATAACTCAGAGCCGGGCCGACCCTCGTCGGGCCACACCTAGTACGCGCTCGGCCGGTGGACAGCAACCGGATCGGGGCCAGAAATCGGGCATTGTCCCGCGCCGCGCCGGCCGACGATGCCGCGCCCCCGCTTGCCGGGTGAGGAGAGCACAGCGCATGTTTGGATTGAAGACGCTCGGACGCAAGATCTTCGGCAGCGCCAACGATCGGAAGGTCAAGGGCTACCATCAGACCGTCGAGGCCGTGAACGCGCTGGAGCCCGACATCTCCGCGCTGTCGGACGGCGCGCTGAAGGGGCAGACGGAAAAACTCCGCGCCCGCATCGAGGCGGGCGAGAGCCTGGACGCGGTGCTGCCCGAGGCCTTTGCCACCGTGCGCGAGGCGGCCAAGCGCACGCTCGGCATGCGGCCCTTCGACGTGCAGATCATCGGCGGCGCCGTCCTCCATGGCGGGAGCATCGCCGAGATGAAGACGGGCGAAGGCAAGACGCTGGTCGCCACCATGCCGGTCTATCTCAACGCGCTCACCGGCAAGGGCGTGCATGTGGTGACGGTGAACGACTACCTCGCCCGCCGCGACGCGGACTGGATGGGCAAGATCTACACCTTTCTCGGCCTCTCGGTCGGGGTGATCCTTCCAGGGCTCGACGACGACGCCCGCCGCGAGGCGTATGGCTGCGACATCACTTACGGCACCAACAACGAGTACGGGTTCGACTATCTGCGGGACAACAACAAGTACCGGCTCGACGAGATGGTCCAGCGCGGACACAATTTCGCGATCGTGGACGAGGTGGACTCGATCCTCGTCGACGAGGCGCGGACGCCGCTCATCATCTCCGGCCCGACGGAGGACCAGACCGAGCTGTACCAGTCGATCGACCTTGCGATCCCCAAGCTCGCCGAGGACCACTACGAGATCGACGAGAAGCTGAAGACCGCGACGCTGACCGACGACGGCAACGAGGCGGTGGAGGAGATCCTGCAGGAGAGCGGGGTGCTGCCTGAGGGCCAGAGCCTCTACGCGCCCGAATCGATCTCCCAGGTGCACCACGTCAACCAGGCGCTCCGGGCTCACAAGCTCTTTCTGCGCGATCGCGACTACATCGTGAAGGGCGGCAAAGTGATCCTGATCGACGAGTTCACCGGCCGCATGATGGAGGGGCGCCGCCTGTCGGACGGGCTCCACCAGGCCATCGAGGCGAAGGAGGGCGTGCGGATTCTGCCGGAGAACGTGACCCTCGCCTCGATCACCTTCCAGAACTATTTTCGCCTGTACGCCAAGCTTGCGGGCATGACGGGCACGGCGCTGACCGAGGCCGAGGAGTTCATGTCGATCTACGGGCTCGACGTGATCGAGGTGCCGACCAACAAGCCCATCTCGCGGCAGGACGACGACGACCTCGTCTACCGGACGGGCGAGGAGAAGTTCAAAGCCATCGTCGCGGCCATCGAGGACGGGCAAAAGCGCGGCCAGCCGATCCTCGTCGGCACCACCTCCATCGAGAAGTCCGAGACCCTCGCCGCCGAGCTCAAGAAGCACAAGATCCCGCACAACGTGCTGAACGCCCGCTATCATGAGCAGGAGGCGCAGATCGTCGCCGAGGCGGGCGTGCCCGGGGCGGTGACCATCGCGACCAACATGGCCGGCCGCGGCACGGACATTCAGCTCGGCGGCAATGTCGAGCTTCGGGTCCAGGCGGCGATCGCCGAGGATCCGGAGGCGGACCCCCAGGCGCTCCGCGAGCGGATCGAGGCGGAGATCGCCGACAAGAAGGCCAAGGCGCTCGCGGCCGGCGGGCTCTGGGTGATCGGCACCGAGCGGCATGAGAGCCGGCGGATCGACAACCAGCTCCGCGGCCGCTCGGGCCGCCAGGGCGATCCGGGGCGCTCCACCTTCTACCTCTCGCTCCAGGACGATCTCATGCGGATTTTCGGCTCGGAGCGGATCGACGGGATGCTCCAGCGCCTCGGGCTGGAGGAGGGCGAGGCCATCGTCCACCCCTGGGTGAACAAGGCGATCGAGAAGGCGCAAGGCAAGGTCGAGGCGCGCAACTTC
>CAYXPI010000070.1:0-18049 GCA_964467005.1 uncultured Limibaculum sp. | reverse complement strand
ATCGGCCGGCCACCAGGGCTGGCTGTCGGTCATCAGCGCGGTGAGATCGCGCTTCAGGGCCTCGAGGTCGAGCGATTTAAAGGCCTCGGCGTAGTCGAAGCCCAGACCCATCGGGTCGCTCGCGGGCGGGTTCTGGTGCAGCATCCTGAGATTGAGCTGGTTCGGCCACCAGTCGCGGCTCGAGCGGGCCCCGAGATTGGTCGGGGCGTGGATCACGGGGCAGACCCCAGCGCTCGGTGCGTCGTTTCCGTCCATCAGTCTCTCCCATGCTTGCGCGATGTGGCACGGCGAGCACGTCGCCGCGTTTCACTGCTGGGATAGCAGGCGTTGCCTATCAGACTAAGCTCGATTATCTGATCGTGACGATAAGGTGCGCTGATGATCAACCTCACCCTCAAACAGCTTCGCTACTTCGACGCGTTGGCCCGTCACGGCCATTTCGGGCGAGCGGCGGAGGCCTGCGCGATCTCCCAGCCCGCCCTCTCGATGCAGATCCGTGAGCTCGAGGAGGCGCTCGGCGCGATGCTGGTCGAGCGCGGACCGCGGCAACTCCGCCTGACCGATCTCGGCGAGGAGATCGCCCGGAGAGCCCGCGCCATCCTGCGCTCGGTCGATGAAATCGGCGATCTGGCGCGGGCGTCGAGCGAGCGCCTCTCCGGGCGGCTCCGGATCGGCGTGATCCCAACGGTCGCGCCCTATCTGCTTCCGGCACTCATCGGCGACCTGACCGAGCGCTCCGGCGAGATCGACATCCGCCTGCGCGAGACGCTCACCGCCCGGCTGATCGCCGAGCTGGCCGACGGCAGGCTCGACACGGCGATCGTGGCGCTGCCGGTCTCCGAGCCCTCATTCGCCGAGGTCGCGCTCTTCACCGAAGAGTTCGTGCTGGTGCGCGCCGCCGAGGACGCGGGCAAGCCTGTGCCGAGCGCCGAGCGGCTGCGCGAGATGCGTCTTCTGCTCCTCGAGGAGGGCCACTGCTTCCGCGACCAGGCCCTCGCTTTCTGCCATATGAGCAGCGCAGCACCCCGCGAGCTCCTGGAGGGAAGCTCGCTCTCGACGCTCGTGCAGATGGTCGGCGCGGGGATCGGCGTCACGCTCATCCCCGAGATCGCGGTGCCGGTCGAGACCCGCTCGGCGGCGGTGTCGCTCGCGCGGTTCGCACCGCCCCGGCCGACGCGCACCGTGGGGATGATCTGGCGCCGGACCAGCCCGCTCGCGGGCCAGCTCGCCCAGATCGCCGAAATCGTGCGCGCCTCCGCCGAGACGCTCTCGGCGCGACACCGGACGGGCCGCGCCGAGCCGTGAGCCGACGCCCTCAGCTGTCGAGCCAGACCCGCTCGAGATGCATCTCGCGGGACTGGTGGCGGGCGTAGTTGTGCAGCCCCTCCACGTGGTGGAGATACATCTTGCGCCAGTAGGGCTGGATGATCACGCCGCTCTCCTGGAGGATCCCCTGAAGCCGGCCCATCACCTCGCGGCGCTTATCGGCATCGTAGATCGAGAGCGCCTCGTCGAGGGCCGCGTCGAACTCGGCGTCGGCGAAGCCCGTCTCGTTCCATGCAGCGCCCGAGCGGTAGGCAAGCGCGAGCACCTGGACGCCGAGCGGGCGGCCGCCCCAATCGGTGACCGAGAAGGGGTACTTCGTCCAGTTGTTCCAGAAGGTCGCGCCCGGGATGACCGTGCGCTTCACCGAGAGGCCGGCCTGGCGGAGCTGGGCGCCGACGGCGTCCATCGTGGTGCGCTGCCAATCGCCGTCGATCGAGATCAACTCGAACTCGGCCTCTGCCTGCCCCGCCTCGGCGAGCATAGCGAGGCCGGCCTCGGTGTCCTGGCCCGGCGACGCCATCTCGGCATATTCGGGGTGCATCGGGCCGACATGGTGGTTCTCGCCCGGGATCCCTCGCCCGTCGATGCCGATCTGCATGACGATCCGGTTGTCCACCATTAGCTGGATCGCGCGGCGCACCTTGGGGTCGTCATAGGGCGCGGCCGTGACGTTCATGCGCGCGCAGATCGTCTGCGCGGTCTCCTTCTCCTTGCTCTCGAGGCCGAGCCCGTCGAGCAGCGCCAGCATATCCGCGGGGCTCTCGTCGTTGACGTGGATCTCCTCGGCTTCGAAGGCGGAAATCATGGCCGCGGGATCCGTGCCGAAATCGATGAACTCGACCGCGTCGAGCAGTGCCTCGCCGCCCCACCAGGTGCCGTTCTGGCGACGGCGCACCACCGCGCGGTCGCCCACGCGCAACTCGGCCAGCTCGAAGGCGCCGGTTCCGATGGGCGCATCGGAGAGCCGGCCCGCCTCCTCGAAGCTCGGATGCACGATGAGCGCAGGGTAATCGGACATCGCGGCGATCAGCGAGATATCGGGCTTTGGCAGGTTGAGACGAAGGCGGCGGTCGTCGAGCCGTTCGATCACCCCTTCGCCGATCTGGCCGGTCTCGGGATCGATCAGCGTCGCCATGCTGTTGGCCATCGAGTTGCCCTCGACGGAGGTGTCGCACCAGCGGCGAAAATTGTAGATCACGTCCTCGACGGTGAAGGCGTCGCCATTGGTCCAGGTCACGCCCTCACGCAGGGTGAGGGTGTAGAGCTTGGCGTCGTCGGACACCTCCCACTCGTCGAGAAGCTGACCGGAAAAGGTGAAGTCGGGCTCCCAGCGCACGAGGGTCTCGCAGAACTGGCGCGCGACGTTCGACATCTCCGGCCAATCGAAGCGGCGCGGGTCGTCGAGCGCCATCACGCGCATGCCGATCCGGAGCGTGCCGCCCCGGCGGCCCTCGCTCTCCTGGCCGCGGGCGGGCGATGCGAGGCCGAGCATCGCATAGGCGGCGGCCGCGCTCGCGCCGAAGGTGCTGGCAAGCGCGAAGAACTCGCGTCGATCAAGCCGGCCCGCACGGGCCTCTGCCGCGAGCCGCCGGATGATTGGGCGGCCCGCCCGGGTGGTGTCGGGATTGTCGGTCATGACGTCGTACTCCTGCGGCCCTCTCGGGGCCGTCGCCCTCGGATCTGTCTGCGCAGTCCGACGCGCTCATCCGCCCCGGGCCAGATCGCAGCCGGTGAGCCAAACATAACGGCGAGGGCGCGCAGATCCAGGAAATCCCGGGGCGGACCTGGGTTTCGCCGCCCCGAAGACCTCAGAAATCGAGCTCGGCGATGATCAGCGTCAGATCGTCCGGGTCGCCCCGCAGGCGAAAGCCGATGCGCTCGGCGAGGCCGAGCATCGCGCGGTTGGTGCGCGCGATCACCCCATAGACCCGCCGGCAGCCGGCCTCGCGCGCCACCTCGATCACCGTCTCGAGCGCGAGCCGGGCGAGGCCGAGCCCGCGCGCCTCGGGCCTCAGCGACACCGAAAACTCCGCCGACCGCCCAGGTCCCAGATCGGAGACCCGCGCGCCGCCGAGGATCTCCTCCGCGAGGGCGTCGCGGCCTTCGACGACCACGCAGCACTCGGTCGCGGGGTCGGGCGCGCAGAACTTGCCGGCCATCTCGGGCGAGAGATGGGGCACGGCGTGGAGCATGCGGTAATACTTGCCCTCGTCGGTCATCGCGTCGTAGCCCCGGATGAGCGACGGCGCGTCGGAGGCTCGGATCGGGCGCACGACGTAATCGCGGCCGTCCTTCGCGCTGAGGCGCTCGGTCCCGGCTTCGAGCCGCGCACGCAGGCCGTCGGGCGTTTCGCTCACCGTCTCACCCGGTGTCGTCGGCGTAGACGCGGATATAGCGCCCGCCGACCTCGACACCGGTGAAGCGCTGCTCGAAGGCGAGGCAGATCCGCTGGGCGAGCGCCACCACGGCGTCTGAGCTGTCGGTGCGGATCCGCGCCGAGAGGATCGCGCGGCGCCGGCCCTCGTAAATCGCCTCGTGACGCTGAACGATCACCGAGGGGAAGCAGCGGGCGAGCAGGTCGCAGAAGCGCTCGACCTCCGCCTCGCCGATCTCGACGCACTCGGTATTGGCCATGTGGATGAGATGCACCGGCTGTCCGATGCCGGCCTCGAGCTCACGCACGGCGCGGCCGCGCTCCTCGCCAGAGACGGCGGCCGCCCTGATCGCGCGCTCGGCCTCGGAGGCGGTGCGCTCGAAGATCGCCTCGAGCGCCGGGTTGGTGCCGCGGGCCGCCCCGATCAGCTGCCGGCAGCCTTCGAGATAGCCGAGGCGCCGGTCGTCGGACCAGCCAGCCGGCGGCGAAGCCACGATCGCGCGCAGGTTGGAGATCACATCGGCGATCTTCACGGTGCGCGCCTCTGGCGATTTGAGCGCCATTCCGGCGATGCGACGGCGGCGGCGCTCGTCCTTCGGAAGGCTCATATCGTCGGAATTCTCCGCCACGATCCGCGCAACCCGCTCGCCATAGCGCTCGGCCAACCCCTCACGCGTCAGCGGCGTGTCCTCGACCACATCGTGCAGAAGCGCCGCGATCATCAGCTCGGTGTCCTCGCCGCCGGTCGCGCAGGCGACGAGATCGAGCACCTCAATCAGGTGGTTGATATAGGGCTCCTGCGCCGCGCCCTTGCGCCGCTGATTGGCATGCGCCTCGGCCGCGAAGGCAAGAGCGCCCGTCAGCCGGCAGGTGTTCTCGCGCTCCCCCATGCCGCGTCCCCGATCAGGCCAGCGCCATCTCTGGAACGGTGTCCGGAACCGTGAGCCGGGCCTCGGTGGCTGCCAGGATCGCCTCCACCTCAACCCCTGGGCCTCGCTCGCGCAACACGAGCCCCTCCGCCGTCGGCTCGATCACCGCCATCTCGGTGACCACCAGATCGATCCGGCGCTCGGCGGTCAGCGGCAGGGTGCACATGGGAACGATCTTGGGCGCGCCCCTTTGGGTGTGGGCCATGGCCACGATCACCCGCTTGGCGCCGGCGACGAGATCCATCGCGCCGCCCATGCCGGGCACCATCTTGCCCGGCACCATCCAGTTGGCGAGGTAGCCGCGCCGGTCCACCTGGAGCCCGCCCAGCACCGTCATGTCGAGATGCCCGCCGCGGATGAGGCCGAAGCTCATGGCGCTGTCGATCGAGGCCGCCCCGGGTACGGCGGAGACGAAGCTGCCGCCGGCATCGGTGAGGTCCGGGTCCTCCATCCCTTCCGGCGGGCGGGCGCCGAGGCCGATCACCCCGTTCTCCGCCTGGAAAAAGACGTGGACATCCGGCGCGAGGTGGTTCGCCACCATCGAGGGGAGCCCGATGCCGAGATTGACGAGGGTGCCGGGCTTCACCTCCTGGGCGACTCGCTTGGCGATGACGGTCTTGGCGTCCATCAGGCGGCCCTTTCCAGAAGGTGGTCGACGAGAATGCCGGGCGTCTTCACGGCGTCCGGGGTGATCATGCCGACAGGGACGATGTTTTCGGGCTCGGCGATCACGCAGTCCGCCGCCATCGCCATGATCGGGTTGAAGTTGTGCGCGGTCAGCGAGTAGTCGAGGTTGCCGACATAGTCCGCGTGTTTCGCCGCGATGAGCGCCACGTCGCCCTTGATCGGCGGCTCGACGAGGTAGCGCTTGCCGTCGATCTCCAGGGTCTGCTTGCCATCCTCGACCGGGGTGCCGAGCCCCGTGGCCGTAAGCACGCCGCCGAGGCCGACGCCCGCCGCGCGAATGCGCTCCACCAGCGTGCCCTGGGGGCAGAGCTCCACCTCGATCTCGCCGGAGATCATCTTGGCCTGGGTCTCGGGGTTGAGCCCGATATGGGAGGTGATGGTCTTGGCCACGCAACCCGCCGTGATCAGCTTGCCGATGCCATGGCCGGGCCGAGCGTTGTCGTTCGCCACGATGGTCAGGCCCCGGACGCCGCGCGCCACCAGCGCGTCGATCAGCCGGTGGGGCGAGCCCACCCCCATGAAGCCGCCCACGAGCACCACCGCGCCATCGGGCACGAGCTCGGCCGCCTCTTCCGCCTTGATCGCCAGCTTCATTCCGCCGCCTCCCTCTCGCTTTCGAAGAGTCGGGCCGCGGCGCGGGCGATCACGATCTCCTCGTCGGTCTCGATCACCATCACCCGGGCGCGGGACAGCGGGGCGGAGATGACGCGCTCGTTCGCCTCGTTGAGCGCGTGGTCGAGCTCGATCCCGATCCAGCCCATCCCCTCGCAGACGCGGGCGCGAATGGTGCGCGAATTCTCCCCGATGCCGCCGCAGAAGACCAGCGCGTCGAGGCCCCCCAGCGCGGCGGCCAGCGCACCCAGCTCCCGGCGGATGCGAAACACGAAATAGTCGATCGCCTGCGCCGCCTCCGGTGTGCCCGCGGCCTCAAGCGTGCGCATGTCGTTGGAGAGGCCCGAGAGCCCGAGGAGCCCGGACTTCTTGTAGAGAAGATCCGAGATCTCGGCTGCGCTCATCCCCTCCTGATCGAGCAGGTAGAGGAGGACGCCGGGGTCGAGCTGGCCCGATCGGGTGCCCATCGGGAGCCCATCGAGCGCGGAGAAGCCCATGGTGGAGGCGACGGATCGGCCGGCCAGCATCCCGCACATCGAGGCGCCATTGCCGAGATGGGCCACCACCACCCGACCCTGATGGATCGAGGGCGCGACCCGCGCGAGCTCGCCCGAGATATAGTCGTAGGAGAGGCCGTGGAAGCCGTAGCGCCGCACGCCCTTGGCGTAGTACTCCCGCGGCAGCGCGAAGGTGTCGTTCACCCACGGATGGGTGCGGTGGAACGAGGTGTCGAAGCAGGCGACCTGGCGCGCCTCCGGAAAGGCCGCGCGCGCCGCGCGGATGCCGGCGAGGTTGTGGGGCTGGTGCAGCGGCGCGAAGGGCTCGAACCGCGCGAGTTCCTCCAGCACCGCGTCGTCCACGGCCACGGGCGCGTCGTAGATCGGGCCGCCATGCACCACCCGGTGGCCCACAGCGGCAACCGGCGCGTCCGGAAAGGCCTCGGCCAGAAGTGCCAGCACGGCCTGGAGCGCGCCGGCATGGGAGCCCGCCTCCGCCGCCGTCAGGTCCCGGTCCGCGATCCGCTCGCCGGCCACACGCTTGGCTTTCAGATGCGCCTCGCCACCGATCCGCTCGACGAGCCCCGAGGCGCGCGCCTCCGGCCCGCCGTCGCCGAGGGCGAAGAGCCCGAATTTGAGCGAGGAGGAGCCCGCGTTGAGCGTCAGGGCATGGGCGCTCGCCATGGGGTCACTCGGCCGCCTTGGGTTGGGGTGTGGGCAGAACGCCCGAGATGCGCGCCTGGTGGAGGGCGGCGACCGCGCAGGAGGCGAGCCGCGCCTCGTCCCCGTCCGAGCGCGAGGTGAGGATGATCGGGACCTTGGCGCCCATCACCACGCCCGCGCCCTCGGCATGGGCGATGAAGGTGAGCTCCTTGGCCAGCATGTTGCCGCTGTCGAGATTGGGCGCCACGAGCACCTCGGCCCGGCCGGCGACCATGGACTTGATGCCCTTGGTGCGCGCGGCCTCGATGTCGATCGCATTGTCCATGGCCAGGGGCCCGTCGACATAGCCGCCCTTGATCTGCCCGCGTTCCGCCATCTTGGAGAGGATGGCCGCGTCGATCGAGGAGGGGATCTTGGGGTTCACCGTCTCGACCGCCGAGAGGATGCCCACCTTGGGCTCGGCGATGCCAATGGAGAGCGCGAGGTCGATCGCGTTTTGCACAATGTCGACCTTCGTCTCGAGATCGGGGTCGATGTTGATGGCGGCATCCGAAATGAGGAGCGGGTGGTTGAGGCCGGGCACGTCCATCACGAAAACATGCGTCAGCCGGCGCCCGGTGCGGAGCCCGCCGTCGCGCTTCACGACCGCGCCCAAGAGCTCGTCGGTGTGGAGGTGGCCCTTCATGAGCGCGCGCGCCCGGCCTTCATGCACGAGCGCCACGGCTTGCGCGGCGGCCATGCGGTGGTCGTTGGTCTCCAGGATCTCGAGGCCGGCGAGATCCGCTTCGATCTCCTGGGCCGCTGCCTCGATCTTGGCCCGGTTGCCGATGAGGATGGGGGTGATGAGCGTCGCTTTGAGGCCGAGGATCGCGCCGCCGAGGGAGTTGGGCTCCTCGGGGCAGACCACCGCCGTCGGGATCGGGTCGAGCGGCCCGGCCAGCTCCACCAGCCGCTCGAAATGCACATGCCGCTGCACAGTGAGGCCGGGCACGCCCAGATCGTCGAACGAGAGCTTGCGATCCGGCGCGGTTACGCAAGCCTCGCCCTCGAGGATGCGCGTGCCGTCGGACTTGCGCTCCACCACCGTCGCGAGGCGCACGATGCGGTCGGCCTCCTTCGCGGTGACGGTGACCCGCGCGGTCAGTTCTTCGCCGGCATGGGCTCGCGCGAGGAAGGTGAAGGACTGGCTCTGATAGAGCGTGCCCGGGCCCGGCAGCACATTGCCGAGGACGCCCGAGATGAGCGAGCCGATCCACATCGAGGGGGCGACCGCCTCGGGCTTGCCGTCGCCGTCGCCGTCGTGCTCGGGCAGATGCATCGGGTTGTGGTTGCCCGAGGCGTGGGCGAACACGTAGAGGTCGTCCGCCGTGCACAGGCGGTCGAGCTCGGCGCTGTCGCCCAGGGCGAGTTCGTCGTAGGTGCGGTTCTCGCGGATCATTCGGCTGCGGCTCCGGGAATGACGCTGAGCCGCGCGGCGTCGGCCAGGGGATCGTCGGTCACGTCGGTCGTGGCGGGTTCGAGCCCCAGGGTCTCACGCATGCGCTGGAGCGTGTGAAGGGTGTGCGGCGCCATCTCGTCGATCGCGCCGGGGATGTACTGCACCACCTCCGCGGCGAGCCGCCGCTGGTCGGTGTCCGGCAAGAGATGGGGCAGTGTCTCGATCGCCTGCTCCGGGGCGAAATGCACGATGAGCGTCTGCTCGTGGATGATCTGATTGCGCTGCTCCACCGACAGCGAGCGGAACGGCTCGTCGCGGGTCAGCACCCGCGACGAGCGCTCCAGCCGGTCGCGGCGGACGTTGCCCCGGCTGTCCGCCAGGAGGATCAGCATCCGGATCACCGCCTCGGCGAACCCGCCGCTCGAGATGTGCGCGAGCGCCGACTGCACCTCCGGCAGGCCCAGAAGCTCGGCCGAGGTGTTCAGCGCCCGGCCCGGCTGGTGCGTGCGGCCGAACCAGCGGGCGAAGGGGCTGCCCCAGATCGAGAAGAACATCACCTCGTACATCGCGTCGCGCATGTCGCGCATCAGGTCCATCTGCTGCTCGACCGCGTCCGCCCAGATCCGCTCGAGGGCGAGGAACGGGTTGTCCGGCGCCGCCGGGGTGCGGGCCGTGCGCACATGCTCGGCAAGCTCGGCGAGCGGCTTCACCGCGGCATTCCGGCTCGACATGAGTGCACGCTGGGTGCGGAGCGGGTTGAGCGCGCGGCTGAGCTCCGCCACCGCGGGCGTGACCATCGACTGCACGACCGGGCGCGCGAGGAGGTCGTAGGTCTCGGCCTGGATCTCGGAACTGCGCGCGACGGCGGCGAAGGCGAACTCGTCGTCCCGCCCATCGTCGATCTTGCGGATGTCGTCGAGGCTGCGCTCGTGAAAGCTCACGACGAACGACTTGTCGAGCACGTCCGTGCCGCGGACCTCGTCGATCTTCATCTCGTAGAGCCCGGGTGCCAGGGCCTCGATCGTCTGCAGCGTCGACGTCACCTCGGTGTGCTCGCGCTTGGCGATCGAGGAGGAGACGAAGATCCCGAGATGGCCCACCTGCTCGTGCACCATGTAGATGATGCGCTGGCCGCGGATCTGGATCTCGGACACATCCGTGTAGCTGTCCGTGATCCAGTTGAGCGCCTGCTGCGGCGGCGTGATGTTGTCGCCGTGGCTGGCGAAGACGATGATGGGCGAGCGGATTTTCTTCACGTCGATCGGGCGACCACGCTCGAGCCGCGCCTCGTTGCGGATCAGGCGGTTGCCGATGAAGAGCTGCTCGACGATCCACTTGATCTCGGCTTCGTTGAGAAGGAAGAAGCCGCCCCACCACTTCTCGAATTCGAGGAAGCGCGGGCCCTCGGTGTCGGCCTTCGCGTAGAGGTCGAAGTATTTCTTGAAGTAGTTGCGCGACGGGTTGAGCATCTCGAAATTGGAGACGAGATGGGCGCCGTCGAACACCCCGTTGCCGAGGTCCGAGAACAGCATGGTGAGCCAGGTGCCGCCGAGCACGCCGCCGTTGTAGCGCATCGGCCCGGCGCCGAGCTTGCCCGACCAGGTGGCCACCGGCGCGCCGTTCAAACAGATCGGGCCCGTGATATCCGGATTCATGGCGGCGAGGATGAGCGTCGCCCAGCCGCCCTGGCAGTTGCCGGTGACGACCGGGTTGGGCGCGTCCGGGTGCCGGCGCATCACCTCGCGCACAAACTCCGCCTCGGCGTTGGTCACGTCCGCCAGCGTCTGACCGGGCTCGGGCATCCGCTTGAAGGCGACGAAGTAGACCGGGTGGCCTTCCTTGAGCGCCACGCCCACCTGGCTGTCGGGCTTGAAGCCGCCGATGCCGCCGCCATGGCCCGCGCGCGGGTCGATGATGATGAAGGGCCGGCCGTCCTCGCGCACCTCCACGCCCTTGGGCGGCACGATCCGGAGGAGCATGTAGTTGCAGGGCCGCTCCAGATCCTTGCCGTCGACCACCACCTCGTAGTCGTAGATCAGCACCGGCGGGCAGCCGGCCGCTTCGTGCTCGAGGAAGATGTCGCCCCGCTGGCGCAGCACGTCCGCCGCCAGCACCATGCGCTGGGCGCTGTCGGTGAGATAGGCGCGAAACTCGTCGAGGAGCCCGCGGCCGCCGCTCTGGGTGGTCATGCCCTCGACCATCCGCATGGACGCGTCGATGCTCTCCCGGGTGCGCGCCGTGTGCGCCTCGGTGATCGCGCGCGCGTGGCCCGAGGTGACCCGCACCATGGTCGACGTCATCGAGGTCGACTCCTCGAGATGCTTGCGCATCGCCTCCAGCCGGGCGGCGGGGGACCAGGCGGTTCCGTCGGTCACCGATTTCAGCACCGGGTTCGCGTTGGTGTCGGTGATGTCGAAGAGGGTCAGCATGGTGTCTCCTTCCGCCGGCTCACCCGACGATGTGGTAGCCGCCGTCGATGTGGTGGACGGATCCGGTGACGTTGAACGCCTCGCGGCTGGCGAGGAAGGCGGCGTAGGCCCCCACATCGTCGATGGTCGCGAGCATATGGGTGGGCGCGCGCTCGGCCGCGGCGTTCAACAACTCGTCGAAATGCCCGATGCCCGAGGCGGCGCGGGTCTTGAGCGGCCCCGGCGAGAGCGCGTGGACCGAGATGCCCTTGGGCCCGAGTTCGGCCGCCACATAGCGCATGGTGGATTCGAGCGCGGCCTTCACCGGGCCCATCACGTTGTAATTGTCGACCACCTTTTCCGCGCCGTAAAAGCTCACGGTCATGCAGGTTCCGCCATGGGGCATGAGCGGCTCGGCAAGCCGGATCATCCGCAGGAAGGAGTGCACCGAGACATCCATCGCCACGGAAAAGCCCGCCGCCGAGCAGTCCACCACCCGGCCGTGCAGATCGTCCTTCGGGCAAAAGGCGATGGAGTGGAGGAGGGTGTCGAGCTGGCCCCAGCGCTCGGTGATCGCCGCGAACACCGCCTCGAGCTCGCCCTCCTTCGCCACGTCCAGCGGCAGGATGATCTCCGCGCCCAGCTCCTCGGCCAGCGGGCGGACATACTTCTCCGCCTTCTCGTTCAGATAGGTGACGGCGAGATCCGCGCCCTGGTGCTTCAGTGCCTTGGCGCAGCCATAGGCGATCGACTGGTCGTTGGCGATTCCGACCACAAGCGCCTTCTGCCCCTCAAGCGAGAACATAACCGTCTCCTCCCCCACCTGTAAGGATGGACAGACGCTACCCTATGCTGCACGCGCGAAAAAGTGACAATTGTGCGAAGCACGCGCTCCCCCGCCGCGCCGGCGCCTTGCTGTGCGCGGGCCTCGCCCCACCCTTTTGGCCCTATCCGTCGCCATCCGGAGACCGCCCATGGCCCTCGATCACGACGCCCCCGTCCCGCTTCCCGTTCGCGTGACCGCACCGGCCCAGCCGCTCGGCCTATGGGCCTCCTACCGCGCGGCGCGGCGCAACATCCTCGAGCTGATCCCGGCGGCTGCCTATCGCGAGCCCGTGCTCTCCGGTGGGCGCCAAGGCGGGCCCGGCTGGATCATGGTGATGGACCCGCCCTGGCTCGAGCATGTGCTGAAAACCCGCGAGGCCAACTACCCCAAATCCGATGTCACAAAGCGCCTCTTGAAGCCCCGCCGCGGCGAGAGCGTGTTCACCGCCGAGGGGGCCGCCTGGCGTTGGCAGCACCGGGCGATGACGCCGATGTTCCAGCACCGGGCGCTGCGCGCTCTGGGGCCGGTGATGACGTCGGCCGCCGAGGTCGCCTCGGCCCGCATCGACGCCGAGGCCCGGGCGCAAGAGGGCGTCGCCGATCTGTATCCCCAGATGGTCGCCGCGACGTGCGACGTGATCTGCGATGCCGTCCTCTCCGGTCGGGAGAGCCTGGACCGCGACGAACTCACCGCCGGCGTCACCCGTTTCGTCGAGACCGCGGGGCGGATCTCGTTCCTCGACATCCTCGGCGCACCGGGCTGGATCCCCCGGCCCACCCGGATGTTCGACCGCAACGGCCGGCGGATGGACGCGCGCATGGACGCCGTCGTCGCCGCCCGCCTGGCGCGCGGGCCATCCGATCCGCCGGACCTCCTCGACATGCTGATCGTGGCGTCCGACCCTCAGGACGGCCGGCGCATGACCTCCGTGGAGATCGCGAACAATCTCCTCACCTTCATCGTGGCCGGGCACGAGACCACCGCCCTCGCGCTCACCTGGGCGCTCTACCTCCTGGCGCTCGACCAGGGCGCTCAAGCGCGGCTCCGCACACAGGTCCAGGGCGTGCTCGGCGACCGGGCCGCCGGCGCGGAGGATCTGGGCGAACTCGGGCCCGTCCGCCAGGTGATCGAGGAGGCCATGCGCCTCTACCCGCCGGCGGGCTTTCTCACTCGCCAGGCCCGCGAGGCCGACGAGATCGCGGGCCGCCCCGTGCGCCCGCGAACCACCGTGATCCTGCCGATCTACGCCCTCCACCGCCACACCGCGCTCTGGGAGGCGCCGGACCGGTTCGACCCTGAGCGCTTCCGCCCCGAGGCGGCCACGTCTCGCCACCGCTACGCCTATCTCCCCTTCTCGGCGGGGCCGCGGATCTGTCTCGGCATGGCCTTCGCACTCATGGAGGCGCAGATCATCCTGGCCACACTGGTGGCACGCTTCCGTTTCCGACCGGTGGCCGAGACCCGACCTGAGCCGCGGATGGTGATCACGCTCCGCCCCGACGGCGGGTTGCCGCTGGCGGTGGAGCGGCTGTGAGCGGCAAAAATTGTCGGAATTGGTGCGGAGAGAGCTAGGTCTCGTCCTAGCATATCGCCAATGGAGAGACTGATGCGCCGCACCGACCGTCCCCAAACCCGCCTCGACCTTCTCGACCGACGCCGCTTCCTGGGCGGCGCCGCCGCCCTTGGCGCCGCTGGCGCCTTGCCGGCCGCGGCCGCGACCGCGCCGAGCCGGGGCGGCCAGCTCCGCGTCGCCGTCTCGAATGGCGGCTCGACCGACAGCCTCGACCCTTCCACCTTCGCCTCCGCCCAACAGATCTGCCTCGGCTTCGCGCTCCGCAACAATCTCACCGAGATCGCGGCCGACGGCTCCCTCCGCCCAGAGCTCGCCGAGAGCTGGGAGACCGACGACGCCGCGACCTGGCGTTTCGCGCTCCGCCGGGGCGTGACCTTCCACTCCGGCAAATCGCTCACCTCGGCCGATGTGGTCGCTTCTCTCAACCTGCATCGCGGCGAGGGCAGCGCCTCGGGCGCGGCCACCCTCATGGCCGGGGTCGAGGAAATCGTGGCGGACGGCCCCGCGCATGTGATCGTGCGCCTCGCGGCCCCGAACGCGGATTTCCCCGTCTATCTCTCCGACTACCACATGAACATCCTGCCGGTGGACGAGCAGGACGGGCTCGACATGTCGGGTGTGGGCACGGGCGGCTATGTGCTCGAGCGCTTCGCCCCCGGTGAGCGCACCACGCTCACCCGGTTTCCGGATTACTGGAAGGAAGGCGCCGCCTGGTTCGACCGGGGCGAGGTCGTCCTCATCACCGACCCCACGGCGCGCACCTCGGCTCTCCTCTCGGGCCAGGTCGACGCGGTGGGCAATCTCGAGCTCAAGACGGTGGAGCGCCTGGCCTCCCTCGGCCGGGTGGAGATCGACAGCGTGCCCTCCGCCACCCATGTGATCATGGCGATGAACACGGGGCTTGGACCCTATGGCGACCGGGATGTGCGCCTCGCGCTCAAGCACGGGATCGACCGGGAGGCCCTGGTGCGCATCGTCGCCGGCGGCCACGCCTCTGTGGCGAACGATCAGCCCGTGGCGCCGTCGATGCCGTTCTTCAACGCGGAGCTGCCCCAGCGCACCTACGATCCGGAACGCGCGCGCTTCCATCTCCGCGAGGCCGAGCTCGACGGCCTGTCGGTCGCGCTCTCGACGGCGGACGGGATCTGGCCCGGCGCGGTCGACGCCGCCCAGCTCTACGCCGAGCAGGCCCGGGAGGCGGGCATCGACATCCAGGTGGTGCGCGAGCCCACGGACGGGTACTGGTCGAATGTCTGGCTGAAGAAGCCCTTCGTCACCAGCATCTGGGCGGCCCGGCCGACGCCGGACATGATCTTCTCCCAGGCCTACGAGACCGGAGCCGTGTGGAACGAGACGGGGTTTGCCAACGCCCGGTTCGACGAGCTCCTGAGGGGCGCGCGGGCCGAGCTCGACACGGCCCGGCGGGGGGAGATGTACGCCGAGATGCAGCGGATCGTGCACGACGAGGCGGGCGCGGTGATCCCCTTCTTCAAAAACTACGTCTACGGCCGCGTCCCGGGCATCGCCCACGGGCCGGTCGTGGGCTCGGACTGGCAGCTCGACGGCATGAAGGCCCTGGAGCGCTGGTGGGCGGTGTGACCTCGCCTTAAGCTCGCTCTCCAATCTCAGGGGGGCGGGCAATGGCGGCACGGCGGATCTTGGTGACAGGCGGAGCGGGCTTTCTCGGCAGCCATCTCTGCGCGCGCCTGGTGGCGGAGGGGCACCGGGTGATATCCGTCGATACCTACGAGACCGGGCGCGCGGAGAACCTGGCCGATCTTGCCGGCCACCGCCGGTTCGAGGCGCAGACCCACGACGTGGTCGAACCCCTCGAACTCGAGGTCGACGAGATCTACAATCTGGCCTGCCCCGCCTCGCCGGAGGATTATCAGAAGGATCCGGTGCGCACCACGAGGACCATCGTCCTCGGCGCTCTGAGGCTTCTCGATCTGGCCGAGGCCACGGGCGCGCGTCTCCTACAGGCCTCGACATCCGAGGTTTATGGGGATCCGGAGCTGCATCCCCAGCCCGAGGGGTATTGGGGCCGCTTCAATCCCGTGGGGCCCCGCGCCTGCTACGACGAGGGCAAGCGCTGCGCTGAGACCCTCCTGATGGATCATGCGCGCACCCGCGGGACGGAGGTGAAAATCGCCCGGATCTTCAACACCTACGGGCCCCGGATGCGGCCGAGCGACGGGCGCGTCGTCGCCGCCTTCCTCGCCGCAGCGGCGGCGGGGCGGCCGCTTGCGGTGCATGGCGACGGGCGGTAGACACGCTCCTTCTGCTATGTCGACGACATGGTGGAGGCGCTCCTGCGCCTTATGGCCACGCCACGGGACGTGCGCGGCCCGGTCAATCTCGGCAATCCGGAGGAGGTCTCGGTCCGAGCCCTCGCGGACGCCGTGCTGCGCCTGACCGCGAGTTCGGGCGGGATCGTTTACCTTCCGCCGCGGCGGGAGGATCCGCGGCGGCGGTGCCCGGATATTCGCGAGATGACACGACTCACGGGCTGGCAGCCTGTGACGCCGCTC
The DNA here is from genome assembly GCA_964467005.1 of uncultured Limibaculum sp. GTDB lineage: Bacteria > Pseudomonadota > Alphaproteobacteria > Rhodobacterales > Rhodobacteraceae > Thermohalobaculum. Next base: position 2,185 of record CAYXPI010000070.1, on the reverse strand, counting down.
GTTGAGGGGCTGAGACGAACCGATGCGTGGATGCGCGAGGAGGTGGGCGCCCGACGGCGCCCGAAGATCAAGCCGCGGCGCGACGCCGGCGGGCGCCGACCAGAACCGTGAGGGCCACCGCGCTCAGCATAAGGGGCAGGGCACCCGGAACGGGGATCAGGAACAGGCCCCGCTGCTCGGCCACCACGGTGTTGCCCGCGAGGCTGCCGAAGGGGTTGTTGAAAGCCATGTCGGTCGCGTCGTCGAACCCCACGATGCCAGTGAAGGTGCCGAGAATGAGACCGTCGGCCAGAGGATCACCGTCGGGCGTCGTGTTGCCGAAGAACTCGCCCGCGAGGATCCCGTTGGACGCGTCGGGGCTCGACACCTCCCAGAGGATCGTGAGCGTGGTGGGGTCGTCCGGATCGGAGCCCACATCCACCGCGTTGGCCACCAGGAGCGTCTCGGTCGCCGAGGGATCGCGCACACAGGCCAGCGCGCCCTGGGTGGTCACGTCGCAGCCCCGGATGATGAGGCCGGCGCCGCCCGCGAGGTTTCCGGTGTTGCCCACACCGCCCGCGGTGACGTCGAAATCGATCTGGAAGTCCTGAAAGATGTAGATCGGCGTCACGTCGCCGGTGTTCGGCTCGGAGCTGAGGAACGGACCGCCCGTGTTGCGCGATCCCTGACCGACGAGGCTGGTCCCGTCGAAAAAGATGTTCAAGCCCTCCGAGGACAGAAGCGGAAAATCCTGCCCGATGGCTGGCAAGCCGCCCACGGTGATCGGCGCGGCGGCGGCGCCACCCGAGACCCCGATCGCGACGGCGCAAATCTGTGCGAATGTGCGGATGGACACGGCCATCTCCCCTGAAGCTTCGCTAAATCTATAGAGGATTGGGCGCGCTTTCGCAATGCACTCCCACGGGATCAAGCAACTTAGATGAGGCCGATCCGCCGGCGCACGCCCTCGTCGCGGAGCGACACGTCGACGCCCGCGAACTCCGCCGCGGCTTCGGTGCACAGCCAGGCGATGGCGCGGCCCACCCAGGCCGCGGGGATGTGATCCTCCCAGGCGAGCTGGCTCACCGGGTTGACGCCGGAGGCCTTGATCTGGCGCTGCATCTCGGTGGCCACCGTGCCCGGCGAGAGGCCAACGGTGCGGATGCCGCGCTCGCCATACTCCTTCTGGGTGCAGCGGGTGAGGGAGAGGACGGCGGCCTTGGTGGCGCAGTAGTGGCTCCAGCCCTCGAGCGCGCTGGTGGCCGCGCCGGAGCTGATGTTGACGATGACGCCGGATCCCGCCATCGCCGGAATCGCCGCGCGTAGCCCGTGATAGACGCCCTTGAGATTCACATCCACAACATAGCCCCAGGCCTCTGGATCGCTCGCGTCGATCCGGGCGATGGGCTCGATCAGGCCCGCATTGTTGACCAGGATATCGAGCCCGCCGAAGGCGTCCGTCGTCCGTGCCACCGCGGCGGCCATGTCGTCGAACCGCGCGACATCGCAGGCCACCGCCTCGGCGCGCCCGCCGGCGCCGCGGATCTCCTCGGCCACCGCAGCCGCCTGGCCCTCCGAGCGCGCGGCCAGCACCACGCCGACGCCGGCCCCCGCCAGCGCCTTCGCCGCCTCGGCCCCGATCCCGCGGCTGGCGCCGGTGACAAGCGCCGCCTTGCCCTCGAGCTCCTGCATCCCAACCTCCTCCGTCGTCGCGCCCTGCAACAAAAGGGTCACCGCCCGCTGATATCCGCTCGCCGATGCGAAAGAAAGGGAGGGCGCCCATGGCGACCGTGAGTTACCGCGGCGTCGGCAAGCGGTTCGGCGACACCCGGGTGATCGACCGGCTGGATCTCGAGATCGAGGAGGGCGCCTTCGTCTCCTATGTGGGGCCGTCCGGTTGCGGGAAGACCACGCTGCTCCGCCTCCTCGCCGGCCTCGAACCGGTGAGCGAGGGGCGCATCCTCATCGGCGGGCGCGACGTGACCGGGGCCAGCCCGAAAGAGCGCAACCTGGCCATGGTGTTCCAGAACTACGCGCTTTACCCGCATATGACGGTGGCGGAGAACATCGGCTTCGGCCTCCGCGTGCGGGGCGTGCCCCGGGCCGAGCGCACGCGGGTGGTGCGCGCGGCGGCGGAGATGCTGGGCCTCGGCGCCCTTCTCGAGCGCAAGCCGCGGGAGCTCTCGGGCGGTCAGCGCCAGCGGGT
>CAYXPI010000069.1:0-18692 GCA_964467005.1 uncultured Limibaculum sp. | reverse complement strand
CGGAGCGGTTCTGGCCGAGCTCGCCGTCGTCGTCGTTGAACCGCTCGGGGAAGTTCTCGGCGATGAAGCGCTCGAACTCGGACCCGCTGTCGAACACCACGTTGCCCTCGAGATCCCAGATCGTGAAGGACCGCGAGCCGTAGCTGTGGAGGATGTCGATGTCCCCGTCGCCGTCGGTGTCGCCGTCGATGGTCGAGACGATGAGCCGCCCGAGACCCTGAGCGTCGACCGTCGCCACCTCGGGGAGGTCGATCTGGCCGCGCAGCTCGCCGGCGTTGAAGTTCTCGGTGTGGAGGTTGATGTAATAGCCGTCGTTCCGGAAGATTTCCGCCTGCTCGTCGGTCACCTCGAAGGTCTGCTCGAAGGTGCCCGAGAGCCCGTCCGTCGCCGCCGTGACGGTCGTGTTGGCGAGGATCGGGCCGTTTTCGCCTGCCGCGCCGAGATGCACGTGGATCGCGCTCTCCGGATTGCCGAAGCCGTCCTCGCCGCCCACGTCGAAGAGGGGCGAGCTGAGATCCGAGAAGCTCCCCATCACCGTGACAGTGCCGGCCACCTCGTCGAGGGTCGCGGTGAAGCTGCCGGTCGCGGCGGTGTCCGGCACCGGGGTGTCGGCGACCTCCTGGGCCTCCTCCATCGGCAGGTCCGTCGCGGTGATCGTCGTCGGATAGGCGGTCTCGTCGAGGAGGCCGAGCTCGGCAAGCTCGGACACCCGGGCCTCGTCGCCGAGGAGCACCGGTTCGCCGTCGTCGAAGGCGTCGCCCCGGCCGTCGCCCTCGTTCGCGCCGAGGAGGTAGACCGTGCCACCGATCTCCACGGTGGTGATGGCGTCCGGCATCCGGAGGCCGAGGGTGTCGCGCGGCTCGATGTCGATGATCTCGTTGTCGGTCGCGTCGAAGGCGTTCTCCGGCAGGCTGTGGTCGAGGGTGCCGGCCGAGAGGAAACTGATGGTCGGAACGCCCTCAGGGGTGCCAAGCGCGTCCGGGTCGATGTCGCTCAGGATCGCAAAGCCGTTGTTCTCCTGCAGCGAGATGAGCGCGGTCGAGCCGTCCGGGGTGAAGGTCACGAACTCCGACTCGAGGTCGAGGCCGAGGGGCGTGTCGTCGTTGATGCGCAGGCCCGCATCCTCCGCCGCGAGACCGTCCACATCCGAGAAATCCACGGTCAGCACGTTGCCTGCGCCGGTGCCCTGGCCGATCTCAAGGCTGTCGAGGTCGACGATCGTGAAGCCGCCCGGCACCTCGGCCGCGATGTCGCTCTCGGAGTTGAACTCCCCCTCGTTGGCCACAACGAGGGTGCGGCCGTCCGGCGAGATCTTCACGCTGTCCGGCAGGAAGCCCACCTCGATGAACTCGAAGCCGAAGCTGTCGTCGTCGTCGTCGCCCAGGAAGTCCGGCGTCTCGACCACCACGATGGCGCCGCGATTGGCGGTGCCGTCCTCGTTGGCCGCGAGGTCGATGGCGGCCACGATGTAGTCCGCGGTGGCGTCGACCGACTGCACGCTGTCGAAGACCGGGTTGAACGCGTCGCCGGCGAGGTCATCGACCGTCTCGACAATCGCCTCGAGATCGATGGTCGGCCCGCGCGCGCCGCTCTCGAGGTCGAAGGTCTCGATGAGGCCAAGCGCGCCGTTGGTGGTGAAGAGCGTGCCGGCGGCGAAGGCGACGACCTCGGTCGCGCCCTCGGGGCCGTCCTCGTTCTCACTTTCGAACGCGCCTTGGAAGGTCTGCACGAGGGTGATGTCGAGCTCGTCGGTGGCGAGCACGCTCTCAAACTCGGGGTCGACGGGCACGTCGACGTTCACCGGCTCGATCGGCGCGATGCTGTCCTCGCGGACCGAGAGGTTTTGGATCCGGTCGTCGAGCTCCGGCGCCGTCTCCTCGGTGCTGAAGGGGGTGCCGGCGTCCTGCGGGAAGTTGGCGGTGAGGAACTCCGCAAGAGCGTCCTGCTCGGAGATGGCGAGATCAGTCACCTCGCCGAGGGCCCGGTAGGGGTAGCCGTCGCCGCCGATGAGGTCGCCCTCGTCGCCCGCGAGGAAGTCCAGCGTCACGACCTTGATGCTCTCCGGCGCGTCGTCGACAACCTGGCCGCCTTCGACGATCACCTGAGAGGTGCCGTCCGGCAGGTCGATCTCGACGCTCTGGATCCGGGTGCCCTGCTGGAGGGTGATCAGCGTGCCGTCCGGGCTCAGCCCGAGCACCTGCGCGTCACCCTCGGGGTCGAAGGCGAAGCGCACGCCGCCGACCTGCGGGAACTGGCCGGGGGTCGCGCCCTCCGCGGTGCCGGCGACCGCGTGCTCGAGGATGATCTTGAGATCCGCCGCCGAGAGATCGACCGTGACCAGGCCGTTGTCGAAGCGGAGCGAGTTCTGGATGTCGAGCTGGGAGATCTCGCCCTCCTGCTTGCCCGAGACCGGGTTGGTCTGCGTGGGCAGGAGGTTGCCGTCCGCGTCGGTCTCGCCGATCGAGGAGCGGATGCCGCCGCCGTTCTTGAGCGAGACGGTGACGTCGGGGTCGACCGCCTGGGCTGCGACGATGTTCGCATCGGCCGTGAGGTTGCCGAGGGTGGTCTCCTGGGTGCGCACCTCGGCGCGGCGGCCCTCGATGTAGACCGTGCTTTCGCCGAAGATGGTGCCGTCGAGAGTGTTCACGACCCCCGCGGCCGCGTCGACCAGGAGCTGAACGTCCGAGGCCGGGTCGGAGGCAGCGATGGCCTCCTCGAGCGTCGCGGCGCCGGTGGCGGCGAGGGTGCCAGCCTCGTCGGTCGCGAAGGCGCCGGAGACGGTCTCGTCGACCGACTCGGGCACGATGTTGCCGTTCTCGTCGAACTCCACCACGAGGCGGCCCACATAACGATACTCGCCGTCGACGCCGACCACCGCGGTCGGGTTGCCGTCGAGATCCTCGACGATGAGCGGATAGGGCTGCTCGGCCTCGTCGCCGGCGCGGAGCACGTCCTGGTCATCCGCCGAGATGACATCCGACCCGCCGGCGAGGATGACGTCGACGCCCGACATGAGCGAGGCGAGCTCCTCTTCCAGCGCGAACTGCTGGAGATGGCTCACGATGATGATCTTGTCGATCCCCTGGCCCGTGAGCTCGTCCACGAAGGGCTGGAGCGTGGCCGCGAGGGCCGCCATGTCGTTCGTGCCCGGGCTCGAGACGTCGACGACGTTGCCGGTCGAGGAGATCTGCGCGATGAGCTGCGTCGTCGCGCCGACCACGCCGATCTGCTCGCCGTCCACGGTGAGGATGGTGGCCGGGCCGCCCTTGGTGTCGTTCGAGTCGCTGGGATCGCCGGCGGTCTCGAACACGGCGGGGAACTGGTCCTCGGAGCCAGGCAGCGGCTCGCGCGCGCTCACGAGGTCGGAGGCGAAGTCCTCGGCCGGCAGGATCTCGTCCGTGAAGAGGGCGCCCACATCGCCGTCCTCGGAGAAGTCGAGGTTGGCCGAGAGGTAGGGGAACTGCGCGCCGGGCCAGTCGACCTCCTGGAGGAAGTTGACATGGCCGGGGACCAGAGCCGGGCCCTCGCTGTCGTCGGCGTAGCGGCTGCCGGAGAGGGAATTCCCCTCCTCGCTGTCGTAGTTGATGATGTTCTCGAAGGCGTCGGTGCCCGCGTCGAACTCGTGGTTGCCCACGGCCGCGGCGTCGAAGCCGAGGATGTTCATGATGGTGATGTCGACGCGGCCTTCGAAGTTGTCGATCTCTTCGAAATAGTCGACGAAGCCGTCGCCGTTCACGTCGGTGGTGTAGACGTCGTCGAACGCCACGGTGCCGGCGCGGATCGCAGCCTCGATTTCACCGTTGTCGAAGAAGCCGTCGCCGTTGGTGTCGTCCTCGGCCGCGAGGACATCCGGGTTCACGAGGCCGAAAAACTCGTTGTAGAAGCCTTCAAACAGCGGGTTGAACGTGCTGCTGTCGCCCGCCGCGTTGTAAAACGGGCCGGGGATGTAGTTGTCGCCCGACGAGAGGAGGACCGAAGAGAAGCCGCCGGCGGCGGCGTCGGCCTCGAGGGCGTCGACCACGGCGGCGAAGTTCGGCGCGTTGGCAATGGCGTCGACACCGCCCTCAAGATCCGATGCGTGCAAGATTTGCAGAGTAAACATCTCTCAGTCCTCGTTTGTCTGGCGCTTCGAGAGCGCGTTTCGCCCGACATCCCCAGCCGGGACCTTCGGTCGGCGGCGCGCGGGATTTGCGGCCCCGCCGGTTGCGCGCGCCGGAAAGCGCGGGTTGGCCGACACCGCTCGCGCTCCGGCTGGTAGGCCCCGCAGATCTCAAGTGTGCGACACATATATGTAATATTTGTGACGCCACGCATGTTATTGCATTACGTTTAGGTCCCGGATGACGAAAGGGGCGCTCATCGCCGGCTTGACAGGAGTGCCCGAGCCGGGCGACCTCCAGAAGCACCGCTCGAGGAGGCCTATGCCACGCTCTCGTCCCAGATCGGCCGCCGCCTCCCGCCCGGCGGGGATCGCGGCGCTCCTCCTCCTACTCGGCGCCTGCGCAAGCGACGACGGCTTCGCCCCGCTCGAATTCGAGGCCGCGGAGACCCGGGTGGAGTACGAGGTGGAGATCGAGGGCGCACCGGACGAGGCGATGCAGGGGCTCATCGAGAGCTCCATTGCGCTCCTGCGCGAGCAGGAGAACGGCGCGCAGAGCCTCGCCTTTCTTCGCCGCCGCGCCCAGGGCGACGTGTCTACGGTGCAGACCATCCTGCGCTCGCAAGGCTACTACGAGGGCGCGGTGGAGACGGAGATCGTCCCGCCGGCCGAGGACGCGGAGGAGCCGGGCCCCGCGACGGCGCGCGTGATCATCCGCCCGGGGCCGCGCCTCACCTTGGTGCGGCACGACTTTCTGGTGATCGACACCGGCGGCGATCCGCCGCCCCCGCTGGAGCCCATGGCGCTCGGCTCACCGGTGGGCGGCCCGGCGGTGGCCGCCGGGATCGTTGCCGCCGAGGGCGCGGCGGTTGCCAAGCTCCGGCGCGAAGGCCGGCCCTACGCAGCCTTCCGCACTCGCGACGCGGTGGCGGATCTCGAGGCCGACACGCTGGAGATCGAGAGCGTCGTCGCCGCCGGGCCCCGGCTGGTCTTCGGCCCGACGGAGATCTCGGGCGCGCCGAATGTCGACACCGCCTTCATCGAGAGCTACGTGCCCTGGTCGCCGGGAGAGCCGGTGGATGTCGACGACCTCGAGGCGTATCAGTCCCGTCTGTTCGCCACCGGGCTTTTTGCCGGCGTGATCGTGCGGGTGCCGGAGACCCCGCCCGAAGGGCCCGCGGCGCCGATCGCCGTGACGCTCGAGGAGGCGCCCTTTCGCACCGTCTCGCTCGGCCTTCGCTTCAGCACCGACGACGGCCCGGCGGCCCGCGCGGGCTTTGCCCATCGGAACATCTTCGGCGCCGGCGAACGGCTGGAGATCGCCGTCGATGCGAGCCTGGACGAGCAGATCGCCGACGCGACCCTGACCAAGCCGCAATATCTCCGGGACGGGCAGGAACTCTCCGCCGGGCTCGAGCTGAGGCGCATCGAGGAGGACCGGTTCGACGAACTCGGCGCCACGCTCACCCTCGGCATTCGGCGGGAGCTGACCGAGCGCTGGAGCGTGGGCGCGGGCGGGCTGCTTGAGGCGAGCCTCATCGACGAGGGCATGGGGGACGAGGAGGCCTATCTCGCCGGCTTGCCGCTCTTCGCGGCTTATGACAGCACCGACGACCGGCTCGACGCGACGAGGGGCGAGCGGCTGAGGCTCTCGGTCACCCCCTTCGCCGGTGTGTTCGAGGACGAGGCGACCCAGTTCCTCACCATAGAGCTCCGCGGCGCGGCCTTTCACGACATCCTGGGCGACACGCGCTTCGTTCTCGCCGGACGCGGGCGCCTCGGCGCCACGATCGCGGAGAACATCACCTCCGTGCCCGCCACCCGGCGGTTCTACTCGGGCGGGGGCGGCTCGGTCCGGGGCTACGAGGAGGACTTCATCGGCCCGCTCGACGACCAGAACGACCCCACCGGAGGGCTTTCGGTGGCGGAGGCGGGGCTCGAGCTCCGGGCCAAGCTCTTCGGCGATCTCGGCGGCGTGGTGTTCACGGATGCGGGCGTGGTGTCCGAGGGGACGGCGCTCGACTTCTCGGACCGGGTTCAAGTGGCGGCGGGCGTCGGGCTCCGCTACTATTCCCCGGTCGGCCCCGTGCGCCTCGACGTGGGCTTTCCGGTAAACGGCCGCTCGGTGGACGACAGCTTCCAAGCCTATTTCTCGATCGGACAGGCCTTCTGATGCGGCGCGCGCTTTTCCTCATACTCCTCGTCCTCCTGCCCGCCGAGGCCGGCGCGATCGACCTCTTCAACATCCGGAACTCGCTCATCCAGTTCGCGCTCGAGCAGATCTCGACCGAGGATTTCACCATCACGGCGGAGGATGTGGAGAGCCCGGGCGACGGGGTGACCGAACTCGTGGGCGTGACGATCGCGGATCGGGACGGCGTGTGGTTCGAGGCCGAGCGCATGGGCCTCCAGTGGAACGCGCGGCGGATCCTCTCGGCCGAGCTCGAGATCAACCGGCTCTCGGCCGTGGGCGTGCGCGTCCTCCGCCGTCCCCAGGGCTCGGTGGAGGTGAAGGAGGACGCGGCCATCGCGGAGGAGGACGGCGAGCCCTTCGACTGGCCGCGCGCGCCCATCGCGACGCGGGTGGAGCGCCTCGAGCTTACGCGCGTCTTCCTCGCGGAGGGCGTGATCGCCGCCCAGTCCCTCGCCTTCGACGCCACGGGCTCGGCGCGGGACGAGGGGGAGATCCAGGCCGTGGCCCTCTCCCTTGCGCGAACCGACACGGTGGCAGGCCGCATCGCGCTCGACTACGAGCGGGACTTCGCGGCCAACACACTCCGCGCCAATCTCGAGGCCGAGGAGGCGGCGGGGGGCCTGGTGGCCGAGCTCGCAGGCCTGCCGGAGGACAGCGCCAGCCGGGTGCGCCTCATGGCCGACGGGCCGCTCACCCAATGGGGCATGGAGGTCTCGGCCGAGACCGAGCGCGTGTTCACCGCCAGCGGCGCGGCGACAGTGGATCTCGAAGGGCCGCTCGCCATCCGCGCGGGCTTCGAGGTGGCGCCGGGCCCCGCGCTCTCGGAGGCGGTGGCGACCGTGCTGGGCGAGGCCGCGCGCCTCGACATCGACGTGGTGGAGGACGCGGCGGGGGTGATCGACATCCGCCGCGCCGCCCTCGTCTCGCCGGCCCTCACGCTGGACGCCGACGGCGCCTACGACCGCGCCACGGGCCGGGCGGATCTCGAGGTCGTGCTCGACGGGCGGTCGGCGCTCGCGGGACTCGCCGAGGGCGTCGACTTCGAGGGGTTCGGCTTCGACGGCCGGGTCGCTGGCACGCTGGAGGATCTCGCGGCGACCGGCGCGCTCCGCCTCGCGGGGCTGACGACGGCGCCCGCGGATGTCGGCGCGGCCCGGCTCGCGGCGGAGGTGACCCGGCAGGGCGCGCGCCTCGGGTTCTCTCTCTCGGGCGGGGCGGAGGGGCTGCGGATCGACCGGCTGGGGCCCGACCTCCTCGGCGCCGCGGAGATTCTGGCCACCGGGGCCTATGAGGGCGCGGAGGTCACGCTGGAGGGGCTGCGCATCGCCGCGGTCCCCCTCACGGTGGAGGCCGAGGGCGCGGTGGATCTCGAGGCGGAGGCCGCGCGGTTGGCCTACGCGCTGACCACGCCGGATCTGGCCCCCCTCGCCGCCGCCTATGGCGTGGAGGCCGCGGGGCGTGCCCAAGTCTCGGGCCGGGCCGAGGGGCCCTTTGCCGCGATCGCGCTCGAGGGGGAGGCGGCGCTCAGGGATCTCGCCTTCGAGGGCGAGAGCTATGGGGAGGTGGCGCTCCGGCACAACATTACCGCCGGCGAGCGCATCGACGGCCGGCTGAGCCTGAGGGCCGCGGGATCGCCCGCGGGGCCGGTCACGGCGGATGTCGACCTCGCGCTGGCCGGAGAGCGGCTGGACCTCTCCCGGATCGAGGCGACCGCCCTCGGCGCCGAGCTCGCCGGGGCGCTCGTCTATGGGCTCGACACGGGGCTTGCGGACGGCGAAGTCCGGCTCGACGCTCCGGATATCGCCGCGGCCTCCGAACTCGCCGGCGCCCCCCTCTCGGGCCAGGTGGACGGGCGGGTCGCGCTCTCGGGCGCGGAGGGCCTGCAAGCCGCGACGCTCGACCTCGCGCTCGCCAACATCGCGGGCTTCGGCGCACGGCTCGGCTCGGGCCGGCTCGAGGCGGACGTCGCGGATGTGGCGACGCTCGCGGGCGCCGAGGCTCAGCTGAGGGCGCGGGACGCGGAGGCCGAGGGCCTGCGCCTCGTCCGGCTGGCGCTCGACGCCGAGATGGAGGGCCCGGACGCCGTGCTCGATCTCAGCGTCGAGGGGGTGACGGGCGACGGCATTCGCATCCCGAGCGCCCGGCTCGAGGCACGTGCGGCCGAGGCGCTGGGCGCCCTTCCAGAGGTCACCGCCCGGCTCCGCGCGCCCCGCCTCACCGCCGGCGAGGCGAATGCGGAGGACCTCCGCCTCGACCTCAGGGCGGACACCCCCCTCACCGAACCGCGGCTCGACCTCGCGCTCGCGACAGGCCCCTTGCGCGCCGGCCCTTCGGAGCTCTCCGGCCTTCGGGCGACGCTCCGTGGCGCGCTCGACGCCCTCACGGCCCGGCTCGCGACCGAGGGCGAGGCCATGGGCAAGCCCGTCACCCTCGAGGCCGACGCGGCGATCGACGCCGCCGCCCCCGCGCCGCTCGCGCGCATCACCCGGCTCGACGCGGCCCTTGGCGAGGACCGGATCGCCCTCGCCGCCCCCCTCACCCTCCGCGCCGGCGCGAGCACCGAGCTTACGGGCCTCGACCTCTCGCTGCCGGAGGGGCGTCTCAGAGGCGACGCGGCGCTCCACCCGAACGGCCTCAGCGCCGAGTTTCGGCTCGAACTCGGGAACCTCGCCATCGCGGAACGGCTCGCGGATCTGCCGATCTCCGGCGGCCGGCTTGCTGCGGACATTGCGCTCGACACACGCCCAGGCCGCGCGACCGGGGATCTCGCGCTCGAGGTCTCCGAGCTCCGCTTCGCCTCGGCCCTGGCCGACGCGGCGCTCGGCCTCGGCGCCGCCGGACAATGGGACGGCCGGCGCGCCACGCTGGAGGCCGCACTGAGCGGGCCCTTCGCTCAGCCGCTTTCCATGGAGGGCGGCGTCGACCTTCGGCCCTCGGGCGGGCTTCTGCCCACGGTTCCCCGCGGCGGAGACCTCGCGGCCGACATCAGCTGGGACGGCGACATCGGCGAACTCTGGGCCCTCGTCCCCGCCCCCGGCCATGTGCTCGACGGGCGGCTCGCCCTCGATCTCGGCCTCGACGGTCCGGTCGCCGAGCCCGCGCTGTCGGGCCAGGTCTCCCTCGCCGACGGGCGCTACGAAAACCTCGATCTCGGCACCATCCTCACGGACCTGGCGCTCGGCTCCGAGATTCTCGCGCGGGACCGTCTCCGCCTCGAGCTCACCGCGCGGGACGGGGCCGCGGGCCGGGTGGAGGCCGAGGCCGAGGTCACCGCCGAGACCGTGGCGGCCGAGCTGCGCGCGCGCTCCGCGGTCCTCGTCCGTCGCGACGACGCGACCGCCGCCGTCAGCCTCGACATTGCGGCCGAGGGGCCGCTCGCGGGACCAGACATCTCGGGCACCGTTACGATCGACCGCGCGGAGATCCGGCTGGTGAACGCCACGCCGCCCTCGGTCGTCACGCTCGGCGATGTGCGGATCAAGGGCGCGCCGGAGGAGCCCGAGGCGGAGCCGGCCGGCGCCGCCGTGGGCCTCGATGTGGCCGTGCGCGGCCCGGGGAACATCTTCGTCCGGGGCCGGGGGCTCAACAGCGAGTGGCGGATCGGTCTCGCCATCACCGGCACCGCCGCCGCCCCTCGGATCGCCGGCAGCGTCGAGCGTGTGCGCGGGCATCTCGACCTCATCGGCACCCGGTTCGATCTCGAGACCGGCCTCGTCACCTTCCTCGGCGGGCCGGAGATCAACCCGCGGCTCGATGTGCGCCTCGAAGCGGATGCGAACGACGTGACGGGCGGCATCCGCGTGGAGGGGTCGGCGAACAGCCCCGAAATCGGCTTCTACTCCCGTCAGGGCCTGCCGGAGGACGAGGTGCTGCCGCGGCTCCTGTTTGGCAAGCCCTCGCAGTCGCTCACCGCCTCCCAGGCGCTGCGCCTCGCCTCGGGCCTCGCCACCCTCCTCGACGGCTCCGGCGGGGTGGTCGACACCGTCCGTGGCGCCGTCGGGCTCGACTTCCTGAGCGTCGACCCGACGGAGGACGGGGCGGATGTGAGCGTGGGCAAGAACATCTCGGACGACGTGTTCGTCGGCGCCAGCCAGTCGGTCGACGGCTCGGAGAGCAAGGTGACCGTGGAGATCGAGGTGTTCGAGGGCGTGGTCGTCGACAGCGAGATCAACCAGGAGGGCTCGGCCTCCGTCGGCGTGCGCTGGAAGACGGATTTCTGAGCCCGCTAACTGTGCTCTTCGCGGAGCTCGTCCTCGAGGCAGCGGGCATAGGCGCGGAGCGCGTCGGCCTGGAAGAGCGCGCCGATGAGCTCGGGCTCGCCCCCCTTGGGCCCGGGCGCCACCACGGGGAGGAACGGCCCCCGCATCCGCTCGAAGATCGGCAGCGCGCGCTCGAGCGTGTCGGTCTTTCGCAGCGACACACCTTGCGCGTGCAGCTCCCAGCAGGCGGTGTCGGACGCGCCGTTTTCCGCCCCGCGGACGCGCATGAGATCGGCCACCGTGAGCGTGCGCTTGAGATAGCCCTGTGGCCCCGCGGAGAGGTGGAGCCCCGCCTGCTGGAGCTGCATGAGAAAGAACGAGCGCATGCCGAGCCGGGCGGCCACCACGCTCGCGAGCGGCACCGCGATCATCACGGCGATGGCGGCCTGCCAGTCGCCCGTGAGCTCGAAGACGATGAGGGTGGAGGAGATCGGCGCGCCCAGCACAGCCCCCGCCACCGCGCCCATGCCCGCCAGCGCGTAGAGCCCCTGAGAGCCCGAGACGGCGGGGAAGATCTGGATCGCAACCTCCCCGAAGGCCGAGCCGGTGAGCGCCCCCAGCATGAGCGCGGGCGAGAACACCCCGCCGCCCATCCGCCCCGCGAGCGTGATCGCCACCGCGGCGACCTTGATGATGGCGAAGGCCACCGCGGTCCAAAACGGGATCTGCGCGGTGAGCGCGCGGGAGGTCGTCTCGTAGCCGACCCCGATGATGTGGGGCGCGGCCATGGCGAGCATCCCGAGGAGGAGGCCGGCGCAGGCCGGGCGCAGCCAGTTGGGGATCTCGAGCCGGCGCTGCACGGCATCGCCCACCGCCTCGGCAAAAAAGATCGCCCGCATCATCACCACGGCAACGAGCCCCGAGAGAAGCCCGAGGAGCGCGAAGGCCGGCATCTCCCAGTAGAACTCCACCGTGTGGCCCGGCAGCGTGAACTCCGTGACGTCGCCGAGATGGACGCGGCCCACCACCGTCGCCGCCACCCCGGCCACCACGATGGGCCCGAAGGCGTGGAGCGCGTAGTGGCGCAGCACCACTTCGAGAGCGAAGAGCGTGCCCGCGAGCGGCGCGTTGAAGCTGGCCGAGACGGCGGCGGCGGCCGCGCAGCCCAGGATGTCGCGCCCCGTGACGGCGCTGGTCCGCAGCTTGTCCGAGACCCAAGAGGCGATGACCGCGCCGATGTGGATGGCCGGGCCCTCGCGCCCCGTGGAGCCGCCGGTGGAGAGCGTGATGAGCGCGGCCCCGGCGGCGGCGAGGCCCGGGCGCCGCTCCACCCGCCCGCCGCGGAGGGCGGCGGCCCGGATCACGTCCGACACCCCGCGGGCCTTGGCGTCGGGCGTCGTCCGGTCGAGAAGGATCCCCACCGCGAGCCCACCGGCGATGGGCAGGCACAGCACCACCCACCAGGGCAGCGCGGCGGCGACCGAGTGGAGCATGAGATCGTCGGCGCCGTAGAAGAGCGTCTGCAGCCCCGAGATCGCGAGGCGAAAGCCGATCACCGCATAGCCCACCGCAACGCCGATCACGAGCGCCACGGGCCAGAGCGTGAGATCGGGCGAGAGCGCGATGCGCCGGGCGACCTGGCCCATCCGCAAAGCGAGGCCGGGCGGCGCGGGCGGCGGAGCGGAGGGCGGGCGCTTCTGGCGATCGGCGGACATGACCCGAACCCTAGGCCGGGCCGCGCGCCACCGGAAGAGCCTCCCGCGGCGCGGGCTCGGGTCCAGCGATCAGCGGCGACGAATCCCGAGGGGCGCGCCGAGCTGCGATGGCCGCGGCAGGCCCGCCTGCGCCGCCTTGAGGGCCGCGATCCGGGCCGCCGCCGCTTCCGGGTAGGGGGCCGAGCGCCGGGCGCCCAAATCGACGTTGAGCGTCAGGCTCTCATAGGTCGCGGCCAGCTCCTCCTCCCGGTCGAGCGCCCGCATCTCGAGGAACACATGCACGCGCTTGGCGTCCGCGTCGATCAGCCGGACATCGCAGGCGAACCGGTCCCCCTCCAGAAGCTCGCCGAGATAGTGGATCTGGGTCTGGAGCGCCATGGGGCCCATGTTGTGCTCGGTCACGAGGCTCGGCCCGATCCCGAGCTGGTCGTAGGTCCAGTCGAGCGCCTGGTCGAACGCCATCGTGTAATAGGCGACGTTCATATGGCCGTTGTAGTCGATCCAGTCCGCCGGCACGCGGGCCTCGGGCGTCCGGATTGGGGTGGTCGACCGAGCGAGATCCTCTGCGCTCATCCACCCACCTCCACGAGCCGGCGATCGGCCGGCAGCATGTCGTCCCCCTCGAAGGTCTCGATCACCATGGAACGCCTGCGCCCCCTCTCCCCATCGACAGCCACGGGCCGCCCTGCGACACTCACGGGAAGGAGCATGCCCCATGTCGATCGAGACCGCCATCGCCCGCCTGTCCGAGACCTTCGGCGACCGCCTCTCCCAGGCCGAGGCGGTGCGCGCGGCCCATGGGCGGGACGAGGCGCACCACGCGCCGCAACCGCCGGATGCGGTGGTCTGGCCCGAGACCACCGCGGAAGTGGCGCGCGTCGTCGGTGTCTGCACCGAGGAGGGGTGCCCCATCGTGCCCTGGGGCACGGGCACCTCGCTCGAGGGCCATGTGATCCCCGTGCGGGGCGGCGTCAGCCTCGACCTTGCGCGCATGGACGCGGTGCTGGCGATCCACGCCGAGGATATGGACGCGGTCGTCCAACCGGGCGTCACCCGCAAGTCCCTCAACGCGCAGCTCCGCGACACCGGGCTCTTCTTCCCCGTCGACCCCGGCGCGGACGCGTCCCTCGGCGGCATGGCGGCCACCCGGGCCTCGGGCACCTGCGCGGTGCGCTACGGCACGATGCGCGAGGCGGTGCTGGCACTCGAGGTCGTGCTCGCGGGGGGGCGGGTGATCCGCACCGGCACCCGGGCTCGCAAGTCCTCCGCCGGCTACGACCTCACGCGCCTCTTCGTGGGCTCGGAGGGCACGCTCGGCGTCATCACCGAGCTCACGCTCCGCCTTGCGGGGCAGCCCGAGGCGATCTCGGCGGCCACCTGCCCCTTCGAGACGCTGGAGGGCGCGGTCAACACCGTGATCGAGACCGTGCAGATGGGCGTCCCGCTCGCGCGGATCGAGCTCCTCGACCCCCTCACCATCCGCGGCTTCAACGGCTATTCCGGCTACGCGCTGCCCGAGCGGCCCACCCTCTTCCTCGAATTCCACGGCAGCCCGCGCGCCGTGGCGGAGGACGCCGAGACGGTCCGCGCCATCGCCGAGAGCCACGGGTCGGCCGGGTTCGACTGGACCTCGGACCCGCAAGCCCGCACCCGCCTTTGGGCCGCGCGGCATTCGGTCTACTACGCGCAGCAATCCTTGCGCCCGGGCGCCAAGGCCTATGTGACGGATGCCTGCGTGCCGATCTCGCGCCTGGCCGAGGCGATCCTCGAGACCGAGCGGGATCTGGCGGAGAGCCCGCTCCTCGCGCCCCTCGTCGGCCATGTCGGAGACGGCAACTTCCACCTCTCGCTCCTCATCGACCCCAACGCGGCCGCCGAGCTGGCCGAGGCCGAGCGTCTCGCGGGCCGGATCTCCGAGCGCGCGCTCCGCCTCGGCGGCACCGTCACCGGCGAGCACGGGATCGGCCTCGGCAAGCGCAAGCACATGGCCGCCGAGCACGGGGAGGGGTGGGCGGTTATGGGCGCCATCAAATCCGCGCTCGACCCCACGGGCGTCTTCAACCCAGGCAAGCTCGTTCCCGGCAATTGAGCGGGCCGCGGGCGCGGGTGGGCGGGGGCGCGCCGCGGCCGAGGCCCGCCCAGAGACGGCTCGGGAGCGCCCGCGGCCCTCAGAGCTTCATGCGCATCGAATTCAGGAAGAAGAACAGGATCACGAACAGGACCGCGATGCCGTAGGGGCTGGTGAAAAAGGGCACCAGCCCCTCGTTCCACTTCGCCACGCCCCCGTCGATGATCGAGCTGATAAGCGACATCGCGCCGCCGTCGACCCGGACGATCATCCTTCGCGCCCCCCTTTCCGCAGCCTTCGCCGACTTTAGTCGATTTGCGCGCGCTGGGGAAGCGGGGCGCCGTCCCCCTCAGCGGGAGCGTTCGAGCAGCGCCCTTGCGGCCGAGCGCGCCTCCGCCGTCACCTCCTCGCCCGCCAGCATCCGCGCGATTTCGTCGAGGCGGGCCTCGGGGTCGAGCGCGCGCACATCCGTCCGCGTGGTCTCGGCGGCCGTCGTCTTCGCGATGTGCCAGTGATGCGCGCCGAGGGCCGCCACCTGGGGCGAGTGGGTGACGACGAGCACCTGCGCGCCCTCCGCGAGCCGCGCGAGCCGCCGGCCCACCGCATCGGCCGTGGCGCCGCCCACGCCCCGGTCGATCTCGTCGAAGACGAGGCTCAAGCCCGGCGCCCGCGCCGCGAGGCAGACCTTCATGGCCAGGAGAAACCGCGAGAGCTCGCCACCCGAGGCCACACGGTCGACCGGCCCCGGAGGCGTGCCCGGATTGGCGCTCGCGGTGAAGCGCACCCGGTCCGCCCCCTCGGGCCCGGGCTCGGCCGTCGCGATCTCCGTCACGAAGCGCGCGGCCTCCATACGGAGGGGCGCGAGCTCGGCCGCGATCTCCGCGTCGAGCCGGGCCGCCGCCTGCCGCCGCGCCTTCGTGAGCGCGCCGGCTGCGCCGCGATAGGTGGCCTCGGCCGCGGCCGCCTCCCGGTCGAGTTCGGCCAGATGCTCCGCGCCTCCGTCGATCGCCGCGAGCTTCGCTGCCATCTCCGCCGAGAGCTCGGACAGCGCGTCGGGCACCACCTGGTGCTTGCGCGCGAGTTCCCTCAGGGCGAAGAGCCGATCCTCCACCGCCTCGAGCCGGCCGGGGTCGAAGCTCATCGCCTCGAGCGCGTGGGCAAGGCCCGCCTCGGCCTCCCCGAGCTCCACCAGCGCCCGGTCGAGCGCGTCGGCGGGCGCGCGCAGGAGCTCGGGATCCCGCTCCGCGAGCGGCAGGAGCCGGGTGAGCGCCGCGCCGAGCTGCGCCTCCGCCCCAGCCCCCGGCGCACTCAGAAGCTCGGCGGCGCGGGACACCTCCTCCCGCACCCGGTCCGCGGCCTTGATCCGCCGACGCTCGGTGTCGAGCGTCGCGTCCTCGCCGGGCTGGGGAGCGACGCGCTCCAGTTCGTCGAGGCTGTGGCGAAGATAATCCGCGTCCTCCGCCGCCTGTGCGAGGCGGGCGCGCGCCTCGGCACGGGCGCTCTCCGCGGCGCGCCAGGCGGCCCAGAGGCGGGAGAGCGCGGCCAAGTCGGCCTGGAGCCCGGCATAGGCGTCGAGCATGCCGCGATGCGCTTTGGGGTTGAGAAGCCCGCGGTCGTCGTGCTGGCCGTGCACTTCGACGAGGAGCGCGCCGATCCTCAGAAGCGCCTCCGCCGTGGTGCGCTGGTCGTTGACGAAGGCGCGGGCCGGTCCCCCCTCCCCCTGCACCCGGCGGAGGATGAGCTCACCCGGTCCCGCCGCGAGCCCGAGCTCGCCCAGAAGCGCGTGGACGGGATGGTCCGCCGCCAGCTCGAAGATTGCCGTGGCGGAGCCCTCGCCGGCGCCCGCGCGCACGAGCTCCCGCCGCCCCTTGCGGCCGAGCGCAAAGCCGAGCGCGTCGAGGAGGATCGACTTCCCTGCACCGGTCTCCCCGGTCAGCACGTTGAGGCCGGGCTCGAACTCGAGCTCCAGCGCGTCGATGAGAACGATGTTTCGGATCGCGAGGCCGCGCAGCATGGGCGCGCGGGCTCAGAGCCACTTGCCCTGGATCACCTGGCGATAGACCCGGCTGAAGAACCCGGCGCTGGCCTCCTCATCGTCCGGAACGAGGTCGCGACCGGTGAGAAGCTCGTAGCTGTCGAGATACCAGTCCGAGCCCGGGAAGTTGTGCCCGAGCACCGCGGCGGCAGCGATCGCCTCCCGCTCGAGCCCGAGGGAGAGGTAGGACTCCACCAGCCGGTGCAGCGCCTCCGGGGTCTGGCTCGTTGTCTCATACTCCTCCACCACCCGGCGGAAGCGGTTGATCGCCGCCGGGAAATGCCGGCGCTTCAGGTAGTAGCGGCCGATCTCCATCTCCTTGCCCGCCAGGTGGTCGCGCGTGAGGTCGACCTTGAGCGCGGCGTCGCGCGCATAATCCGAGGCGGGGTAGCGCTGGACGACCTCCGCGAGCTCCTGGAGCGCGCTCTGGGTGGTGTTCTGGTCCCGGCCCACATCCGAGATGTTGTCGTAATAGCTAAGCGCGACGAGATACTGGGCGTAGGCCGCGTCCTTGTCCGCCGGATAGAGCTCGACATATCGGCGGGCCGAGGCGCGGGCGTCGACGTAGTTCCCCCCCTCGTAGGACGAGAAGGCGGACATGATGATGGCACGCTTGGCGAATTCCGAGAACGGGTAGAGCCGCTCGATCTCGTTGAAGGTCTCGGCCGCCTCGAGCTCGTCGCCGTCCCGGAGCTGGGCCTCGGCGCGCTCGTAGATCTCGCGGGCAGAGAGCTCCTCCACCGGCGCGGGCTGGCTGCCCGAACACGCGGACAAGACGAGGCCGAGACAGGCCAGCGCCAACGGTTTCATCCAGGGTGCGATGGTCATCGGAACCGTCCTCGTGCCCGAACGCGAAGGGGGAGATGGGGCCACGCCCGGCGGCACGGTAACCCCCTTCAGCGCGCAAGAAAAGGCCCGGCGGGCGCGGTCAGACGGCGAGCGCCTCGGCGGCCGGCGCGGGGTCGAGCGCCAACGGCAGCTGGCCAGCGGCGGGGCGCACCCAATCCCAGGCCTCTGGGGTGGCGAAGAGCGCGCGCAACAGCCGATTGGTCATCTCGTGGCCCGCGCGCATCCCGTCGTAGCGGCCGATGATCGGGGCGCCGGCGAGGGCGAGATCGCCCACCGCGTCGAGCATCTTGTGGCGCACGAACTCGTCCGGCCGGCGGAGGCCTTCGGGGTTGAGCACCCGGGCGCCGTCCACCACCACCGCGTTGGCGAGGCTGCCGCCGCGGGCGAGCCCCACGGCGCGAAGTTCCTCCACCTCCGCCGCCCGGCAAAAGGTGCGGCACTCGGCCAGATCGCTCAGCACCGCGCCGTCCGCGAGGCCGAGGGCGAGCGACTGGACGCCGATGGCAGACTCCGGAAAGGCGATGGCGAAGCTCGCGGCAAAGCGCGGAGCGGGCAGAAGCGCGGCCGACCGCGGGCCGTCCTCTACCCGCACGGGGCGTCGCACGCTGATTGCGCGGAGGGGCGCCGCCACCCGATCGAACCCCGCGGCGAGGAACCCGTCGACGAAAGGCCGGGCGCTGCCGTCCATGATCGGGATCTCGGGCCCGTCGACCTCGATCCGCGCATCGGTGATGCCGCACCCCGCAAGCGCCGCCATCAGGTGCTCCACGGTGCCGAGGGTCGCCCCGCCGGACACGCCGAGCTTGGTGCAGAGGCGCGTGTCGATCACATGGTCGTACCGCGCGGGGATGTCGCCCGTGCCCTCTGGCAGGTCGATCCGCCGGAAGCTGAGGCCCGAGGGCACCCGACTGGGCACCACCCGCGCCCGCACGGGCGCGCCGCTGTGCAGGCCGATGCCCTCGAACGCCACGGGCATCTTCACTGTGCGCCGCATCACCATCGCTCGTGCCCCTTTTTTTGTCGCCGACCTCAGGTGGCCGTTAACCTGTTGTTGAGCGTCGAAGTAACCGCGGTGATCCACGCAGACAAGTCACGCTTTGTGACGCTTTGCAACATGCCCCGACTGCGACGGCTAAAAGACCGAAGGGGATCGGGCTGCACGGCCTGGGCGCAAGAAAAAACCCAAAGAATTACTCAGAAACGGGGCAAACGCCGCCAAGAGACGGCGGCGTTTGCCGAGATTGTGCGGCTCAGTTCGCCTGGCGGCGGAGGAAGGCGGGAATGTCGCTCTCGTCGTCCTCCTCCGCCTTGCCGGTGCCGGCGATGGAGAGGGGGTCGATCCGATCCTGCCCGCCGCCGGCCACCCGGTGGATGAGCTTGTTGATCGTGAAGAGCCCCTGGCGGGAGCCGGGCTCGGTGCCCGCCCGCTCGCGCCGCGGCGTGAGATCGGCGGCGGCGCGGCGCGGGGCCAGCGGTTCGCGCGGCTCCTCGAGGGCGCGGATGACCTTGTTTTCGTAGTCGTAAAGGTTCATC
>CAYXPI010000068.1:0-18711 GCA_964467005.1 uncultured Limibaculum sp. | reverse complement strand
CGCGCTCGCCCGTGCCCATGTCCGGGGCCGGCACGTTCTGCGAGGGGTTGATGATGGCGCGCTTGATGAGCTCTTAGGCGAAGCGGCGGGTGATGCGCTCGAGCTCGGCCGCGTCCCACTCCCGCGGGTTGAGGCGGAGCCCGCCCTTGGAGCCGCCGAAGGGCACCTCCACCAGCGAGCACTTGTAGGTCATGAGGGCGGCGAGCGCCTCCACCTCGTCCTGGTGGACATGATCGGCGTAGCGGATGCCGCCCTTGACCGGCTCCATATGCTCGGAATGCACGGAGCGGTAGCCGGTGAAGGTGTGGATCTCGCCGCGGAGCCGCACCCCGAAGCGCACGGTGTAGGTCGAGTTGCAGACCTTGATCTTCTCACACAGACCGCGGGGGAGATCCATGAGCTCCACGGCCTGGTCGAACATGATGTCCACGCTGTCGCGAAAGCTCGGCTCGGCGCTGGCCTGGTAGGCGGTGGTTTGGCTGGCGGTGTGGGTCGCGGTCTGCGTCACAGCGGTCTCCCCCTTTATCGTTGTGTTCTGTCGGGTGATCCTGCGCCCCGCGGTCGGATCGGTCAATTGCGGCCGGGGCAGGAGAGAGCGTAGCCAAACATGGTTAAAAAAGGGTGTGTCGAGATGGAAATCCGGGAGGGATACACGCCGGGGCTCCTGGGATGGGCGGTGGCCGAGCAGACGCGCGCCTATGCCGCGATCGCGGGCTTCGGCCTGCCCTTCGAGGCCAAGATCGCCGCCGAGATGGCGGCCTTCGCCGAGCGCCTGGCGCCGCCGGGGGTGCAGATCTTTTGGGCGGGCGACGGGGAGGGGCCGCTCGCCACCGCCTCGATCGACGCCGCGGACGCCCGCGCAGGGTTCGCCCATCTCCGCTGGGTGATCGCCGCGCCGCGGGCGCGGGGGCGGGGCCTCGGCCGCGCGGTGGTGACGGCCGCGGTGGCGGGGGCGCGGGCCGCCGGCGCGCCGGGGGTCTGGCTCGAGACCTTCGCGGGCCTCGACGCCGCGCGCGGGATCTACGAGCGCCTGGGCTTTCGCCTCGTGGCCGAGGCGGAGGGGCTCACCTGGGGCAACCCGGTGCGCGAGCAGCGCTTCGAGCTCCGGTTCTGAGCGGCCGCTTGAGCCAGCCCGTGAGCGAGACCGCGGCGATCCTCGGCCGGAGGCTCGGGCTCGCGGCGCGGGCGCATCCCGGTTTGGCCCAGCGTGACCGCCGGGGCGTCGCCCGACCCGCGACCGCGGCCGCCTTTCACGCCGTGCAGCAACGCGTCGACGCCGAGCCCGAGCGGCGCGTTTGGGGCCATGAGACCGCACGCGAGGCGGTGCGCCGCATCACCGCGGCGATCGCGGACATCGGCGCCGGTGCCGGCCCCGTCGCGACGGCGACACACGGGACCGTGATGGCGCTCGCGCTCGCCCGGGCGAGAGGGGCGGACGCGTTCGCGCTCTGGCAGGCGCTCGCCAGCCCGGATCTGCGACGGTTGCGCGGACGCCGAGGCGCCCTCACCCGGGCCTGCGGAGGGTGAGATTGGCCTCCGCCCGCGCGGGGTCGAGCTGCGCCGAGCGGGGATAGGTGCGCACCCGCGCCACCCGCCCCTCCGCCAGGAGCCGCTGCATCCGCAGCCAGTACTCCGCGGTGAAGAGCTCCCCATGCGCCTCGCGGAAGAGGCGGCGCAGACCCTTGTCCGGCAGCCTCAGATGCGCCTCCAGTTCCTCGGGGAGGAAGACCGGCCCCTCCTCGAAAAACCAGTCCGGCACGTCCTCCTCGCCCATCTCCCGGTCCGCGTTGGTGCGCACCTTCACATCGGAGAGCGGCAGAATCGCGTCGTAGTCGAAGAGATAGACGAAGCGCAGATCCGAGACGCCGTAGTTCCGCCCGTCGAGATCGCGGTTGAAGACGCCCGTCGCCGCGTTGTTGCGGATGCACTGGCCGAGCCGGATCACCACGATCTCGGCCTCCTCGCGGGTGCAGCGCTCGAGATAGAGGGGCACGGGCACCATCTTGTGCTGCACGATGAGGTGGCGGAAGAACACGGCCCCTCGGAGGAGCGAGACCGAGCCCGACGCCTCCGAGAGGAGATGGTCGAGCAGCCCCTCGGCGAACAGCTCCCGCGGGAGGGTGAGGTTCTGGTAGAGGATGTTGTCGAGCATCGAGCCCGAGCGGTTGAGCTCGTGCACTTGGCGGTACTTCGCCAGCACCGTCTCCACCCCGTCGAAGCGCTCCCATTTGTAACTGGCGGACGGCCGGTCGCGGATCACCTTGGCCACATAGCCCGTGCCCGGCGCCGTGAAGCCGATGGCGACCGAGCCGCGGGGCCCCGGCGCGTGGTCCAGCCGGTGGTCCGCGCCCGCGAGATCCTCTGCGATTTGGGCCATCACCGCCATCTTGCCCACATGGTTGTAGCCCACGGTCGAGTAATGGAGCCCCCGGGGCCGGGTCGGCATCAGCGCGAAGAGGTAGTCGACCAGCTCGTGATAGGCCTCCACCGTCACGTGAAAATTGGCGAGGGTGGAAGAGAAGACGTGCCGAAGGGTGGACTCGCGGAGGATGACCGCGTCGACCCGCACCCCCTCCGGCCCGTTGAGGAGGGCGAGCGCGAGCGGCGAGCGGCGCCCCCCGCGGCGGAGCCCACCGAGGATGTAGGCGCCCCGGTTCCGGTAAAACCCCGCGGTCACCGCCTCCACCGCGTCGAGGCCGTCCTCGGCCGAGAGCTCGAGCTCGGCGTTGATCCGGTCGGCCGCCCGGCGCGCGTCCTCGGTCTTGTCGGCGAAGGGGGCCTCGAGGGCCGGCGCGTCGAGGAGGGCCTCCACGAGCGCGGGCGTGATCGGGCCCGCGGCCGCATGCACCGCGACGAAGCCCGCAGGCTCCGCCGTGCCCGACCGGGCGAGAAGGTCGTAAGGGATGGGCTCCCACCGGTCCTGGAACACCGCGCGGCGGAGGGAGGCGAGATAGGCCCCGGCCAGATCCGCCTCGTAACGGTGGGCCGCGAGGGCCGCATACCGCGCCTCCACCTCCGCCCAGAACCCGCCGCGGGCGTCCTCCTCGCGGATGGCGAGGGTCAGCACCTCGGCGGCCTTGGCCACCGAGACCGAATAGATCGCGATGCGCTCCTGGCTGAGGGCGAGGGCCGTCGGCCAGTCCCGGATCTCGAAGGCGCGCTTGGCCTCCCAGGGGATCGCGCGGGAGCGGGCGTAGTAGTCGTCGAAGATCTCGAGGATGAGGGCCGCCAGGGCACCGGGATCCGCGCCGGTCCGGCCGCCGGAGCGAAGCCGCGCGAGCCCCGCATAGGCGATCTCCTCGGTGCGCAGCGTGCCGAAATCGCGCTTGCCCTGCTCGCTCATGGGCGCAGTCTGCGGCCGGTGGCGCGGCCAGGCAAGCGCCGCACCGGGCCTTGACTGGGGGGCGAACGCGTTACCTCCCGGCTAACTGATCGCTTTTCCCACGTGAGAGCCCCGACCGCATGACCGACCGACCCGCGCCCACCCTCCTCTGGCTCCGCCGCGATCTGCGCCTGGCGGACCATCCGGGCTGGGCCGCGGCGCTCGAGGGCGAGGGGCCGGTGATCCCGGTCTTTATCCTCGATCGGGAGACGGAGGAGAAGCTGGGCGCGGCGCCGCTCTGGCGCCTCGGCCGGGCGCTGGAGGTGTATGGCGCGGCGCTGGCCGAGAAGGGCTCTCGCCTCATCCTCCGCCGGGGCGCCGCCCTCCCAGCGCTCCGCGCGCTGGTCGAGGAGACGGGCGCCCGCCGGGTCGTCTGGTCTCGCCTCTACGACGCCGCCGCCCGGGCCCGCGACACCGATGTGAAGGCCGCGCTCATCTCCGACGGGCTCGAGGCGCGCAGCGTCAACAGCCACCTCCTGTTCGAACCCTGGGAGGTCGAGACCAAGACGGGCGGGTTCTACAAGGTCTACACCCCATTCTGGAAGGCCGTGCGCGGCGCCGGCCTGCCGGAGCCCCTCGCGACCCCGGGCGATCTCGCCCCGCCCGAGAGCTGGCCCGCCTCGGACGACTTGGCCGACTGGGGCCTGGCACGCGCCATGGATCGCGGGGCCGAGATCGTCGCGCGCCACGCCCGCGTGGGCGAAGCGGCGGCCCGCGGCCGGCTCGGCTGGTTCTGCGGCGAGGCCATCGGGCGCTACCAGGCGGACCGGGACCGCATGGATCTCGACGCGACCTCGGGCCTCGCGCAACATCTCTCGCTCGGCGAGATCTCCGCACGCACACTTTGGCATGCCGGCTGGCGGGCGGCGGAGCGCGCGTCGGGCAAGGCCGCGGAGGGCGCGGTCGGCTTCGTCTCCGAGGTCGTCTGGCGCGAGTTCGCCTATCACCTGCTCTACCACACGCCCGAGATCGAGGACCGGAACTGGCGCCCGGAATGGGACGCCTTCCCCTGGGCCGAGGACAGCGAGGCGGCCGAGCTGTGGCGCCGTGGTCGCACCGGGGTCGCGGTCGTAGACGCGGCGATGCGGGAGATGTACGTCACGGGAACGATGCACAACCGTGGACGCATGATCGTTGCCAGCTTCCTCACAAAGCACCTGCTGGTGGATTGGCGGGCCGGCGAGGCGTGGTTTCGCGACTGTCTCATCGACTGGGACCCGGCCTCGAACGCCATGGGCTGGCAGTGGTCGGCCGGCACGGGCCCCGACGCGACCCCCTATTTCCGCGTGTTCAACCCGGACACCCAGGCCGAGAAGTTCGACCCCGAGCGCGCCTATCGCGACCGCTGGATCGCCGAGGGCCGGAGCCGGCCGCACGAGGACGCGCTGAGCTTCTTCGACGCCGTGCCGCGGAGCTGGGGCCTCGCGCCCGACGACGCCTATCCCGAGCCTGTGATCGGGCTCAAAGAGGGGCGCGAGCGGGCCCTCGCGGCCTATCGCAAGCTCCGCGCGGCCGCCTGACCCCCCGCCCCGTGCCCCGCGTGCCCCATCCGAGGACCTAAGATGAAGATTGCAGCAGTCGGCTCCGGCATCGCCGGCCTCGGGGCGGCGCTCGCCCTCTCCGAGCGCCATGAGGTGCGTCTCTTCGAGCGGGCCGAGCGCGTGGGCGGCCACGCCAACACCCGCGAGGTGACCTTTGCGGACGGCGTGCAGCCGGTCGACACGGGCTTCATCGTCTACAATTACCGCAATTACCCCAATCTCACCGCGCTCTTCGAGCATCTCGACGTGCCCACCAAATGGTCGGACATGTCCTTCGGCTTCTCCCTCGCGGGCGGGGCCTGCGAATACGCCTGCGACACTGTCTCCAAGCTCTTCGCCCAGCGCTGGCGGGCGGCGGACCCGCGGTTCCTGCGCATGGCCCGCGACATTCTGCGGTTCATCAAGATCGGGCCGAGGGAGCTGGCGGAGGGGCGCCTCGCGGGGCTGACGCTGGCCGAATGGATCGGCGCCCGCGGCTTCTCGCCCTGGTTCCGCGAGCGGTTTCTCCTGCCCATGGGCGGAGCGATCTGGTCGACCTCGGCCCAGGAGGTGCTGGACTTCCCGGCGGAGAACTTCGTCACCTTCTTCTGCAACCACGATCTCATGACCGGGCTCGACCCCGCGCAACGCTGGCGCACGGTGGACGGCGGCTCTCGGGAGTATGTCCGCCGGGTGCAGGCGCGGCTCGGCCCCCGGGTGCTGCCCGGGCGGGGTGTGGCGGCGGTGGTGACCGGCGGCGCGCGCCCGGTGCTCCGCTTCGACGACGGCACGGAGGAGGGCTTCGACCAGGTCGTCCTCGCCGTCCACGCGCCGGAGGCCCGCGCGCTTCTCGCCGGCGCCGATGGGGAGACCGCCGAGATCCTTGGGCGCTTCCGCACCACCCAAAACCGCGCGGTCCTCCATTCCGACCCGCGCCTCATGCCGAGGCGACGGCGGGTCTGGTCCTCCTGGAACTTCCTCGCCGACCCCACGGAGACCGAGACCGCACGCCCCGCCCAGGTCACCTACTGGATGAACCGGCTCCAGAACATCCCCGAACACCGGCCGCTCTTCGTGAGCCTCAACCCGCGGGTCGAGATCGCGCCGGAGACGGTGCACGCCGACCTCGCTTACGCCCACCCCTTCTACGACGAGGCGGCCTTCGCCGCGCAAGGCGCGCTCGACCGGGTGCAGGGCCGGGCGGGCGTGTGGTTCGCCGGCGCCTGGCTCGGCTACGGCTTCCACGAGGACGGGCTGCGCACCGCCCTCCGCGTCGCCGCCTCCCTCGGCTGCCGCCCGGCCTGGGCCCGCGACACGGGCGCCCCCCTGGAGAGGGCCGATGCCGCCTGACCGCGACGACGCCCCCCGCGCCTGCCTCTACCGGGGCCATGTGATGCATATGCGCCTCACGCCCTTCGCGCACCGCTTCCGCTACCGGGTGTTCACGCTCCTGCTCGACGCGGACCGGCCCGAGGCAAGCGCCCGGGGGCTCCGCCTCCTCAAGATCGAGCGCTGGGGCCTTCTCTCCTTCCGCCGGCGGGACCATGGGCCGCGCGACGGCTCGGCCCTCCGACCCTGGGTGGAGGCGCGGCTGGCCGAGGCCGGGCTGCCGGCGCCCGAGCGGCTTTGGCTCCTCGCCTTCCCGCGCATCCTGGGCTACGCGTTCAATCCGCTCTCGGTCTATTTCGGCACGGATCGCGCGGGCCGGCTCGAGAGCGTGGTGTACGAGGTGAAGAACACCTTCGGCGACCAGCACGCCTACGCGCTGCCGGCCTCGGCAGATGCGGACGGCACGGTGCGCCATGGCCACGGCAAGGGCTTCTTTGTCTCCCCCTTCATCGGGATGGATCAGGCTTACGCCTTCACCCTCCGCCCGCCGGGCGCGCGGCTCGCGCTCCGGATCCGCCAGGGCGACGGGGAGCGCGACTGGCTGATCGCCACCCAGACCGGCCGGCGCCGAGCGCTCAGCGATGCCGAGCTTTTCCGCGCCTGGGCCGCCCACCCGCTCATGACGCTCAAAGTTATCGCCGCGATCCATTGGCAAGCGCTCAAGCTCTGGCTGAAGGGCGCGCGTTTCCACCGCTATCGGGGGCCCTATCCGGGCCTCTCCGGCGCGCCCACGGGCGCGAAATAGGGCTGGTCCCCCAATGGCCGGCACGCTAACACGCCTGAGAAGAGGGAGGTGAGAGAATGGCTCTTGCAAGCACCGAGGGGCAAGCCGCCCTGCCGCGGTGGTTCGAGCCCTTCTACGCGATCATGATCGAGATGGAGCACGGGGCCGTCGAGGTGGCCTTGCCCGACGGTCGTGTGTTTCTCGCCGAGGGGACCGAGCCCGGCCCGCGCGGGCGGATCGACGTGCACAATCCGGACTTTTTCGGCCGCTTGATCCGGGAGGGCGAGCTCGGCTTCGCGGAGATGTATGTCGACGGTTGGTGGACGACGCCCGCGCTCCAGCCGCTGCTCGACGTTCTCCTCATGAACAACGAGCGCGTGGGCCGGCGCTTCGCCGGCGCGGGGCTGATCCGCACATATGAGCGCCTTCGCCATTGGCTGCGCGGCAACTCGAAATCGGGCTCGCGGCGCAACATCGCGTATCACTACGACCTCGGAAACGCGTTCTACGCCGCCTGGCTCGACGCCTCGATGACCTACTCCTCGGCCCTCTTCGCCCCCGGGCGCGAGACGCTGACCGCGGCTCAGGAGAACAAATACGCCTCGATCTGCGATCGGATGGAGCTCAAGCCCGGCCAGCACGTGCTCGAGATCGGCTGCGGCTGGGGCGGCTTCGCCGAATACGCCATCGCCCAGCGCGGCGCGCGGGTCACCGGCCTCACCTTGAGCCGCGAACAGCGGGACTACGCGCAGAAGCGCCTCTTCGAGGCGGGCCTGGCCGAGCGCGCGGAGATCCGCCTTCGGGACTACCGCGACGAACCCGGCCGCTACGACGGCGTCGCGTCCATCGAGATGTTCGAGGCCGTGGGCGAGAAGTATTGGCCGATCTTCTTCGCGACGCTGCGTGAGCGGCTGCATCCGGGGGGCATCGCTTCGATGCAGGTGATCACCATCGCCGATCACCTTTTCGCGGGCTACCGGTCGGGAACCGACTTCATCCAGAAATACATCTTTCCGGGCGGGATGCTTCCTTCTCCGCAGGAATTTCGTCGCCAGGCCGAGCGCGCGGGGCTGGATTTGGCCGGCTCGATAGAGTTTGGTAAAGACTACTCGCGCACCCTGCGCGAGTGGCGTGTTCGGTTCAACGAGAGGTGGCAGGACATCGCGACGCTCGGCTTCGATCGGCGATTCCAGCTGATGTGGAATTTTTACCTCGCGAGCTGCGCGGCGTGCTTTGCGGCGGGGACGACCGACGTGACACAGGTTGCCTTGCGGCGAGGGACGTGAGACCTGAAGTGGGGCGAGGATCGGCCCGGGCGCGGGTGACGGGGACGAGCGACGCCGGCATCGGGCCGGCGAATAGGAGATGGCCAGGTGCTGGTGTTCCGCATTCTCTGCGCTCTCTTCGTCGCCTGGGCTATCAACTGGGCGTTGTCGCGGCCCGAGGCGGCTCTCCTGAATGAAGAGATCCCGGACTTCGCGGCCATCGCGCCCTTCGCGGGCGCACTCGTGGGTTTCGTGAACCTCGCCAAACGGCAGGGCTGGGGCGGCATCGTGGCGGTGGCCAACGGCATCTGGGCCGGGTTCCTCACCCTCGTCCTCACCGGGGTCATCTTCGTTTTCTTCGCCGCGGCCGACTCGACCGCGCGGGTGGGCGACACGGACACGGATTTCGTCTTTAAGATCATCTCCGAGAGCGTGGCCCAGGTGGTCGACCAGCTCGCCTCCTTGCCCCTCCTCGTCCTCTGCTTCGGCGCGACCGCCGTGGTGGGGCTCGTGACCGAGGTGATCCACTGGGCGCTGGTGAAGCTGCGCAAGCGCCGCGGGCTCAAGGAGCGCAACACCCGCCGCGCGCACCGGCCCTCGATGTACTGATCCCGGCTTGAAGCCGCGGGTCCCGGGGCCATCTCGCGCCCTATGCGCCGGACCCTCACCCATCTCGCCTATGCGTTGCCGGCCCTGCCGCTCGCCGCGCTCTTTCTGCCCGTCTACAGCCACCTCGCCCCGTTCTACGCGGCCGAGCGGGGGGTGGACCTCGCCGCCCTCGGCCTCGCGCTCATCCTCATCCGGCTCTTCGACGCGGTGAGCGACCCCCTCATCGGCTGGCTGTCGGACCGGACGCCGGGGCGCTTCGCCCGCCGCGCCTGGATCGTGGCCGCGGTGCCGCTCGTCTGCCTCTCGGCCTGGCAGGCCTTCGTGCCGCCGGAGGATGCGGGGCTCTCGCACGCCGTCCTCTGGCTCT
Source organism: uncultured Limibaculum sp. (assembly GCA_964467005.1). Classification (GTDB taxonomy): domain Bacteria; phylum Pseudomonadota; class Alphaproteobacteria; order Rhodobacterales; family Rhodobacteraceae; genus Thermohalobaculum. The sequence goes on along the minus strand of CAYXPI010000068.1, from coordinate 9,455 downwards.
TCCTCCTCACCCTCGGCTGGACGTTGGCGCAGACCCCGTATGTCGCCTGGGGCGCCGAGATCGAGGAGAGCTACGACGGGCGCACCCGGGTCACCTCATGGCGGGAGGCCTTCGTCCTTCTCGGCACCTTGGCGGCCACCCTGCTCTACTTCCTGTCGGGCGAGGGCGGCGACGGCCTCGGCGCGGTGGCGATCTTCGTCGTGGCCCTCGCGCCGCCGGCCGTCCTCCTCGCGGTGCTGGCGGCGGGCGAGCCCCGGCGACTCACCGGGCGACTCGGCCTTCGCGCCGGCGCCCGCGCGATGGCGGAGAACACGGCCTTCCGCCGCCTCCTCGCCGCCTGGTTCGTGAACGGCGCGGCCAACGGGCTGCCGGTGACGCTCTTTGTCTTCTTCGTCGACCACCGCCTCGCGGCGCCCGAGGAGACGGGGCTCCTGCTCCTCATCTACTTCGTGGCGGCGATCGGGGGCGTGCCGCTCTGGGGCTGGCTCGCCAAGCGGATCGACAAGCATCGGGTCTGGGCCGGCGCGATGATCTACGCCTGCGCGGTCTTCGCCGCGGCCCTCCTTCTCGGGCCCGGGGATGTGGCCGCCTTCATGGCCATCTGCGTGCTCACGGGGCTGGCCCTCGGGGCGGATCTGGTGCTGCCGCCCTCGATCCAAGCGGATGTGGTGGAGACCGACAGCCTGGCGACCGGGGCGGCGCGCGCCGGCCTCTTCTTCGCCATCTGGCAGGTTGCGACCAAGGCTGCGCTCGCCCTCTCCTCGGGGCTCGCGCTCGTGCTGCTGGCCGGCGCAGGGTTCGACGCCACCGCGGAGACCGGCGCCAACTCCGAGAGCGCGCTCACCGTGCTCGCCTGGCTTTATGCCGGCGCGCCGATCGCCCTCAAGCTTCTGGCGGTGTGGATGATGTGGGGCTTCCCCCTCGGCCGGGCGCGGCTCACAGAGCTGCGCGCCGCGGCCTCCTAGCCCTCCGGCCAGAGATCGGCGCGCAGATGCTCGGCCTGCGCGCCGGCCGCATCCCGGATATCGGCCAGGAAACGGCGGGTGCGGACATCGAGGCGGACGGCGTGCGTGTCCAGATGCTGGGCGATCGCCGCCTCCATGTTGCGGAAGGTGAGAAAGACCTCGGGCGAGGCCGATCGTTGGACGGTCTTCGTGGTCATCGCTGTTCCTAGATCGTCAAGCTGGACGGATCCGTCGTTCGATTTGACATTTGACATGTCGAGTATGCGTGACACTCGCCTAACAAAGCGTAACGCGGCCGCGCCGGGGCGGAGGGTGCCACCGGTTGGCCGTCAGTCCGAGAAGGTCAGGAGAAGATCCTTCACATCCACCTGCGCGCCGGCGGCCACCACCACCCGATCCACCACCGCCGCGCGATCCGCCGTGATCGCCGTCTCCATCTTCATTGCCTCGAGGGTGAGGAGCGTGTCGCCCGCGCGCACCCGCTGCCCGGGTGTGACCGCGACCGACCCCACCACCCCCGGCATCGGGGCTGGCAGATGGGCCGGGTTGCCGGCCTCGGCCTTCTCCGCCTTGGCGGCGGGCGCGGCAAAGCGCCGGTCCTCCACCCGCACGGTGCGAGGCTGGCCGTTGAGCTCGAAGAAGAGCTTCACCTCGCCGTGCTCGTCGGGCTCGGAGATCGCCGAGAGCTGGATCACCAGGGTCACGCCCGGGCGGAGATCGACCGCGATCGCCTGCCCAGGCTCCATCCCGTAAAAGAAGGTGGGGGTGGGGAGCACGCGGACAGGTCCGTAATCCCGCCGTCGGCCCATATAGTCGAGATAGACCTTCGGATAGATCAGATACGAGGCGAGGTCCTCGTCGTCCACCGTGTGGCCGTCCATCTCGGCCATCGCCTCCTGGCGCTTCGCTTCCAGATCGACGGCGGGCATGAGGCTGCCGGGCCGGGCCGTGATCGGCGTGGCGGATTTCAGCACCTTGGCCTGCAGCGCCTCCGGAAAGCCGCCGGGGGGCTGACCGACCTCGCCCTTGAAGAAGGTGACGACCGAGTCCGGGAAGGCGATCTCCACCTCCGGGTCCGCCATATCCGCGGCCGAGTGCCCGGCGGCGACGAGGGTCAGCGCCATGTCCCCCACCGTCTTGGCGATGGGGGTCACCTTGATCACGTCGCCGAAGGCCTGGTTGACCTCCTGATAGGTCCGCGCGATCTCGGGCCAGCGCTCCTCCAGCCCCATGGCGCGGGCCTGAGCTCGGAGATTGGTCACCTGACCGCCCGGCATCTCGTGGAGATAGACCTCCGACGAGCCGGAGCGCATGTCGCTCTCGAAGCCCGCATAGAGCCGGCGCACCCCTTCCCAATAGCGGGAGAGCTCGCGGATCGCCTCGAGGTCGAGCCCCGTGTCCCGCGGCTGGCGCTGGAGGGCCGCGACCACCGAGCCCATGGGCGGCTGGGAGGTGAGGCCGGAGAGCGCGTCCATGGCGAGGTCCACCGCGTCCGCCCCGGCCGCCGAGGCCGCGAGCACCGAAGCCGCCGAGAGGCCCGAGGTGTCGTGGGTGTGGAAATGGATCGGCAGCGCGATCTCGGATTTGAGCGCGCGCACAAGGGCATCCGCCGCGGCGGGCTTCACGAGCCCGCCCATATCTTTGATGCAGAGGATGTGGGCACCTGCGGCCTCCAGCTCCTTGGCGAGGCCGACATAGTAGGAAAGCGCGTACTTCGCGCGGGCGGGGTCGTGGATGTCGCCCGTGTAGCAGATCGCGGCCTCGGAGATCCGCCCGGTCTCGGCCACCGTGTCCATGGCGAGGCGCATGTTCTCCACCCAGTTGAGCGGGTCGAAGATGCGGAAAAGGTCGATGCCCGACGCCGCCGCTTGGCGGATGAAATGCTGGACGACATTGTCCGGATAGTTGGTGTAGCCCACCGCGTTGGACGCGCGGAGCAGCATCTGGGTGAGGAGATTGGGCATGCGGGCCCGGAGATCCACGAGCCGCTTCCACGGGCATTCCTGGAGGAATCGGTAGGCGACATCGAAGGTGGCGCCCCCCCAGCACTCCACCGAGAAGAGCCCCGGCAGGTTGGTCGCGTAAGCGGGTGCCACGCGGATCATGTCGAGCGAGCGCATGCGCGTGGCAAGGAGGGACTGGTGGCTGTCGCGCATCGTGGTGTCGGTCACGAGGAGGCGCTCCTCGCCCAGCATCCAGTCCGCCACCGCCTTGGGGCCCTGGGCGAGGAGAAGGTCCCGCGTGCCCGGCACGGGCGCGGCCGCGCGGGGGGCCGGCGGCTCCGGCGGGCGCACATGGGCGGGCAGGCGCGCGCGGCCCGCCACCTCGGCGTTGCCGTTCACCGTCACCTCCGCGATGTAACGGAGGAGCTTCGTCGCCCGGTCCCGCCGCTTGGGAAAGACGAAAAGCTCCGGCGTCGTGTCGATGAACCGGGTCGTGTAGCTCATATCCAGGAAGGACGGGTGCTTGAGGAGGTTCTCCACGAAGTTGATGTTGGTCGCCACGCCGCGGATCCGAAACTCGCGGAGCGCGCGGTCCATCCGCGCAATGGCCTCGTCGGGCGTGGGCGCCCAGGCGGTGACCTTCTCCAGGAGACTGTCGTAGAACCGGGTGATCACCGCGCCCGAATAGGCCGTGCCGCCGTCCAGCCGAATGCCGAAGCCCGTGGCGCCCCGATAGGCGGTGATGCGCCCGTAATCGGGCACGAAGTTGTTGCGCGGGTCCTCGGTGGTCACCCGGCACTGGATGGCGTGGCCCGAGAGCTCCACCTCCGCCTGGCTCGGCACGCCGGTGGCCTCGGCCAGCGTCGCGCCCTCGGTCACCCGGATCTGGGCCTTCACGATGTCGATGCCCGTCACCTCCTCGGTCACGGTGTGCTCGACCTGGATCCGCGGGTTCACCTCGATGAAGTAGAAGGCGCCGGTGTCGACATCCATGAGGAACTCGACCGTGCCCGCGCAGGTGTAGCCCGCATGGGCCGCGATCTTGAGCGCGAGGCCGCAGAGCTCCTCCCGCCGCGCCTGGGTGAGATACGGGGCCGGCGCGCGCTCCACCACCTTCTGGTTCCGGCGCTGGACGGTGCAGTCCCGTTCCCAGAGATGGTAGATCGCGCCGTGATGGTCGCCGAGGATCTGCACCTCCACATGGCGCGCGCGCTCGATGAGCTTTTCGAGATAGCCATCGCCCTTGCCAAAGGCTTGCGTGGCCTCGGACCGGCCCTCCCGGATCTTGGCGACGAGCTCGTCCGGCCCCTGGATGGGGCGCATGCCGCGCCCGCCCCCGCCCCAGGAGGCCTTGAGCATGAGCGGATAGCCGATCTCTTCGGCGCGGGCGCGGATGGCGTCGAGCTGCGTCTCCGAGGCGCCCTCGGTGTCCGGCAACACCTCCGAGGCCGGGATCACCGGCACGCCCGCGGCGATCGCCGCTTCCCGGGCCGAGGCTTTGTCGCCCAGCATCCGCATCGTCGCGGCCGTGGGGCCGATGAAGGCGATCCCGGCCTCCGCGCAGGCGTCCACAAGATCCGGATTCTCGGAGAGGAGGCCATAGCCCGGATGGAGCGCGTCCGCCCCGCTCTCGCGCGCGATCCGCAGCACGTCGGCAATGTCGAGATAGGCGGCGACCGGCCCGCGCCCGCGCCCCACCTGATAGGCCTCGTCGGCCTTGAAGCGGTGGAGGCCGAGTTGGTCCTCCTCGGCGTAGATCGCGACCGTGCGCTTGCCGAGCTCGTTGGCCGCGCGCATCACCCGGATGGCGATCTCGCCGCGGTTGGCCACCAGGATCTTTTTGATTTGCCGCATGATCCCATCCCGCCGTTGCTGCCAACGCGAGCATCGCCAGCGGGGCGGGGCCGCGCAACTCCTAATCGAGCCGGTCCCAATCGAGGCGGCGCGTCCGGAGGCGGAGGGCGTTGAGGATCACCGAGACCGAGGAGAGGCTCATAGCCGCCGCCGCGATCACCGGCGAGAGGAGGATCCCCGCGACCGGGTAGAGAAGGCCCGCCGCGATCGGCACGGCCGCGAGATTGTAGACGAAGGCGAAGGCGAGGTTTTGCCGGATGTTGGCGCGGGTGGCGGTGGCCAGCCGGCGGGCGCGGAGGAGAGCGCGGAGATCCCCGCCGAGGAGGGTCACGCCCGCCGCGTCGAGGGCCGCGTCCGACCCGCCGCCCATGGCGATGCCCACCTGCGCGCGGGCGAGCGCGGGCGCGTCGTTGATCCCGTCGCCGGCCATGGCGACCTGGCGGCCCTTGGCGGCGAGCCGCGCCACGAGATCGGCCTTGCCCTCGGGCGTGAGGCCGGCCTGCCAGGCGTCGACGCCGAGCGTCTCGGCCACCCGGCGCGCGGGGCCCTCGGCGTCGCCCGTGGCCATCACGATGCGGAGCCCCGCCGCGCGGAGCGCCGCGAGGGCCGGGCCCGCGCTCTCCCGCGGCTGGTCGGCGAGGGCGATGAGCCCTTCTGCGCGGCCGTCGCGGGCGAGGAACACCACCGTCTGCCCCGTCGCCTCGCGCTCTGCCGCGGCGGCGTCGAGGTGGCTCGGGTCGATCCCCTCGTCCACGAGATGCGCCCGGTTGCCGAGCGCGACGGCCCGGCCGCCGATGCGGCCCGACACCCCGCGCCCGGGCACGACGCGGAGATCCTCGGCCTCCGGGCCGCCGGCCTCGGCCGCCCGGGCGATGGCCGCGGCGATGGGGTGGTCCGACCCCCGCTCGAGCGCGGCGGCCTCGGCCAAGAGCGCCGGTCCGCCGATCGCGGGCGCCCAGACCTCCGAGACCTCGAGCCGGCCTTGCGTGAGCGTGCCGGTCTTGTCGATCACCAGCGTGTCGACGGTGGCGAGCGCTTCGAGGGCTGCGGCGTCGCGCACCAGCACCCCGGCCTCCGCCCCGCGCCCCATGGCCACCCCGATCGACATGGGCGTGGCCAGCCCCAGCGCGCAGGGGCAGGCGATCACGAGGACGCCGACCGCCGCGGCCACGCCTTGCGCGATGTCGCCGGCCAGAAAGGCCCACGCCGCCAGCGCCATCAGCGCCACGGCCACCACCGCCGGGACGACGACGCCCGCGACCCGATCCGCGAGCGCCTGCACGGGCGCGCGGCTCCGCTGCGCCGCGGCCACGAGATCGACGATGCGCGACAGCACCGTCTCGGCGCCCACCCGCTCGGCCTCGAGCACCAGGCTGCCATGGGTGTTGAGCGTGCCCCCGGTCACCCGGTCGCCGGGGCCCTTCTCCTGGGGCACCGCCTCGCCGGTGAGGAGGCTCTCGTCGATGGCGGACTGGCCGGAGACCACGCGCGCGTCGACCGGCACCCGGTCGCCCGCCCTGAGACGCAGGCGGTCGCCCGGCCGGATCTCGTCGAGCGGGGCGGGCGCCTCCGCCCCCTCCGGCCCGATGCGGATCACGGTGTCCGGCGCCAGCGCCATGAGCGCCCGGATCGCGTCGCCCGTCCGCCGCCGGGCACGGCCCTCGAGCACCTGGCCGAGGATCACGAGCGTGAGGATGAGCCCCGCCGCCTCGAAATAGACGAGGTCGCCCGCCCCGCCGGACAGAAGATGCCCGAGGCTGAGCGCCAGGGCCGCGGCGACGCCCAACCCGATCAGCGTCCACATATTCGGGCTCATGGCGGTCACCGAGGCGAGCGCCCGGCGGAAGATGGGCGCCGCGGCCGCGAGGATCGGCAGGGTGAGGCCCCCCGCGATCCAGGCCCGAAGCTCCGGCGCGAGACCGGTGGGGGAGAGGCCGGCATGGGCGCCCATCTCGAGGCCGAAAAGCGCGAGGGCGAAGGGCGCGGACCAGGCGAGCCGCCGCTCCATATCCCGAAGCTCGGGCGAGGGCGCGTTGCCGGGGTCGGGCCGCGCGGGTTCGAGCGGCATGCCGCAGACCGGGCAGTCCGCCGGGCCCTCGGCCTCGACACCCGGGCACATGGGGCAGATGTGGCGCTGCCCCGCATCGGCGCTCGGCTCCGGTTCGGGCGCATAGGCCTCGGGATCCGCGCGGAAGGCCTCGGCGCAGGCCTCGGTCTTCAGCCAAAGGCGCGCGCGGCCCACCCGCGCGACCTCCGCGGCATGCGGACGGGACACCTCGGTCTCGCACACCGGGCAGGTGTCGGACAGCCAGGCGGCGGGGTCGGCCTCGAAACGCTGCCGGCAGCGCTCGCAGCAGAAATAGACGGTCTCGCCCCCATGCTCGGCCCGGGGGGTCTCGGCCGCGGGGGTCACGGGCATGCCGCAGACGGGGTCGCGACGATCCGCGGCGCGCTCCAGCGTGTCGGCCTCCTGGGTCACCTCCGGGCCTCTGCGTTGTGTCTCGTGCGGTCTTGGCGCATACGGATTAGGAATGGCCACGCGGACCCGCCCATGCAAGACCTGATCCTCACGGTGAATGCCGGCTCTTCGTCGGTGAAGGTCGGGCTCTTTGCCGCGGGCCCGCCTCTGGCCGAGCGGGCGCGGGGCCAGGTGGAGGGCCTGGGCGCTGCGCCGCGGCTCGCGATCTCCGGCGCCGAGGGGACGGCGCGGCGGCCCCTGCCGCCCGAGACCGGCCATCGCGAGGCGGTTGCCGCTCTGGTGGCGGAGATCGGCGACGCAGGGGGCGGCGGCTCCGTGGCCGCGGTGGGCCACCGCATCGTGCATGGCGGGCCGACCCATGCGGGCCCCGTCCGCCTGTCGCCCGAGGTGCTGGAGGAACTCGCGGCGCTGACCCCCTTCGCGCCCCTTCACCAGCCGCACAATCTCGCCGGGGTGGCCGGGGCCGCCGCGGCCTTTCCGGAGGCCGTGCAGGTCGGCTCCTTCGACACCGCGTTCCACCGCACCCAGCCCCGGGTGCACGAGACCTACGCCCTGCCGGACCGGCACTACGCGGCGGGGATCCGGCGCTACGGCTTTCACGGGCTTTCCTACGCCTTCATCGCCCGGCGGCTGGCCGAGGGGTGGCCCGCGCTCGCGGCGGGGCGGGTCGTGGTCGCTCATCTCGGAAACGGTGCCTCGGTGGCGGGGCTGGTCGGCGGGCGCAGCCAGGGCTCGAGCATGGGCTTCTCGCCGACGGACGGGCTGGTGATGGGCACACGCTCTGGCCAGATCGACCCCGGGGCGGTCCTGCACCTCATGCGCGCGGGTGGCCTCGACGCGGCGGCGACGGAGCGTCTCCTCACCCGCGAGGCCGGGCTCTTGGGCCTCTCCGGGCTCTCGCAGGACATGCGCGTCCTCCTGGCCTCGCCGGACGAACGGGCGGCCCGGGCGGTGCACCACTTCACGAGCCGCGCGGTGCGGGAGATCGCGGCGATGGCCGGGCTCATCGGCGGGATCGACGCCGTGGTCTTCACCGCCGGCATCGGCGAACGCGCGACGGCGATCCGCGGCCGCATCCTCGAGGGGCTGGGCTGGCTCGGCTTCGACCTCGATCCGGAGGCCAACCGCATGGGCGGCCCCGTCGTCACCCGGGCGGGCTCGGCGCGGGTGGCGCTGCGCCTGCCCACCGATGAGGAGGCGATGATCGCCCGCGAGGCCTCTGGGGTATGCTTCGGAAAACCTTTTCTTGATGAATGACCTATGTCGAGTTATTAAAGTGAGGTACGCGAGAGGGTGGTCCGCGCGATGTCGAACCGAGGCGTGATGTCAGGGCTGGTGGGCGCGGCGGCGGTCGCCCTGGGTGTGGGCGGGCTCTGGCTCGCCTCGCAGGCGGTGTTGGCCGCGCCCGCGCCCGTGCTGGCGGCGATGGCGGTGGCGGTGGCCTGGCCGATCTGGGTCGCCCGGATCGAGGCCGCTCAGATGGATCGCCGGATCCTGCTCGACGGGCTGCTCGCGCCGCGCAGCCGCCTCCGCCGCGCGCTGTGGCCCGGGCACTGGGTGGTGGCGGTCGAGGCGCTGGCGGCGGGCGCGGGGGCGCTTCTCCTCCTCGGCGTGGGCGCGCTGCTGAGCCCCGCCCACTGGCTGGTGCTGGCGGGGGGCGCGGCGGGCCTCGCGCTCCTCGCGGGGCCCATCCAGCGCGGGCTGAGGGGCCTCGCCCGGCCGGGCATGGCGGGGCCGCTTCTCCGCCGCTGGCCGCTCTTCCTCCTCGGCGTGCCGGCGATCGGCGTCGGATTTTTCTGGATCGACTACGCGGTGATCGGCGCGCCGGACACGCGCGGCCAGCCCTGGCACGCTGTGGCGGAGGCCGCCTTCGCAACCGGCGCCGGTGCCAAGACCGCGGTCGCCGCCTGGCTCGTGGGCGGGGTCGCGGCGCTCGACGCGCTGGCCTGGCATGTCTCGCAGATCCTCGTCCCGGCGCTTCCGGAGGGCGCGCTCCGCGGCATCTCCTGGGCGCTCGTGCTCGGGGGGGCGGGGGTGGTCGCCCTCGTTTTCACGCGGTTCGTGATCGGGCTCTTGGCGATGGCCGGGGGCCCCGTGGCCGCCGCGCGTCAGGGGCGGGCGCCGGCCGGGCTCGTCGCCGCGGCGGCGCTTCTCGCCGCTCTGCTCGGCGCCGAGGCCACCCCGCCCGCCGAAGATCCCGCGCCGGGGCGCCTG